>NZ_BBOX01000380.1 GCF_001553455.1 Streptomyces hygroscopicus subsp. hygroscopicus
ACCGGGGCACGGGGCAGGTCCTCGGGCCCGCGTACACCCGGGCCCTGGGGGACATCGGCCACAATGTGCCCCAGGAGGCTCCTGCGGCCTTCGCCGAAGCCGTGGTCGTAGCCGTGGCCGAAGCCGGCGGTCCGCGACGGCACCGGCCACCGCCGCGCCCACGGGACGACGCCACATCCGAAGGGGGCAAGGGGATGGCGGAGTTCGAAGTGGCCACCGGTGCGGCGGGGGCGCCCTCTAGCGACGACCGGGGGCGGCGGGCCGCGGTACGGACCGCGTTCGAGGGGCTGTTGCAGATCCGGCGGCTGATGAACACCGACGCCGCCGACCCCGAAGGGGTGCCCGCCGAATGGGAGCGGCGTCGGCCGATCCGGGCCGTGGCGCTCGCCCTGGAGGCCGCCGGCGTTCCGCCGTCCGCCGTCGACGCGGACGGGCACCGCGTCGCGACCGGATACTGTCTCGGCCCGGCGGAACGGGCCGGGGTGGTGCGGGTCGAGTGGCTGGGCCCGCCGGGAAGCGGTGCCGGATACGCGGCGCAGGAGGCGTTGCGGAACTGTGCGGCTGTGCTGCGGCGCCTGGGCTGGGAGGCGCTGGAGTACCGGGGGCCGCGCCGTCGGCACCACCTGGAGGTCGAGCCGCCACCACCCGGGCCATCCCGGCGCTGACGCGCTGACCACCCGGGCCACCCCCGGCACTGACACGCTGATAACCACCCAAGCCGCCCCCGGTACCGACGCCCTGACCACCCGGGCCGCCCCCCGGCGCTGACGTGCTGACCGCCCGTCCCTCTCCGCCCGCGACCGGTCCTCCCCGATCCCACCGGGTGGTGCTGACCGCCCGAACCTCCCCGGCCCTGGCCTGATCGTCCGTACCTCCCCGAACCTCCCCGTACCTCCCCAGCCCTCCCCGGCGCCGACCGGGCCGGAGGTGCGGCCCGGGAGGCGGGGCCCGTGACGCCGTTCCGCCTCCCGGGGCGGGCAGTTCACGCGTTGGGGTCGAAGGGGACCCCGGACGGTTTGGCCTTGGCGAGGTGCGCGTTGAGCGTGTCGTCCTTCAGGCCGAAGGTGGCACTGCCGAAGTCGGCCTGACTCAGCTTGTCGCGCAGCCCGGCGGGGTAGCCGTTCCAGCCGACCAGCGCCGGGTACTGCCACGTGTGGTCGTGGTTCTCCGGCGGTTCGTCATGGGAGTCGGCCGGGCGGAAGCAGTGGGTGCTCAGACCGTCCTTGTGGTACACGACCTTGGGGTGGGTCCCGTCCCAGAGGATCTGGTCGCGGCCGTAGACAGTGAAGTCGCCGTGGGCCGAGGTGGCGACGTACTTGGCCTCGTTGTCCTGCACCCACACCACGACGTGCTCCCAGTCGTGGCGGTGTCCGCCGAGACCGCTGCCGGCCACGGCCTGGTCCTTCTCGAAGTACAGGCCGTAGATGATGGCGCACCAGCCGTTGTTGCAGGTGGAGCGGGCGTATCCGTTGGTGTTGTCGAGGTCCCAGGAGTCGCGGCACTGGCCGTTGAGGGCCCCGCTCGGGTTGAGGCCGCCCGCGATCGTCCCGTCGGGCCCGATGGCGGGCGTGGGGTAGCAACCGTCCGTGTCGTAGTCGAAGGCCGGCTCGAACGCCTGCTCCGTGGCGTCCGCGTTGGCGGGCAGGGCCGTGGGCGGATCCGCCAGCGCACTGCCCGGGAAGGCCACGACCAGCGCGATGGCGCTGCCGAGGATGGCGGACACCCTGCGGATCCGCGAATGCTTCGTCACTGTGCTCTCCTGATCGCCTCCGGTGTGGCTCCACACCGGGAGGGGGGGTTGGCATGTTCAGGTCAGTACGCAGCATGATCGCATCCCCTGACCGGCGGCGGCAGGTGTCCTCGTGATGAAGAGTCGGCCAACAGCTCCGCACGCGGCCGACGACCGGCTCCCCGGCGAACTCCGCGCCCCACGCGGCGGGTGCCGGAGAGGCGTCACAGGTCTCCCTCGAGACGAGGGAGCCGGGGCGGCGCCGAACGCGGCCGGGAGCACAGGCTATGCATGAGGGGGCGTCAAGCCAACCGTCCCCCAGCACCGGTGACGGTCCGGCGCGGCCCGCGCGGCGCCGGGCCCCCACCGGCCGCCGCACGCCGCCGCACGCCGCCACACGCCGTCGCGGGGCGGTGGCCCGCCCGTCGCCGTGCCCGCGCCCACCGCGCGGACCGGACGCCACGAGGCGGACCCGGGGCGCCCGCGACGCCTGGACCTCGTTTTTTCCGGACCGTTGACAGAAATAGCGCGACCTGACCATGCTGTTCGCATGCACCCCCATCAGGAGGGCCCCCTGTCCCGGCTGCGGCGCGGACACGAGGACTTGGTACTGGAGCTGTTGCGCAAGCACGGCCCGCTCAGCCGGGCTGAACTGGGGCAGCACAGCGGGCTCTCCCGGACGACCCTCAGCGATATCGTCACCGAACTGATCGAGAGCGGGGCCGTGGTCGCCTCCGCACCCGGTACGGCCCCGCGCAGGCGGGGGCGGCCGG
>NZ_BBOX01000381.1 GCF_001553455.1 Streptomyces hygroscopicus subsp. hygroscopicus
GCGCGGGCCAGGCCATCGGAATCGACTTCGCCCGCCGGGTGGTGCATGTCTCCGCGGTCAACGTCGCCCACGAGGTGATCGGTTCGGCCAGTGAGCCGCACGACCCGGAACTGCCCTGGGACGAGCGGATCGCCCTGGCCGAGCGGCTGGTCGGCACGCTGGCCGACGGCGCCCTGCGGCTGGGCGCGCTGAGCGCCATCGGGGTGGGGGTGGTCGGCCCGGTCGGCGATCCGGACGCGGAATCCGCGCCCGCGCGCCCCTCCCCCGATCTGCCCGCCCTGCTGCGCAAGCGCTTCGAGGCCCCGGTGCTGGTGGACAACAACACCCGGCTCGCCGCGCTCGCCGAGGCGACCTGGGGCGCGGCGGCGGGCGGCCAGGACGTGCTGTACCTGCGGCTGTCGCACGGTGTCGGCGGCGGGCTGGTCGTGGCCGGATCCCTGCACCGCGGGGCGTACGGCCTGTCCGGGGAGTTCGGCCACATCGCGGTCGAGTCGGGCGACGGACGATGTTCCTGCGGCGCCACCGGCTGCCTGGAGACGGTGGCCTCGGTGGGCGCCGTACTCGCCGCCTACCGCCGCGCGGGCGGACACGCGGACGACCTGGCCGCGCTCCTCGGAGCACTGGAGGCCGGCGATCCGCCGGCGCTGCGCACGCTGGAGGCGGCAGGCACCCAGGTCGGCACCGTGCTGGCCGCCGTGTGCAACGCGGTCGGCCCCGGGGTGATCGTGCTCGGCGGCGAGCTCGCCGCCGCCGGCACACCGCTCTTCGAGCCGGTCGAACGGGCGCTGCGCGCACACATCCTGCCGATCTCACGGGACCGCGTGGATCTGAGGCCGGCCGCGCTCGGCGAGGCCGGTGGCGCCCTGGGTGCCATCGCCCTGGTCCTTCACCAATCCCCTTTGCTCAGCCGTTACCCGGCCCGTCCGGGCTGAACCGGCCCGTCCGGGCCGAAGAGGAGTACCCATGAACCCCGCGAGGCGTCCATGACGGTGGTCACCGCGCCCGAGAAGACTCCCGCTCCGCCGGAAGCGCCACGCGGCACCCGCCGCGCCGTCCCTCCCCTCGTGTTCAACCTGATCGCCCTCGTCCTGGGCATCACCATCTGGGCCCTGACCGCCGCCGCGGGGCTCGCGGACATCCCCGGACCGCTCTCCGTGTGTTCCAGAGCGCGGGAACTGCTCGCCGACGGAACCCTCACCGACGACGCGCTGGCCAGCTTGCGGCGGGTGCTCCTGGGATTCGCGCTCGGCACCGCGGTCGCCGTGCCGGTGGGGTTCCTGATGGGCTGGTACCCGGTCGCCCGGGGCCTGCTGGAGCCGTACGTCCAGTTCTTCCGCACGATCCCGCCGCTGGCGCTGATCCCCCTGGTCATCGTCCTGATGGGGATCGGCGAGACGCCCAAGGTCTTCGTCATCTTCCTGGCGGCGTTCATGTCCTGTGTGGTGGCCGCCTTCCAGGGGGTGACCGGTGTGGACCGGACGCTGATCGACGCGGCACGCGTCCTCGGCGCCTCGGACCGGACCGTCTTCCTCAAGGTGGTCATCCCGGCGTCCACACCGTTCATCCTGGTCGGCATGCGCATCGGGCTCGGCGCGGCCTGGGCGACCGTGGTGGCGGCCGAGATGATCGGCGCCCAGAAGGGGCTGGGCTTCGAGATGGTCCACGCCCAGACCTACTACGACGTGCCCACCATCTTCGTGGGTCTGATCAGCATCGGCGTCATCGGCCTGCTCATGGACCGGCTGCTGCTGCTGGCCGAACGCCGTCTCACCGCGTGGCAGGAGCGCCGATGAGCACCAAGATCTCTTTCCGGGACGTGGTCAAGACCTTCCCGATGAAGGACACCACCTTCACCGCCCTCGGCAGCGTCTCGCTGGACATCGGGGACCGGGAGTTCGTCGCCGTCGTCGGCCCGTCCGGCTGCGGCAAGTCCACCCTGCTGAGCATGGTGGCGGGGCTCGCGGAGCCCACCTCCGGCACGGTCACGGTGGACGGCGCGCCCGTCACCGGGCCGGGCCCGGACCGTGGGGTGATCTTCCAGCAGTACGCGCTGTTCCCCTGGCTGACGGTGCGCGGCAATGTCGAGTTCGGGCTGAAGCTGGCACACGTCCCGGCCGAGGAGCGCAGCCGCCGCGCCGACCACGCCATCGAGCTGGTCGGGCTCGCCGACTTCGCCGACGCCCTGCCCAAAACCCTCTCCGGAGGGATGAAGCAGCGCTGCGCGATCGCCCGCGCGTACGCCGTGGACCCCGAAGTGCTGCTGATGGACGAGCCGTTCGGGGCGCTGGACGCGCTGACCCGGGTGCAGTTGCAGGACCAGTTGCTGGACACCTGGACCAAGGAGCGGCGCACCGTCCTGTTCATCACCCATGACGTCGACGAAGCGGTGTACCTGGCCGGGCGGGTGGTCGTGATGGCCGCCCGGCCGGGCCGGATCCACCGGGTCATCGATGTGGACCTGCCCTATCCGCGTACCGAGGAGATACGGCTCTCCCCGGAGTTCGCCCGGATCCGCAACGACGTCTGGACCCAGGTCTACCACCAGTCCCCGGCCGGTTCCGCCGCCTGACCTCCCTCCTTTCCTCCGCAATACCTTTCGAAGGGACTCACCCCGATGAGGATGAGCCGACGTGACTTCATACGCACACTCTCCGCGACCGGTGCGGCGCTCTCGGTAGCCGCGTGTTCGTCCTCCGGCGACGGCGGCGGCTCCACGGTGCGGTTCGGCTACATCGCCGACTACAACGGGGCCAGCCTGCTGGCGATCGCCGATGAGCGGGGCCTGTGGAAGAAACACGGCCTCACCGCCGCCCCCAAGGTGTTCGTCAACGGCCCGGTGCAGATCCAGGCGCTGCGCACCGGCAATCTGGACTACGGCTACATCGGGCCGGGCGCCCTGTGGCTGCCCGCCTCCGGCAAGGCCACCATCGTGGCGGTCAACACCCTCACCTACGCCGACCGGGTCATCGCCAGGCCCGGTATCACCTCCATCCGGGACCTGAGGGGGAAGAAGGTCGGCGTCCCCGAGGGCACGTCCGGTGAGATGGCGCTCAATCTCGCGCTCCAGCAGGCCGGGATGACGATGAAGGACATCTCGAAGGTGGCGATGGACGCGCCCACCGTCGTCTCCGCATTCGCCTCCGGGCAGATCGACGGCGCCGGGATCTGGTACCCCCTCATCGACACCATCAAGGAGAAGGTGCCCGGACTGAAGGAGGTGGCGAGCACCGAGGACATCCCCGGCTCCGCCTTCCCCACCGCGTTCGTCTCCGCCGCCAAGGGGAAGGCGGAGCGGGACCGGAAGGTCGTCACGGTCCTCCAGGAGGCCAACGACTGGCGGGCCGCGCATCCCAAGGAGTCCATCGCGCTGGCCGCGAAGCTGCTCAAGGCCGACGAGGCGAAGGTCGCGGCGGACGCGAAACACGTGAAGACGATGACGACCGCCGAACTCGTGGCCAGGACCGAGGACGGCACCGTCGGGAAGTGGCTGGACGGCATGAGCCGTTTCTTCGTCCGCACCGGACAGCTGGACAAGGCGCCCGACCCGTCCTCGTTCTACGCCGGTGACCTCTACACCAAGGCGGCCGCCCGATGAACCTGCTGTTCCTGATGACCGACCAGCACCGCGTGGACACCCTCGGCTGTTACGGCAATCCGCACGTGGCCACGCCGAACCTGGACCGGCTGGCGGCGACCGGCACCCGTTTCGACCGCTGCTACACGCCCACCGCCATCTGCACCCCGGCCCGCGCCAGTCTGCTCACCGGCCAGGCGCCGTTCCGCCACCGGCTGCTGGCCAACTACGAGCGCAACGTCGGCTATCTGGAGGATCTGCGCGAGGACGCGTTCACCTTCCCCCGCGCCCTGGCCGAACGGGACTACCAGCTCGGCCTGGTCGGCAAGTGGCACGTCGGCACCCACCGCAACGCCGCCTCCCACGGTTTCGACGGACCCGACCTGCCCGGCTGGCACAACCCCGTGGACCACCCGGACTACCTGGCCTACCTGGAGGAACGCGGCCTCCCCCGGTACCGCATCACCGATCCGGTCCGCGGCACCACCCCCAACGGCAATCCGGGGAACCTGCTCGCCGCCCGCCTCCAGCAGCCCGTGGAGGCGACCTTCGAGTACTACCTCGCCACCCGTACGATCGAGCAGCTGGACAGGTACGCCGCCGACGGCCGCCCCTTCTACCTGGCCACCCACTTCTTCGGCCCGCACCTGCCCTATCTGCTGCCCGACGCCTACTACGACCGTTACGACCCCGGCCTGGTGGAGCTGCCGCCGTCGATCGCGGAGACCTTCGAGGGCAAACCACCGGTGCAGCGCAACTACAGCGCGCACTGGACCTTCGACACCATGCCGATCGAGGTCACCCGCAAGCTGATCGCCGTCTACTGGGGGTACGTCACCCTCATCGACGAACAGATCGGCCGCATCCTCACCCGCCTCGACGAACTGGGACTCACCGACGACACGTCCGTGTTCTTCACCGCCGACCACGGCGAGTTCACCGGCGCCCACCGGCTGCACGACAAGGGCCCGGCGATGTACGAGGACATCTACCGCATCCCCGGCATCATCCGCGTCCCCGGCCAGGAACCGCGGGTGCGGCGGGAGTTCGTGTCCCTCACCGACTGCACCGCGACCATCCTGGAGCTGGCCGGCTGCGACCCCTCCCCGGCCACCGACAGCCACAGCCTGCTCCCGCTGGTGCGCGGCGAACACCCCGACTGGCCAAAGGAGCTGCTGGCCGAGTTCCACGGCCACCACTTCCCCTACCCGCAGCGGATGCTGCGCGAGGACCGGTACAAGCTCGTCGTCAACCCCGAGTCGGTCAACGAGCTGTACGACCTCGACGCCGACCCGCACGAGCTGTCCAACCGCTACGAGCACCCGGAGCTGGCCGGTGTCCGCCGCCGGATGATGCGCCGCCTGTACGACCTGCTCCGGGAGCGCGGCGACAACTTCTACCACTGGATGACCCCGATGTACGACATCGGCGCCCTGGACTACGACCCCACTCTCAGCTCCTTCGAGTCCGCCGAGCCGTCGGCGTGAACACCGCGGGTGCGGTCGCGCGGCTGGGCTACGTACGCGTCCACTGCGGCTAGCCCGCCGGAAGCGTCCACCGCGGCTAGCCCGCCGGAAGCGTCCCCGTCCTATGCTGATCAGCGCATGGTCGGTGTGGGACGGGGCCGCCTCGGTGGCCGGACAAGGGGAGAGAAGTGGCCAAGCCCGTACGCGCGGCTCTCGGGGACGTGTGGATCACCTGTGTGGTCTGCCGGGGCGATCTGTTCCGGGACCGCGAGGTGAAGCTCAACAGCACCGGTATGGAGCTGTTCAACTTCGCCTGGGCCAATGAATCGGCCACCGGGTTGATCTGCTGGAACTGCGGCTATGTGCACCTGTTCGCCAACAAGGACATCGAGCTGTACAAGGTGAAGAAGGGCGACGGGTAACCGCGCACGCCCACGGCGGCCCACGATCGGGGGAAAAGATGGCGCGGGAGACCTTTACAACGATGTAAACGGGTGATGGCATACGTCTGCCTGGTTGAATCCCCCGCCCTCCCGGAGTGATCCATGACGCACGCCGACCTCCCCTCGCCCGAAGTGTCGAACGCCGTTCCGCGACCCGAATATCCCCGTCCGAGCTTCGTCCGCGAAGAATGGCTCAATCTCAACGGCACCTGGCAGTTCGCCTTCGACCCCGGCGACAGCGGCCTCGAACGCGGTCTGCTCCACCAGGAGCTGGACGGACGGATCCTGGTCCCGTTCTGCCCCGAGTCCGAGCTGTCGGGGATCGGTGACACCGACTTCCACCCCGCGGTCTGGTACCGGCGCACGGTCCGGATCCCGGCGGACTGGGCCGGCCGGCGGGTGCTGCTGCACTTCGGGGCCGTCGACCACGACGCCACCGTCTGGGCGGACGGCCGCGAAGTGGCCCGGCACAGCGGCGGCTACACCTCCTTCACCGCCGATCTCGGCGAGGTGGCGGGCGGGGCCGAGGTGGTGATCGTCGTACGGGCCCGGGACGCCCGGCACGGCCCCCAGGCGCGTGGCAAGCAGTCCACCGAGTACGCCAACAGCGCCGCCCACTACACCCGCACCACCGGCATCTGGCAGACGGTCTGGCTGGAACCGGTGCCCGAGGTCCATCTGCGCAGGCCCCGGATCACCCCCGACCTCGCGTCCGGCGCCTTCCACCTCGAGCTGCCGCTCAGCGCCAACCGGCCGGGCCACCGGATCGCGGCCCGGGTGACCGACGCGGACGGCGGGACGGTGGCCGAGGCGACGGTGCGCGCCGATCTCGACCTGGCCCCCCGGATGGTGCTCGCGCTGCCCGAGGACCGGCGCCGGCCGTGGTCCCCGGAGGACCCGCACCTGTACCGGGTGCGCATCGAGCTGCTGGACGCGGACGGGTCCACGGTGGACCGCGCCGAGTGCACCGCCGGGCTGCGGTCGGTGGCCATCGACGGCAAGCGGCTGCTGCTCAACGGCCGCCCGGTCTTCCAGCGGCTCGTCCTCGACCAGGGCTGGTACCCCGACGGGCTGATGACCGCCCCCGACGACGAGGCCCTGGTCCGGGACATCGAGCTGTCGCTCGCCGCGGGCTTCAACGGGGCCCGGCTGCACCAGAAGGTGTTCGAGGAGCGGTTCCTGCACCACGCGGACCGGCTCGGCTACCTCGTCTGGGGCGAGTTCGGCGACTGGGGCGCCGGCGCGGGGCCCACCACCCGGGACAACCAGCGGCCGACCGCCGGTTTCATCACCCAGTGGCTGGAGGCCGTGGAGCGGGACTACTCCCATCCGTCGATCGTCGGCTGGTGTCCGCTCAATGAGACGCACCAGGAGCTGCACGACCGGCAGACCGTCCTGGACGACGTCACCCGGGGCATGTTCCTGGCCGCCAAGGCCGCCGACACCTCCCGTCCGGTCCTGGACGCCTCCGGCTACTCGCACCGCGTGGCCGAGACCGATGTGTACGACTCGCACAGCTACGAACAGGACCCGGAGGCGTTCCGCCGCCAGATGGCGGGGCTGGACAAGGACGAGCCGTTCGTCAACCCCGACCGCCGGGCCAACCCCGAGAAGGAGGACACCGCGGCGGCGTGGTCGCTGCCGTACCGGGGACAGCCGTACTTCTGCAGCGAGTTCGGCGGCATCTGGTGGAACCCGGAGGAGGCGGAGGCCGCGGCCGGGGACGACCGCGAGGTGTCCTGGGGCTACGGCGAACGGCCGCGGACCGAGGAGGAGTTCCACGAGCGGTTCGCCGGGCTGACCGCGGCGCTGCTGGATGACCCCCTGATGTTCGGCTACTGCTACACCCAGCTGACCGATGTCTTCCAGGAGCAGAACGGCGTCTACCGCTTCGACCGGAGCCGCAAGCTGGACGTGGACCGGCTGCGCGCGGCCCAGCAGCGCCCCGCCGCCTTCGAGCGCGAGACCGGCGAGGAGGGGCGATGAGCGGTCTGTCACGGCGCGGTCTGCTGAGAGGGGCCGTGTACGGCGCGGGCGCCGCCGTCACCGCCTCCGCGCTCAGCGGCTGCGGTTCCCTCGCCGGAAGCGTGGCCAGCGCGGATGACATCCAGTACTGGACCCTGTTCACCGGTCCGGACGGCGCGCTGATGAAGACGATCACGCGGGGCGTCGAGAAGCGGGTGCCGGGTCTGAAGGTCAAAACGACGGTGCTGGACTGGGGCCCGCCGTACTACACCAAGCTGGCGATGGCCTCGGCCGGCGGCCGCGCACCGGACGTGGCCATCATGCACCTCACCCGGCTCGCGGGCTACGCGCCCGGCGGTCTGCTCGACCCCTGGGACACCGACCTGCTGGCCGAGTTCGGCCTGAAGCAGGAGGACCTCAACCCGACACTGGTCAAGCGGAGCCGGTACCAGGGGGCCCCGTACGCCATCCCGCTGGACACCCACCCCTTCGTCGTCTTCTTCGACCGGGACGTCCTGCAGAAGGCGGATCTGCTCACGACCGAGGGGCAGCTCATACCCTTCGAATCACCGCGGCACGCCCTGGAGCTGATGGACAGACTCCGCCGGTCCGGCGGCAAGCTGGGACCCGTCTTCGGCCACACCAACGACGCGGCGATGAGCTGGCGGATGTTCTGGACGCTGTTCAGCCAGACCGGCGCCACCTTCGACCTCACCGGCGAGCGGGCCGAGATCGACGAGGACACCGCCGTGGAGGTGGTGCGTTTCATGGCCGAGCTGGCACGCGACAGCCGCACCATGGACGTCCAGACCGCGATCGCCGCCTTCGCCAACGGCAAATCACCGATGATCTTCTCGGGTGAGTGGGACATGGCCACCTACAAGTCAGCCCTGAAGGGCAGGCTGGGCGGCTCGCCCTTCCCCACCTTCTACGACCACCCGGCCGGCGCGTCCGACAGCCATGCGCTGGTGCTGCCGCACCAGGACAACCCGGACCCGGAGCGCCGGCGGCGCACCCACCAGTTCGTGGCCGAGCTGGTCCGGTCCGGGCTGACGTGGGCGACGGCGGGTCACATCCCCGCCTACACACCGGCCGTCTCGTCCGCGGCGTACGCCAAGCTGAGCCCGCAGTCGGAGTACGCGGGCGCCGCCAAGCAGCTCGCGCTCGACCCGCCGGTGTGGTTCGCCGGCTCCGGCTCGGACTTCCAGACCCGGATGTGCCAGGCGCTCGACCCGGTGTTCGGCGGCTCGTCCCCCGCGAGCGCGGTGCGCACCATGGTCTCCCAGATCAACACCCTGATGGCCCAGCCGAATCCGGCCTGACGGCGACGGAATCGCAATGGAAAGGAGCGATCTCATGGCTTCCGTCTCCACGCCCGCGCGGCAGGCCGCGGCCGGATCCCGACGGCCCGCCGCCACGGACCGGCCCCGGTCCGCGGGCCGCACCGGGTGGCTCTTCGCCACCCCCTTCCTGGTGTTCTTCACGCTCTTCCTCGTCGTGCCGCTCGGCATCGGCCTGTGGATGAGCTTCACCGACTCCAGCCTGACCGGGCACGGTGACAGCACCTTCGTCGGTCTGGACAACTACACCGAGGCGTTCGGCGACAGCCAGGTGTGGGAGACCCTCGGCAACACGGTCTGGTTCACCGTCCTGTCCACCGTCCCGCTGGTGATCATCTCCCTGGTGATGGCCTTGCTGGTCTACACGGGGATGCCGGGGCAGTGGCTGTGGCGGCTGTCCTTCTTCGCCTCGCATCTGCTGCCGGTCGCGGTGGTCTTCCAGATCTGGAACATGCTGTACCAGCCGGACCGGGGCATGCTCAACGCCGTGCTGAAGGCCGTCGGGATCGACGGCATCGGCTGGCTGACGGACGAGAAGTACGCCATGTGGTCCATCGCGCTGGTGACCCTGTGGTGGACGGTGGGGTTCAACTTCCTGCTCTACCTGGCCGCGCTCCAGGCGATCCCCGACCACCTCTACGAGGCGGCGGCGCTCGACGGCGCCGGTGCGTGGCGCCGGCTGTGGTCGATCACCCTGCCCCAGCTGCGCCGCACCACCGCGCTGATCGCGGTGTTGCAGGTGATGGCGTCGCTGAAGGTGTTCGACCAGATCTACCTGCTGACCAAGGGCGGCCCCAACGGATCCACCCGGCCGATCCTGGAGTACATCTACGACACCGGCTTCACCAACTACCGGCTCGGCTACGCCTCTGCGGTGTCGTACGTGTTCTTCGGGGTGATCATCATCCTCTCGCTCGCCCAGTTGAAGATCTTCTCGCGCAGGGAGGACTGATCGCGCCATGACCACCCAGACTCTCTCCCCCCGTACGCCCGGAAAACCCCGCTCGACCATGCCCCGGGAGGTGGTCCGGCGGCGCCGCTACGGCGGCCACGCCTGGCACCCCACGCTCGGCACCGGACTCCTGCCCCGCGTGCTGACGCTGCTGGCGCTGGCGCTGATGGCGGTGGTCTGGCTGGTGCCGTTCGGCTGGGGGGTGGACACGTCCTTCAAGTCGGAGGTCGACGCGAGCGCGTCGGGCGCCGACTGGATCCCCAAGGCGGGCTTCACCCTCGACGCCTACCGGACCATCTTCGGCCAGGGCAACCTTCCGGTGTGGGCACTGAACAGCATCGTGATCGCCGTGTGCGTCACGGCGCTCACCGTGGCCGTCTCGGCCATGGCGGCGTACGCCTTCTCCCGGACGCTCTTCCGTGGCCGCCGTGTGCTCTTCGCCCTCATCGTCGCCTCGATCATGGTGCCGCCGCAGATCCTGATCGTGCCGCTGTTCCGGCAGATGCTCGCCATGAACCTCGTCGACACCTACGCGGCGGTGATCCTGCCGCAGGTGGTGGCGCCCGCGATGGTGTTCATCCTGAAGAAGTTCTTCGACGGCATTCCGCGTGAGCTGGAGGAGGCCGCCCGGATCGACGGGGCGGGCAGCTTCCGGGTGTTCTGGAGCGTGGTGATGCCGCTGTCCCGGCCCATCCTGGCGGCGGTGGCGATCTTCGTCTTCATCAACACGTGGAACAACTTCCTGTGGCCGTTCATCAGCACCAGCGATCCGCAGCTGATGACGCTGCCGGTGGGTCTTTCGACGGTGAAGGACTCCACCGGGCTCCAGAACGCCCAGCAGTCGGCCGCCTCCATCCTCGGCTCCCTCCCGCTGCTGATCATCTTCATGCTGTTCCAGCGCCAGATCGTGAAGTCGGTGGCCACCACGGGTCTGGGAGGTCAATGAGCGGTCCGGGCGACACCGCCCTCGGTGGACTCACGGGTGTGCAGCGTGTGCCCGACGACGACCTCCTGGGCCGGGCGGTCCGGTGACTCGATCCGCTCCAGCAGCAGATCGACGGCGCGCCGGGCGATGGCACCCTTGTCCGGTGCCACGCTGCTCAGGCTCGGCGTGCTGTACCGGGCGGCCTCGATGTCGTCGAACCCCATCACGGCCATGTCGTCCGGCACCCGCAGCCCGCGCTCGTACAGGGTCCGCAGCGCGCCGAGGGCCAGCGCGTCGTTGAAGCAGAACACGGCGTCCGGCGGATCGGCCCGGTCCAGCAGCACCTCCATCGCCCGCGCGCCCTCGCGCAGGTGGTAGCGGGGGGTCTCCCGCTCCAGCCGGGGGTCCAGCGGCAGTCCGGCCTCCTCCAGCGCCTGCCGGTAGCCGGTCCTGCGCAGCAGCGGGGTGCCGATGTACGGCTCGGGCTGCAGGCCGATGGCGGCGATCCGGCGGCGGCCGACGCGCACCAGATGGGTCACCGCCTCCTTCGCGGCGGCGACGTTGTCGATCACCACATGGTCGGCGAGGCCGCCGCTGGGGCGTTCGCCGATGAGCACCAGCGGCACCGTGCCGAGGTGGCCCGCGAGCGCGCTGCCGTGCAGGGCGAGCGGGCTCACCACCATGCCGTCCACGACCTGGTCGCCGAGGCCGTGGATGACGGCCGCCTCCCGCTCGCGGTCCCCCAGGGTCTGCTCGATCAGCAGGGTGCGGCCGTGTTCCTCGGCCGTGGTGAGGAAGTGCCGTCCCAGTTCGGCGAAGTACGGGACGTCCAGCTCGGGCAGGACCAGCCCGATCATGCCGGTGCTGCCGCGGCGGAGGTTGCGGGCCACCCGGTTGGGCCGGTAGCCGAGTTCCCGGATGGCCTGCTGGACCCGCTCCCGGGTCGCCGGGGACACGTGCACGAAGCCGTTGATCACGTTCGACACGGTCTTCGGGGAGACTCCGGCGAGTGACGCCACGTCCTTGACGGTCGCGCTCCTGGCCGCACCGTCCGGGCGCTTTCGCCCCGGTGCCGCTCGGTCCCTGGTGGTCTGCTGTTTCACGGCGGTCACCAACCGATCCTAGAGCGTGACGGTGGCGGGCGGCACCGCCGGGCCCGCACCCGCTCAGCCGGCGGCCGGGCGCGGGGGCGGAAGCGGCGGGGGCAGCGCCTGTTCGGTCCAGATGCACTTGCCCGTCGCCGTGAAACGGGTGCCCCATCGGTCGGACAGCGCCGCGACCAGTTGCAGCCCGCGTCCGCCCTCGTCGGTCTCGGCGGCGCGGCGCATCCGCGGAGTGGTGAGACTGCCGTCCGAGACCTCGCAGATCAGTGTCCGGCCGTACACCAGGCGCAGCCGCATGGGCCCCTTGGCGTGCCGGACGACGTTGCCGACCAGTTCGCTGGCCAGCAGCTCGGTCGTCATCGACAGCTCGTCGAGCCGCCACGCGGCCAGCTGTTCGGTGACCCGGTGGCGCGCCTCGGCCGCGGCGATCGGCCCGTCCGGGAGCGCCCAGGACACCACCTTGTCCGAGCCCAGCGACCGTACCCCGGCGATCAGCAGCGCGGCGTCGTCCTGGGTCCGGGTCTGCTCCGGCACCAGTGCGCTGATGACGGCGTCGCACAGCCGGCCGGGATCGTGCGGCGTGGCGGGGGCGGCGCACCCGGTTTCGGGGACGGCGCACCCGCCCCCGGACGGACCGGCCGGGGGCGCGGCGGCCCGGGTGAGGGCCTGGGCGAGGCGGGCCATGCCGTCGTCGATGTCGACGGCGGAGGACTCCACGAGACCATCGGTGTACAGCACCAGATGGCTGCCCTCGGGCACCCGCACCTCATGCATCTCGAAGGGCGGGCTGGCGGCGCCGAGCGGTGGATCGGCGTCGACAGCGGGGAAGCGGGTCGTGCCGTCGGGGTGGACGATGGCGAGCGGCGGATGCCCGGCGCTGGCGAAGACGCAGACGCTGGTGGCGGGGTCGTAGACGGTGTAGAGGCAGGTGGCGTAGAGGTCGTCGCCGAGGTCGCCCACCAGATCGTTGAGGTGGGTGAGCAGCTCGTCGGGCGGCAGTTCGAGATCGGCCAGGGTGTGGACGGCCGTGCGCAGCCGGCCCATCGTCGCGGCCTCGGCCAGTCCATGGCCCATGACATCGCCGATGACCAGGGCCACCCGCTCCCCGGAGAGCGGGATCAGGTCGTACCAGTCGCCGCCGACCTGCATGCCCTCGGCGGCGGGCAGATAGCGCGCGGCGGCGGTGACGGCCGACACGGCGGGCAGCGTACGGGGCAGCAGGCCGCGCTGGAGTTCCTGTGCCCGGGTGTGCTCGGCGTCGTACAGCCGGGCCCGCTCCAGCGCGTGGGCCACCAGCCCGCTCAGGGCGATGAGCAGGGAGCGGTCCTCCTGGGAGAAGTGGCGCGGCCGGCCGAAGGCCACCACGCAGTAGCCGATCTGCTGGTCGGAGGCGATCAGGGGCAGGAACGCCCACGCCTTCATCCCGCTGCGGTGGAGGTAGCCGACGGCGTCCGGGTGCCGCTCGGCGTACTCCTGCGGAGAGGACAGGAAGATCGGGGTGCGGGAGCTGAGCACCTGGGTGACGGCGGACATCTCCGACGGCGGCATGCTCCGGACGGTCTCCAGGAACTCCTCCGGATACCCGGCCGAGCCGACCGTGCCCGGCCGCCCGTTCTCGATCAGCCGGCAGATCAGGCCGGTCGCGCCGAACGGCGGGAGCATCCGGTCGGCGACCGCCTTCACCACGTCCTGAACGGTCAGCGCCTCGGCGAGCGCCGAGGTGAGCTCGCTCATGCGGATGACCCGCTCCGCCGCGGTGCGCCGGGCCGCGGCCCGCTCGGCCTCCTGGGTCCGGCGTTCGGTGATGTCCGTGACGTGCATGACCAGTCCGTCGGGGACCGGATCGAGGCGCACGTGGTACCAGCCCTCCCGCCCCGGCCACCGGGTGTCGCAGCCGGCCGGTTCGCCGGTGGCCACGGCCCGCCCGTGGCAGTCGGGCACACCGGTCTCACGGATCACCGGGTGGTCCCACAGCACGGTCCCCAGCACCTCCTCCCCGGCGGACCCGAGGAGCCTCAGACCCGCGGCATTGGCGAAGGTGAGCCGTGCCCGCCGGTCGAGGGTGAGGAGGCCGTCGTTCATCCGCCACAGGACGCTGTCGACGGCGTGCCCGCCGGACGGCTCGGCAGCCCGCCCGGTGTCCGCGGCCGCCGGGCGGGCGGGCCGCAGGTGCTCGGCGACCCGGCCGGCGGCCGTGCGCAGCACATCGCGCTGTGCGTCGTCAAGGTCACCCTGCGCGTCCACCAGGACGGCCAGCGTGCCGACCGGCTGCCCGTCGGCCGTGATCACGGGCGCCGACACCACACCGCTGCCGCGCGGAAGCGCCCCGGGGCGGGGGCGGATCCCGGTCCCGGCGGCCAGGCGGACTCCGCCCGGACGCAGATACACCCGGAGCGTGCCGCCCAGGGCGCCGAGTTCGGCCACCGCCTGCTCGAGGGCGAGCCTCAGCGGCCCGGCACCGCTCGCCTCACCCCGGGAGCCCGGTGCCGTACGGATCGTGGGCCACCGACGTCGCATATAGCCCGAATATAGCGGTTCACCCGGGCAGAGTCCCGGGCCGTGCGCAGGACCGCCGGCCACCGGCCCGGGGACGGCTCACACGTGGCGGCATACCCGCCGAGGACGCTCGCACCCCGGCGAGGCATACGCGCCGGAGAACGCTCGCACCGGGTGACGTGTCCGCGCCGGGGAACGCTCGCACCCGGCGACGTGTCCCCGCCGGAGAACGCTCGCACCCGGCGACGGGTCCGCGCCCGGGCCGTCGGCGCGGCCGCCGTCCTCGGGCAGGAGGGCGTCCCCCTCGTCATCCCCTGGGACCGGGCGGCCCTCTTCTTCGTCGCGAGCGCCGCGATCGGGGTCCTCGCCTCGCGCTGGCCGGGGCGCCGGGCCGCACGCGTCCCGATGCTGACGGCCATCACCGCGGACACCGGATGACCGCCCTCCGCGGGGCAGCCGCCCGGCCTGCCCCGCGGACCGGCGTGTCGCGCCCGGGAACCACCGGAACCCGACAGAGACGGGTCAAGGTGTTTTTCCGGGAGGGATGTCCCAGCGACGAGTGAGGAGCGGCCGTGCCCGCTGTCGACCAGTACCCGTGGCCGCGGGCCGCGGCCACGGTGAGGGAGTGGCTGGCGGGCCCCGCCACGTCCGGGGATCTGGCCGCGGCCCGCGCCCAGATGGGCTTCTCGCTCGCCTGGCACATCGTCGTGGCCTGTCTGGGCGTGGGGCTCCCGCTGCTCACCCTGATCGCCGAATGGCGGGGGGTGCGCACCGGTGACCCCTCGTACCGGCTGCTCGCCCGGCGCTGGGCGCGGGCCATGGGGGTGCTGTTCGCCGTGGGCGCGGTCTCCGGCACGATCCTCAGCTTCGAGCTGGGGCTGCTGTGGCCGGGGCTGATGGGCCGTTACGGCCAGGTCATCGGGTTGCCGTTCGCCATGGAGGGCATCGCCTTCTTCATCGAGGCGATCTTCCTCGGCATCTACCTCTACGCCTGGGACCGGCTGCCGCCGCGCGTCCATCTGCTCACCGGGATCCCCATCGTCGTCGCCGGTGTCGCCTCGGCGTTCTTCGTGGTGTGCGCCAACGCGTGGATGAACCAGCCGCGTGGCTTCACCGTCCGCCACGGCCGGGTCGTCGACGTCGATCCGCTCGCCGCGATGTTCAACCCCGCCAGCGGGCCGCAGACCGTCCACATGATCCTCGCCGCGCTGATGGTGGCGTCCTTCCTGACCGCGAGCGTGTACGCGGTCTCGCTGCTGCGTGGCCGCGACGACCGCTACCACCGCGCGGGGTTCCTCATCCCGTTCGTCCTGGGCGCCGTCGTCGCCCCCTTCCAGCTCGTGGTGGGCGACTGGGCGGCCCGCTTCGTGGCCCACTACCAGCCGGTGAAACTCGCCGCCATGGAGGGCGTCTACACCACCTCCAGCCATGTTCCGCTCACCCTGGGCGGCATCGCGGGCGACCACGGGCTCAAGGGCGGTCTGGAGATCCCCAGCGGGTTGTCGCTGCTCGTCGGCTACAGCCCCAGCACGGTCATCGAGGGTCTGGACCGGGTGCCCCCCGCGCTGCGGCCCCCGGTCACCGGCACCCATCTGGCGTTCGACCTGATGGTGCTCGGCGGGCTGTTCCTGCTCGCGCTCGGGGTCTGGCTGCTGCTGGCCTGGTGGCGCACCCGGCGCCGGGGGGAGGGCGATCCGCTGGCCCGCCGGGGCATGCGCCTCTTCCTGGGGCTGGCCTCCCTCAGCGGCCTGGCGGCGGTCACCTCGCTGGAGTGCGGCTGGGTGGTCACCGAGGAGGGCCGCCAGCCGTGGGTGGTGCAGGGGATCTTCAGCGTCCGGGACGCGGTGAACCCCGCGCCCGGCCTGATGACCGGGCTGTGGCTGCTGCTGGTGGTGTACGCCGCGATGACGGTGGCCACCGTCTATGTGCTGCGCCGGCTCGCGGGCGAGCGCCCGGTCCCGGTGGCGCCGCAGGAAGCCGATGTGACCGGTTATCCGGTCGTGTGAACCGCTGGAGGTCCTGATGCTCGCGGACACCGTCCTGGCGGTGATGTGGCTGGGTCTGATGTGCTACGCCCTCTTCGCGGGTGCCGACTTCGGGGCCGGGCTGTGGGATCTGGTGGCCGGTGGCAGCCGGCGCGGCCGGCCGCAGCGCGCGCTGATCGAGCACACCATCGGGCCGGTCTGGGAGGCCAACCATGTGTGGCTGATCTTCGTGGTGGTGATGTTGTGGAGCGGGTTCCCCGAGGTGTTCGCCGCCGTGATGTCCACCCTCTATCTGCCGCTCACCCTGGCGGCGCTCGGCATCATCGCACGCGGCGCCGCGTTCGCGTTCCGCAAGGCCAGCACCCGGCTGTGGCAGCAGCGGCTGTTCGGGGCCTGCTTCGCCGCGTCCTCGGTGGTCACGCCCTTCTTCCTGGGCACCGTCGCGGGTGGTGTGGCCTCCGGCCGCGTACCGCCCGGCCTCGCCGCGGGCAGTACGGTCACCAGCTGGCTCAATCCGACGTCCTTCCTCGGCGGTGTGCTGGCCGTGGTGACCTGCGCCCATCTGGCCGCCGTCTATCTGTGCGCGGACGCGGCCCGGGCCGGCGGTCCCGGCCTGGTGCGGGCGTTCCGGTCGCGTGCTCTGGTCAGCGGGCTGGCGGCGGGTGCCGTGGCGCTCGCGGGCATCGCCGTCCTGCACGCCGACGCGCCACGGCTGTTCCACGGGCTCACCCACCGCGCCCTGCCGCTGGTGGTGCTGTCGGCCCTCACCGGCGTGGCCGGGCTGGTCCTGCTCCGGCGGTCGCTGTGGGGGTGGGCCCGGGCCGCCGCCGCCCTCGCCGTGGCCCTCATCATCTGGGCCTGGGGCGCGGCGCAGTACCCGCTGATACTGGCCCCTGACCTCACCGTGGCACGGGCCGCCGCGCCGCCGTCGGTGCTGGCCGCGGTGCTGATCGTGTTCCTGGCCGGGGCGCTGCTGCTGGTCCCGTCCCTGGGGTGGCTCTACGCGCTCTTCCAGCGCCCGGAGACCGGTGCGGCGACGGGCTTCGAGGACGGGCGCTGAGCCATCAGGCGGCTCTACCTTCTTGGTCGGGTTGATCGAGCCATTCGTAGGGTTGGGTCGCCCAGGGTGCTGGGTGTGGCTATCAGGCGGCGTCGATCAGCGCCAGGTCCAGGGGGACGAGCGTGGTCGACATCATCAGGGCGCGGATCAGGTGGTCGTTGAGCGCGTTGCCGACCGGCTCGCCGACCTCCTCGCGGGTCAGCCAGGGCACTCCGTCCCGGGAGAGCATCATGCGGACCCGGTTGACCAGGTGCTCGACGCGCTTTTCCCGCCAGCCCTCCTGCGGGCGCAACTCCGCGAGCTGGGCGGCCGTCTGCTTCCAGGTGAGCGGCTGCGGCCGTGGTTCGTGGAGCAGGTAGCGCTGGCCGAGGACGACGAGCGCGAGCTTCTCCTCGTCGGTGAGCACCCATACCCGGGGCGGATGGGTGACGTCCCCGGGCAGCGCCGCGGGGCGCTCGGCCTCGGGGCCGCTGACGAAGACCTCCAGCAGGTGCTCCCGGCCGCGCGAGCCGCGGACGAACAGCGGGGTGTAGCCGGGCTCGAGGGGCAGCGGCTCCTCGCCGGTGAAGAGCAGCCGGGTCGGGAGGCGCAGCGGCAGCCGGCCGTCGCCGGCCACCCACCACTGGCCGTGGCGGTGGATCAGCCTGCCCTGGCAGCGGCTGACCTGTGGGTCGTCCTCCCCCACGCAGACGTGCACCTCGGGGCGGTTGCGCCCGAAGAGCAGTTCGCGGCCGTCGCCGGGGCCCAGGGTCATGCCGCCGGTCAGCGCGAGGGCGAAGACGGTGCCCGGGACCGGCGCGTGCACCCCGCGGGCCAGGCTGCCGTGCGCGGCGGGCAGGAGGCGGCCGTGCGCGGCGGGACGGGCGGTCGCGGGGCGGTTGGTCCGGGGCCGGTGGCCGGTGCGGCGGTCGCCGCCGGGGGGTGTGCTCATGCTTTCGGCAACCTCTTCGCGGCCGTGGCGGTGAGCGCCTCGGCGGAGTGGCAGAGCTTTTCGGTGGACTTCGGCCCGTGGACGTTCACCGACATCAGCTCGACGGTGTCGTCGCCGAGGGAGTTGCGGTAGGACCGGTGCAACATCTGGACCAGGCACGAGTGGTCGCCCCACTCGTTCGGCGCCACGGAACTCCGCTTCCCGGCGATGACCGCCGGCCGGGCGTCGTCCGTGGTGAACTCATTGCTCCGGGTGAACTCCAGCTGCACTCCGGCCTCGCCCGAGCCGTCGGCCCACTCGCACCGCCAGTCTCCGAAGCCCTGGTCCCGGTCCCTCACCTCGACACCGGCGATCCGCCCGAGCTCGGCGTCCCCGAACAGCCGACACGCGTGTTCCCGGGCCAGCGAGCCCGCGGCCGGCCGCGACGAGCGCCGGGGGACCTGGCCGCGGTCCATGACGCTGACGGCGTAGTCGGTGGCCGCGTCGCCCAGTTGGCACGGGTCGGGAGCCGGGGTGTCGAGCCGCTCGGTGATGATCCAGACCTGCTTGCGGTCGGCGGAGGCGATGTTCCGCACGCATGTGTCGCCCTTGCGCCGGAACGCGTCGACGGTGACGTTGCCGACCCTTCTGGTGGACGTCCCACTGCCCGGTTCCGGCGGGTCGGCGTCGAAGTTGAGCTGGACGTCGGCGATGTCGTCGCCGCTCTCGCCGTGCAGCAGCACATCGCACCGGTCGATCTCGCCGTAGTCCGGGTCGAGTACGGCCTCGCCGAACCGGCTGAGCGAGACGGCGTTGAGCAAGGTGCAGGGGTCGGCCGTCCGCGCGTCGCCCACAGTGCCGGCCGGTCCGGTCCGCGGGGGCGCCGGGTCGGCCGTCGTGTGCCCGCCGTCCTTCCCGGACCGGCCGCTGTCTCTTAAGTCCCCGCCGCCCCAGGGGCCGAAGACGGCGATCCCGGCCGCCAGGGCCGCCGCGGCGGCCAGCGCGGCCGTGGTGATCAGCCGCCGGCGGCCCGGGCGGTGCCGCGTGCCCCGGGCCGAGGGCCGCGAGCGCAGCCGCAGGGTGAAAGGGGTCCGGGCCACGGTGGCTCCCTCCCCGGAGCCCTCGGCGTCCGGGGAGGGCGGGGTGACCCGCCGCAGCAGCCGCAGGGCCTGATCGGCTGCCGGGCGCCGGCTGGGCTCCACGGTCAGCAGCGCGGTGAGCGCCTCCAGCAGCGGACCGGCCCGGTGCGGGGGCTCGATACAGCCCTCGGCGGCCCGCGCCACATAGGCCATCGGATGGGCGGCCTCACCGTACGGGGACCGCCCCTCGACCGCCGCGTACAGGGTCGCCCCGAGCGCGAAGACGTCGGACTTCCGGTCGGCCTGGTCTCCCCTGGCCACCTCGGGCGGCAGATACGGCGGCTTGCCGCGCACCCCGCCGGTCCTGGTCATGGTGGCCTGGCTCCACAGCGCCCGGGAGATGCCGAAGTCGGTCAGCTTGGCGACCCCGTCCTCGTTGACCAGGACGTTCTCCGGGGTGACATCGCCGTGCACCACGCCCTTGGCGTGCGAGGTGGCCAGCGCGGCGGCGATCTGGCAGCCGATGGCGCCCGCCTCCCGCGGGGAGAGCCCGCCTCGGCCGCGCACCAGGTCCGCGAGGCTGCCCCCGGACACGTACTCCATGACGATCCAGCAGACCTCGCCCTCGTCGACGAAGTCGAACACCGAGACGATGTGCGGATGGTGCAGCCGCGCGGCGTTGCGCGCCTCGTTGGTCAGGCGCAGCACCGCGCGCTCGTCGTCCGGACGGGCGCACTTCACCGCGACCTGCCGGTCCAGCAGTTCGTCGTGGGCCCGCCAGACGATGCCCATACCGCCGCTGCCGATGGGCTCCTGGAGGAGATATCGGTCGGCGACCCGGTCACCGGCCTCCGCCATCACCCGCACCCCCGTTACCCCACTTCGTCACGCGTGTCCCGTTCCCGGCGTCGCCACGGAGCGTACTTCCCCGCGGCGACGGCAGGTAGCGCTTCCGGCGGATAGCCCCGGAAAGAGGGAAGGCTCCGGCGCACGGCGGTCGCC
>NZ_BBOX01000382.1 GCF_001553455.1 Streptomyces hygroscopicus subsp. hygroscopicus
GCGGCGAACGGGCGGACGGCGGGGAGCGGTCGGACGCGGCCCAGCGGCCAGGCAGGGCCCAGCGGCGGACGGCGGCGAGCAGCCGGACGGCGGGGAGCGCTCAGACGAGGCGCGGCCAGGCAGGGCCCAGCAACGGACAGCGGCGAGCGGTCAGACGAGGCCCAGCGGTCAAACGGGGTTCAGCGACCAGACAGCGGCGAGCGGTCAGACGAGGCCCAGCGGTCAGACGGGGTTCAGCGACCAGACGGCGGCGAGCGGTCAGACGGGGCTCAGCGGTCAGAGGGGACTCAGCGGCCAGGCGGGGCGAGCGGTCGGACGGGGCTGGGGCCGGGGGCGCGGCCCGTACGGTGGCCACGAGCGCGGCCCATACGAGCGAAAGCGCTGCCCCGGCGGTCGGTACCTGACGTACCGGCCGCCGGGGCAGCGCACGGATGATGGTGGGGCCTCAAGCGTTCAGCCGACGACCTTCTTCAGGGCGTCGCCGAGAGCGTCGGCCTCGTCCGGTGTCAGCTCGACGACGAGCCGACCGCCGCCTTCGAGCGGAACGCGCATGACGATGCCCCGCCCCTCCTTGGTCACCTCGAGCGGGCCGTCGCCCGTCCGCGGCTTCATGGCCGCCATGCTCGTTCCCCTTCCTGAAACCAGCTCATCGCAGCCGACAACCCAGGTGTCACCGGCATCGAACACGTTGCTTCCCCCTCATTATCCCGCATGGCACGACCCGATGACCAACATCGGTCGGCAACGCCTGTGCGAGACGCTCCCCCAAAACCACCCAATTCGGGGAGGCGATCGCGGTAGCGTACGCCCGCTGTCACCGAACGAAGGGTCGGTTCTTTGACGCAGGTCACATGTCGGTCGGTCATGATCTCCGGCATGCTGTGCGCTGACCGCCGCGGCGGGCCCGCTTCCCGGCCCGCCGGCGCGGCCGCCGCCCGAGCCGCCCGCGACCCAGCCCACCCCCGGAGGACCGCCATGGCCGACACCGTGCTCTACGACCTCACCGAGGGACTCGCGACGATCACGCTGAACCGCCCCGACGCGATGAACGCCCTGAACATCGACACCAAGGTGGCGCTGCGCGACGCGCTGCTGGAGGCCGCGGAGGACCCGGCGGTGCGGGCCGTGCTGCTCATCGGCTCCGGCCGTGCCTTCTGCGTCGGCCAGGACCTCAAGGAGCACATCGGCCTGCTGGCCGCCGACCGCGAGGGCAGCGGCGAGGGCTCGACCATGAGCACGGTGTCGCTGCACTACAACCCGATCGTCACCGCGATCGCCGGGATGCCCAAGCCGGTGGTCGCCGCCGTCAACGGGGTCGCGGCGGGCGCCGGGGCGGGCTTCGCCTTCGCCGCCGACTACCGGATCGTCGCCGACACCGCCTCCTTCAACACCTCCTTCGCCGGGGTCGCGCTGACCGCCGACTCCGGTGTCTCCTGGACCCTTCAGCGGCTGATCGGGTACGGCCGGGCGGCCGATCTGCTGCTCTTCCCGCGCGGGATCGACGCCCAGGAGGCGCTGGAGCTGGGCATCGCCCACCGGGTGGTGCCGGCCGACGAACTGGCCACCGAGGCGGCGGGGGTCGCCCGGCGGCTGGCCGAGGGCCCCACCGCGGCCTATGCGGCGATCAAGGAATCCCTCGCCTTCGCCGCGGGCCACACCCTCACCGAGGCCCTGGCCAAGGAGGACGAGTTGCAGCGCCGCGCGGGGGCGTCGGACGACCACGCCATCGCGGTGAACGCCTTCGTGAACAAGGAGAAGCCGCGGTTCACCGGCCGCTGACCGGCCCGCCCGGCCCGCCGCTCGCCCCTGACCGGCCCGCCCCCGCCCGACGGCCGCCGGCCGGCGGCCGTCGGGGCGGTCAGACCGCGGCGCGGACATGGCAGTCGGCGAGGTGGTCGTTGACCAGGCCGCACGCCTGCATCAGCGCGTACGCCGTGGTGGGCCCGACGAAGCGGAAGCCTCGCTTCTTGAGCTCGCGGCTGAGGGCCGTGGACTCCGGGGTGATCGCGGGCACGTCGGCGGTGGTCCGCGGGACCGGGCGGCCGTCGGCGGCCGGGGCGTGGGACCAGATCAGCTCGTCCAGCTCACCGGCCGCCAGCTCGGCCGCCGCGCGGGCGTTGGCGATCGTGGCGGCGATCTTGGCCCGGTTGCGGATGATGCCGGGGTCGGCGAGCAGCCGCCGCTCGTCGGCCTCGGTGAACTCCGCGACCTTCGCGATCGAGAAGTCGGCGAAGGCGGCCCGGAACCCCTCCCGGCGGCGCAGGATCGTCAGCCAGGACAGCCCGGACTGGAACGCCTCCAGACAGATCCGCTCGTAGAGCGCGTCGTCGCCGTGGACCGGGCGGCCCCACTCCGTGTCGTGGTAGAGGCGGTAGTCGGCCATGGTCTCGGCCTCCAGCCCCCAGGGGCAGCGCGGCAGACCGTCCGGCCCCGGAACCACGCCCTGCCCGCTCATGCGCCGTGCCCTTCGTAGCCGCGTCCCTCGAAGCCGTTCCCCTCGAAGCCCTTGCCCTCCAAGCCGCGCCCCTCGTGACCGGGGCGGGCCTCGGCGCCGCCGCGGTCGAAGCCGTGCTCGCCGGCCTCCGGGCCCGGCAGCGGATCGGAGCCGGACCCGGACGGCGGCGACAACGGTTTCGGGGGCGCCCCCGCGAGCGCCGCCTCCAGCTCGGCGATCCGCGCGTCCCGCTCGGCGAGCTCGGCGCCGAGGCGGCCCAGTACGTCGTCGACGTCCGCCATCCGGTAGCCCCGCAGCGTCATGGGCAGCCGCAGCGCCTCCACATCGGTGCGGGCCAGGGGCCGGTCGGCGGGCAACGGGGCGTCCAGCCGGTCCGGGGGCGCCTCGGGCAGCGGGCCGTCACCGCCCCCGACGACGGCGAGCGTGACCCCGCCGACCACCACGACCAGCGCGATCAGCAAGAACAAGAACACGGTGATCGTCTCCCCGGAAGATGCATGGTTGAGTCTGGGTCGGTCGGCGTCGGTCGGCCTCGGTGACTGTCTGCCTCGATCGTGCCATGCCCCTCCGACAGTTATCGTCGCTGCCCGCAACCTGGAAAAAGACGTGAAGGAAGTACGGATGCTGCGGCTGGGACGACGTGAGTTCGGCGAGAACGAGCGGGTGATCATGGCGATCGTGAACCGGACGCCGGATTCCTTCTACGACCAGGGGGCGACGTTCGGCGACGAGCCCGCCCTGGACCGCGTGGAGCGGGCGATCGCGGAGGGCGCCGCGATCATCGACATCGGCGGGGTCAAGGCCGGACCGGGTGCCGAGGTGAGCGCCGAGGAGGAGGTGCGGCGCACGGTGGGTTTCGTGGCCGAGGTGCGCAGGCGCCATCCGGACGTGGTGATCAGTGTGGACACCTGGCGCCATGAGGTCGGCGAGGCGGTCTGCGCGGCGGGCGCCGATCTGCTCAACGACGCCTGGGGCGGGGTCGATCCCCAACTGGCCGAGGTCGCCGCCCGCCACGGCGCCGGGCTGGTGTGCACCCACGCGGGCGGAGCCCGGCCGCGCACCCGGCCGCACCGGATCGGCTACGACGACGTGGTGGAGGACATCCTGCGGGTCACCCTGGGACTCGCGGAGCGCGCCGTCGAGCTGGGGGTGCGGCGGGACGGGATCATGATCGACCCCGGGCACGACTTCGGGAAGAACACCCGGCACTCGCTGGAGGCGACGCGCCGGCTGGGCGAGCTGACGGAGACCGGCTGGCCGGTCCTGGTCTCGCTGTCCAACAAGGACTTCGTCGGCGAGAGCCTGGACCGGCCGGTGAAGGAGCGGCTGATCGGCACGCTCGCGACGACCGCCATATCGGCCTGGCTGGGGGCCCGGGTCTACCGGGTGCACGAGGTGGCCGAGACCCGTCAGGTGCTGGACATGGTGTCGTCCATCGCGGGCCACCGGCCCCCGGCGGTCGCCCGCCGGGGACTGGCCTGACGGAAACCCGAAGGACCGCCGGCGACCGGCCCGCCCCTCCGGAACCCCGGAACCCGGCCCGCGGGAACCGCCGGACGGCCAGGAACCCGCCCGCGGAAACCTCCGGAACCCGGGAACCCGCCCACGGGAACCTCCGGAGCGCCGGGAGACGGCCCGCGGCGGGCCCGCCGGGACCGGGTCCGGCCGGGCCCCGAGGGAGGCGGTCAGATGCCGCCGGACTCCTTGGTCACCAGGTCGACCACCTCGTCGATGTCGTCGGTGAGGTGGAACAGCTCCAGGTCCTGCGGGGACGCCTTGCCCTCCGCGATCAGGGTGTGGGTGAGCCAGTCCACCAGGCCCTTCCAGTAGGCGCTGCCGAAGAGCACGATCGGGAAGCGGGTGACCTTCTTGGTCTGGACGAGGGTGAGCGCCTCGAAGCACTCGTCGAGCGTGCCGAGCCCCCCGGGGAGCACCACGAACCCCTGGGCGTACTTCACGAACATCGTTTTCCGTACGAAGAAGTAGCGGAAGTTGACCCCGATATCGACATACCGGTTCAGGCCCTGCTCGTACGGCAGCTCGATGCCCAGGCCGACCGAGACGCCGCCCGCCTCGCTCGCACCGCGGTTGGCGGCCTCCATCGCGCCGGGGCCGCCGCCGGTGATCACCCCGAAGCCCGCCTCGGCGAGGGCCCGGCCGATCCGCACCCCCGCCTCGTACTCCGGGGACCCCTCGGGCGTACGGGCGGAGCCGAACACGCTGATCGCCCGGCCGAGCTCGGCCAGGGTGCCGAACCCCTCGACGAACTCCGACTGGATGCGCATCACCCGGAACGGGTCCTCGTGCACCCAGTGAGTGGCCCCCTGGGTGTCCAGGAGGCGCTGATCGGTCGTCCCGGGTCGCATCTGGTGGCGGCGGCGCACGACCGGGCCCAGACGCTGCTCGTGCAGCGCTCGCTCTTCTTCGGCGTTGCCCACTGTGTGCTCCCTTCGCCAAGACCAAGATCTGGTCAAAGATCTGTGATTCAGAGTAGGCCCCCCTGGGCGGCCCGGAGCCGGAATCCCGGCCACGCTCACCCACCGAACCGCTGATCACGACGGTGCCCCGCCGCCCCGCCCAGCCGAGGCGGCGGGGCGGGGCGGCGGGGGCGGCGGGGCCGGCGGGGCCACCGGGGACGGCCAGGGCGGCGCGGAGCGGGTCGCGCCGCTAGCGGGTCAGCCAGGCCCGCAGCCGCTCCTCGGCCTCCAGGACGGCGGCGACCGGCACATGCTCCTCACGGGTGTGCGCCAGCTTCGGATCGCCGGGCCCGTAGTTGACGGCGGGCACGCCGAGCGCCGAGAAACGGGCGACGTCGGTCCAGCCGTCCTTGGGGGCCACCTCCGCCCCGAGCGTGTCCACGAAGGCTGCTGCCGACGGATGAGCGAGACCGGGCAGGGCGCCGGGCGCGCTGTCGGTCAGCTCGACGTCGAAGCCGGTGAAAACCTCCCGCACATGGGCGATGGCCTGCTCCTCCGAACGGTCGGGGGCGAAGCGGTAGTTCACGGTCACGTTGCAGAAGTCCGGGATGACGTTGGTGGCGTGACCGCCGTCGATTCGTACCGCGTTGAGGCCCTCGCGGTAGGTGAGCCCGTCGATCTCCACGCGCCGGGGCACGTATCCGGCCAGCCGGTCCAGGATCGGCGCGGCCTTGTGGATGGCGTTCTCCCCGAGCCAGCTGCGCGCGGAGTGGGCCCGCCGCCCCCGCGTGGTCACCTCGGCCCGCAGCGTGCCCTGGCAGCCGCCCTCGACCCTGCCGTCGGTGGGC
Source organism: Streptomyces hygroscopicus subsp. hygroscopicus (assembly GCF_001553455.1). GTDB lineage: Bacteria > Actinomycetota > Actinomycetes > Streptomycetales > Streptomycetaceae > Streptomyces > Streptomyces hygroscopicus. The sequence goes on from NZ_BBOX01000382.1 coordinate 5,721, forward strand.
TCCAGCAGCACGGCGAAGTCGCCGGTCAGCCAGTCCGGGTGGTTCCTGGCCAGCCGCCCCAGCCCGTTGAGCTCGGCGGCGACCTCCTCGTGGTCGTAGAAGACGAAGGTGAGGTCGCGGCCCGGCTCGGGCACGGTGGCGGCCATCCGCAGCTGTACGGCGACGCCGGACTTCATGTCGGAGGTGCCGCAGCCCCACAGCACGCCGTCCTCGTCCAGCCGGGAGGGCACGTTGTCGGCGATCGGCACGGTGTCCAGGTGACCGGCCAGCACGACCCGCTCGTCCCGCCCGAGGTGCGTACGGGCGACGACGGCGTCCCCGTCCCGGTCGACGGTCAGGTGCGGCAGGGCCCTCAGGGCCTGCTCGACGGCGTCGGCGAGCGCCTTCTCCTCACCGCTGACCGAGGGGAAGTCGACGAGCCGGGCGGTGAGCCGGGCCGCGTCCAGGGACAGGTCGAGTGCTGGATGTGCCATACCCGCGACCCTAGCCGGTCGGCTCCCGCCACCGGCCGCCCCCCGGTCCCGGCAGCCCCCGCAACGTGGTGTTCCCGCCACCGTTTCCTGATCCGGCCGAGCCGTGCCCGGGGCTCCAGTACCGTGTGCGCGTGCCCCTGCCCGTCTTCTCCAGCCGCGCCCGACTGCTGAGGGCCGCGGTCGCCTGTACCGTTCTGCTGGCCCTGGCCGGATACCTGGCGGCGCAACTGGTGACGGGTGGCGTGGGACCGCCGCGCTGTCTGGTGCGGGCGAACGGCACGGACCTGCTGCTGTCCCCCGAACAGGCCGTCAACGCCGCCACGATCGAGGCCGTGGCCGCCTCCCGGGGGCTGCCGGAGCGGGCCGTCACCATCGCACTGGCCACCGCGCTCCAGGAGTCGGGGCTGCGCACCATCCGCCATGGCGACCGGGATTCACAGGGGCTGTTCCAGCAACGCCCGTCCCAGGGCTGGGGCAGTGTGCGGCAGGTCCGTGATCCGGTCTACGCCGCCGGGAAGTTCTACGACGATCTGGTGCGGGTGCCCGGCTATTCGCGGCTGCCGCTGACGGTGGCGGCGCAGCGGGTGCAGCGCAGCGGTTTCCCCCAGGCGTACGCCAAGCACGAGACCGAGGCGGTGCTGCTGACCGGTGCGCTCACCGGGCGCTCCCCGGCGGCCGTCAGCTGCCCCGGGCCGCCGGACGACGGCCGGGCGGGCGATCCGGCGCGGGTCCGGGCGGCGCTGAAACGGGAGTTCGGCTCCGAGGCGGAACCGCGCCCGGCCCCGGCCGGGCACGGCGGCGGCGAACAGGCCGGCTCGTCCTCCGCGGTGCTGGTCCCGGCGCCGCGGGGGACGGCGAGGAGAGGCGCGGGGCAGCGCGGCTGGCAGATCGCCCACTGGGCGGTGGCCCACTCGGACGAGTTGCGCATCGAACGTGTCTCTTATCGCGGACGCGAATGGAACGCGCGGAATTCAGCGGCCGGATGGCGTCCGGTCAAGGGGATTTCCGAGGCGGAAGTGCGGATCGTCACCACGCGATAGCGGAGGGAATCACCGCAGTTCAGAGCGGTTGGCCGGGTATTCGGCAGCACATACGGAGGAATGACCCGGGCGTATTACGTGCAGAAACGGATAATGCGACGTATTGCCAACTCTTTACCTTGGCGTACCGCAACCTTCGCGCGGCTCACGCGATATTCACAGCGTCCGAATCACCGGACAGCGCACGCCAATTGTCCCTCCGTCAAAGGAGCACCATGTCCCTCCCTCTCACCCGTCGGATCGCCCGCACCGCGCTGCTGGTCGCGGTGAGCGCGGCTCCCGTCGTCGGGGCCGCCGGCGTCGCGAGTGCGGCGGAGCCGGCCCAGCCGCAGTCCTCCGCGCCGGGGCTGTCCTCGCTGGACACCGCCTCCGTCGGTCAGGTCGCCGACGTCGCCTCGCAGCAGGTCGGGAGCACGGCGGGTGACGTCAGCGGCAAGGCCGGCGGAACCGTCAAGGAGCTCCTGTCGGGGAAGGCCGCCCCGGCGGCCGCGACCCCGGCCAAGCCCGTCAAGCCCGCGAAGGCCGTGAAGACCCACCGGGCCGCCAAGACCCACCGGGCCGCCAAGGCCACCCCGGCCAGGGCCGCCCACGCCAAGGCCGCCGCCAAGGGCGAGGGCAAGGCCGCCGGGCACGGGAAGGGCAGGGGCGGCGCCCACGCCAAGGGCAAGGGCAAGGCGGCCCGGCCCGCCGAGGCCGCCGCCCCGGCGGCCCCCGCGCCGAGCGCCCCGCAGGGCCCGGACCTCCCGCTCAAGGGCCTGCCGCTCAAGGGCCTGCCGCTGCTCGGCTGATGGTGCCGGACGGCATACGCAGGGCCCGGGGAGTCGCGGCGGTTTCCAGCGCTCCCCGGGCCCATACGCCGATCGATCCGCCGCCCGGCCTCCCCGCCCAAGCAGCCGCCCGGCCCCACTCGCTCAGACAGCCGCCCGGCCTTCCTGCCCAGACAGCCCACCGGCCTCCCCGCTCAAGCGGCCGACCGGCCTCCCCGCCCAGACAACCGACCGGCCTCACAGCTCAAGCAACCGACCGGCTTTCCTGCCCAGACAGCCCACCGGCTTCCCCGCTCAAGCGGCCGACCGGCCTCCCCGCTCGGACGACCAACCGGCCTCACAGCTCAAGCAACCGACCGGCTTTCCTGCCCAGACAGCCGACCGACCGCCCGCTCAAGCAACCATCCGGCCTCCCCGCCCAGGCAGCCGACCGGCCTCCCGTGCTCAGCCCGCCAGCCGGCGGACCGCCGCCGCCACGCGCTCGTCGGTCGCCGTGAACGCGACCCGGACGTGCCGCTCCCCCGCCGGGCCGTAGAACTCGCCCGGTGCCACCAGGATGCCCAGTTCGGCGAGGGCGCCCACGGTCTCCCAGCACGGCTCGTCCCGCGTCGCCCACAGATACAGCGACGCCTCGCTGTGGTCGATGCGGAAGCCGTGGCCCTCCAGCGCCGAGCGCAGCGCGGCCCGGCGCCGCTCGTAGCGCTCGTGCTGCTCCGCCACGTGCTTGTCGTCGCCGAGCGCCGCGACCGTGGCCGCCTGCACCGGTGCGGGCACCATCATCCCGCCGTGCTTGCGGATCTTCAGCAGCTCGCCCAGCACCGCCTCGTCACCGGCGAGGAAGGCCGCCCGGTAGCCCGCCAGATTGGACCGCTTGGACAGCGAGTGGACCGCCACCAGCCCGTCGAAGGACCCGCCGGAGATCTCCGGGTGGAGCACGGAGACCGGGTCCGTCTCCCAGCCGAGCTCCAGGTAGCACTCGTCGCTGACCACCAGCACCCCGTGCTCGCGGGCCCAGGCGACCGCGGTGCGCAGCTCGTCCTTGGACAGCACCTGGCCGGTGGGGTTGGACGGGGAGTTGAGCCACAGCAGCTTGAGCCCGGCCGGGTCGAGGCCGGTCCCCGCGACACCGTCCGCGAAGGCCCGCGCGTCGTACGGCACCGGCTCGGCGCCCGCCAGCCGCGCGCCCACCTCGTACGTCGGGTAGGCGAGCCGGGGGAAGGCGACCCGGTCGCCGGGGCCCAGGCCCAGCTGCGCCGGCAGCGAGGCCACCAGCTCCTTGGAGCCGACCACCGGCAGCACCTGGGTGTGCTTGACACTGGCCGCGCCCAGCCGCCGTTCCACCCAGCCGGTGAGGGCGTCCCGCAGCGCGGCCGTGCCCCAGACGGTCGGATAGCCGGGGCTGTCCGCGGCGTCGGCGAGCGCCGCGCGGACCAGCTCGGGAACCGGGTCGACGGGGGTGCCCACCGAGAGGTCGACGATGCCGTCGGGGTGGGCCGCGGCGGTCGCCTTGTACGGTTCGAGCCGGTCCCAGGGGAAGACCGGGAGGCGGGCGGAGACGGGTGACAC
>NZ_BBOX01000383.1 GCF_001553455.1 Streptomyces hygroscopicus subsp. hygroscopicus
GTTCGAGCCGGTCCCAGGGGAAGACCGGGAGGCGGGCGGAGACGGGTGACACGGGGTGGCTCGCTTTCTTCGGAAATTCCCGGGCCGGGCGCCCGGGGGCCCGGTGCTGGACACCGGGGGCCCGGTTGTGGACACCGGGGGCCCGGTGGCGGAGGACGACACCGGGGAAACCCGCTGGATGCCGGGGCCGCCCGGGAAACAACCCGGTCCCGCAGGCCACTGGCCGTACGGGACCTTCCGGCTGCTACCGGGCGCTGCGCCGGGGCAGGGTCACTCGTCGTGCTCCTGCGGCGGAAGCGCGGCGATGAAGGGGTGGTCCCGCTCGATCAGGCCGAGCTTGCTCGCGCCACCGGGCGAACCGAGCTCGTCGAAGAACTCGACGTTCGCCTTGTAGTAGTCCTTCCACTCCTCGGGAGTGTCGTCCTCGTAGAAGATCGCCTCGACCGGGCAGACCGGCTCACAGGCCCCGCAGTCGACGCATTCGTCCGGGTGGATGTACAAGGACCGCTGGCCCTCGTAGATGCAGTCGACGGGGCACTCCTCGATGCACGCCTTGTCCTTCAGGTCGACACAAGGCTGCGCGATGACGTAGGTCACGCTGTCGTTCCTCCTCGTTAGGGCTGCTATCGCGCGGGAGCGCGGCGTCGTCGATGCCCGCACCTAGTATCGCCGTTCCAGGGCACCAGACGCACATGAGGGGCTGACTGAGCTGTGGATTTCACCACTGGCGGACGTCTAGAAGTCCGGATCACCCCGGATGACGTGGGAAAACGCGTCTCGGTCAGGCTTCTGACCGGGGAGCGCGAGCCGGGTTCCACCTTCACCGACGTGGTAGGGGTTCTCACATCGTGGACCGGCGGTACGCTGTCGATCACCCGGCGCACCGGTGAGGCGGTGCGGATCGCCGAGTCGTCCCTGGTGGCGGGCAAGGTGGTGCCCGCCGCTCCGGCCCGCCGCCGCGGTCCCGCCGCGAGCGCGCCCGAGCTGGACCGGGTCGCCGCCCGCGGCTGGCCACCGGTGATCAGCGAGCCGCTGGGCGAGTGGACGCTGCGCGCCTCCGGCGGTTTCACCCGGCGCGCCAATTCGGTGCTGGCCCTCGGCGACCCCGGGACGGCTCTGGACGAGGCGCTGCACCGGGTCACCGACTGGTACGCGGCACGGCAGCTTCCCGCGTACATCCAGGTCAGCACGGGCGCCGAGGGCACCCAGGAGCTGCTCGCCGCGGAGCTGGAGACCCGGGGCTGGACCCGGGAGGTCTCCGCGCAGATACGGATCGCGGCCCTCGCCCCCATCGGGGACCTGGACGCCGACGCCTCGGCCGTGACGCTCTCCCGCCGTCTGGACGACGCCTGGCTGGCCCGCTACCAGCGGTCCGCCGAGCCCTCCCCCGAGGCCCGGACGGTGCTGTCGGGCGGCCCGTCGGTGTGGTTCGCGGCCATACCGGCGGAGGGGGGAGGCGCCCCGGCGGCGATCGGGCGCTGCGTGGTGGACGGCCGCTGGGCCGGGTTCGCCGCGGTGGAGGTCGCCCCGGAGCGGCGGCGCCAGGGCCTGGCCAAGGCCGTGATGACCGCGCTGGCCCGCAAGGCGCTCGACGAGGGTGCCTCGGCGGCGTATCTCCAGGTGGAGACGGACAATGGCGGTGCGCACGCCCTCTACGAGGGCATGGGGTTCACCGTCCACCACATCTACCATCACTGGCGCGCCTCCCGGCAGGATGTGCGCTGAGCGGGGTACGAGGCGGCTATGCCACGGATGAACGACACCTCCCGCCGCCGGCGGTTCGCCGACGCGGCCCGCGAAGAGCGCCCCGATCTGGCGCTGCTGTGCCTGCTGGTGGGCATGGAGGCCGACCCCGGACTGGACGAGACCGGAATCGACGAGGCGCAGATCGAACTCGACCGGCTGGCCGGTCAGCTCCCCTTCTCCCCCGGCGGCCCCGAGGAGTGGGCCGCCGCGCTGGCCCGCCTCCTCGGCGAGCGCCATGACTTCCGGGGCGGCGCGGCCGAGTACCGGAGGCTGGAGTCCTCGCTCCTCCACGAGGTGCTGCGGCGCCGCCGCGGGCTGCCGATCCTGCTGTCCGTGGTGTGGATGGAGGTGGCGCGGCGGGCGGGCGCCCCGGTGTACGGGGTGGGGCTGCCGGGCCGCTTCGTGGTCGGCTTCGGCGATCCTTATGGCAGCCATGTGCTGGCCGATCCGTGTCACGGCGGGCGGCCGCTGTCGAGCGAGGACGCGGCGATGCTGGTGTCGGGGACCACGGGCACCCCGCTGTCCCCGTCGATGCTGACCCCGGCCGGGCCGCTGGACATCGTGCTGCGGATCCTCAACAACATCCGGGCCTGGGCGTCCGCCCGCCCGGAGCGGACCGATGTCCGGCTCTGGGCGGTCGAGCTGTCCCTGCTGCTGCCCGCCCACCCGGCCCGGCTGCGCTACGAGCGGGCGCGACTCCTCGTGGAACGGGGCGACTTCCTGACCGGCGCCAGGGAGCTGGAGGACTATGCGGAGGTCGTGGCGGCGGTGGAGCCCGACGCCGCCGAGACGGTACGCCGCGAGGCCCGCGCGGCCCGCGCGATGCTGAACTGAGGGGTGTCCGACGGATCGTGCAGCCATCGTGGCCGGTCGCGCCCACCCGGTGGGGGCCGCACGGCGACACGGCCCCGCACGCACATCGCCGCGGCCCCGCGCCGCTTCGGGCCCCCTACAGCCAGCCCTTGTCGCGGGCGATGCGGACGGCCTCGGCCCGGTTGCGGGCGGCGGTCTTCTGGATGGCCGTGGAGAGGTAGTTGCGGACCGTGCCCGGCGACAGGTTCAGGGCGCGGGCCAGCTCCGCGTTGGTCGAGCCGTCCGCCGACGCGCGCAGCACCTCGCGCTCCCGCGCGGTCAGCGGGCTGGCCCCGTCCACGAGCGCGGCGGCGGCGAGCGTGGGGTCGATGACCCGCTCCCCGCGCAGCACCCGCCGTATGGCGTCGGCGAGCTGGGCCGCCGGGGCGTCCTTGACCAGGAAGGCGTCGGCGCCGGACTCCATGGCGCGGCGCAGATAGCCCGGGCGGCCGAAGGTGGTCAGGATCACGATCCGGATACCGGGCTCGGCCCGGTGCAGCGCGGCGGCGGCCTCGATTCCGCTCATCCCGGGCATCTCGATGTCCAGCAGCGCCACATCGGGGCGATGGGTCCGGGCGGCGTCCACGACCTCGTCACCACGGGCCACCTGCGCGACGACCTCGATCTCGTCCTCGAGCCCGAGCAGCGCGGCCAGCGCCTCCCGCACCATGGACTGGTCCTCGGCCAGCAGTACCCGGATCACGCCCCGCAGCGTATCCGCTCATCCGCCCGCTCCTCACGCGCCCTCTCCTCCCGGCTCCTGGGGCCCCTGGTCGCAGGGGCGTCCGGCCGCGAGCGGCGTCTGGGGCGGGCGGCACCTCCCGTGCGGTGGCCGGGGAACACCGCACGGCGGAGCATCACCCCCGTACGGGGCGTACGCGGGCGATGCGACAACGCGGCGAGGTGCCGTGCCAGGCGTCGGGAGCGGGGCGCGCGAGCAGGGCGCCCCCTGTGACGGCAGGCCCTACGGCGCGGTCGGCGAGGGCAGCTCCACGCGGGCGCCACGGGAGAGCGGGACGACGGCGCGCAGGGTGAAGCCGCCGCGCTCACCGGGGCCGGTCTCCAGGCGGCCGTCGGCCAGCTGGAGCCGCTCGGCGAGCCCGGTGAGCCCGTTGCCGTGCGGGCCGGTCGGGCCGCGTCCGTCGTCGCTGACGGTCAGGCACAGCTCGTCGCCCGTCTCGTCGAGGGTCACCGCACAGCGGCGCGCCCCGCTGTGCCGCACCACATTGGTGACCGCCTCGCGCAGCGCCCAGGCCAGCGCCCCCTCGTGGTCGGGCGGAAGGTCGGGGTGGTGGGTGCCGACCCGGTGCAGATCGGCGGCGATGCCCGCGGCGGTGAGGGCGGTACGGGCCCCGGCGACCTCGGCCTCCAGGGTGGGGCGGCGAAAGCCGCTGACCGCCTCCCGGACGTCCACCAGCGCCTGCCGGCTGACCCGCTCGATATCGGCCACCTGCCGCGCCGCCTGCTCGGGCTTGTCGGGCAGCATCCGCCCCGCCAGCTCGCTCTTGAGCGTGATCAGGGAGAGCGAGTGGCCCAGCAGGTCGTGCAGATCACGGGCGAGCCGCAGCCGCTCCTCGTTGGCGGCGAGCTGGGCCACGGTGGCGCGGGCGGCGCGCAGCGCCCGGGTGGTACGGACCATCTGGCGCACCCCGCTCATCGCGAAGCCGCCCAGCAGCGAGGGGATGACCAGGGCGGACAGCAGCCCGTGCGAACCGCGCACCAGCACCCCGATGGCCACCATGAACAAGGTGTTCAGCGGGATCACCCAGCGCGAGAGCCGCAGCGGCAGCACCGCCCCGAAGGCGACGGACACATAGACGCAGAGCACCAGCCAGTCGCCGCCCATGGTGAGGGCGAGCACGGCGGCGAGCACGCAGAGCGTGCCCAGCGCCCCGAAAACCGTGGCCCGGCTCAGTGCCCGCCCGGTGTGCCGGAAGATCAGCACCAGATAGAGGGCCACGAAGCCCAGCAGGCCGAGCGCGCCGCCCACGGTGGCGGGGACGGTGTGGTGGCCGTCCGCGAGATCGCTGACCGGGGCGCCCATATAGGCCATCCAGATCCCGATCCACATCAGCTTGACCAGGACCTGGGGGCGGTTCTCGGGGCTCTGCCCGATGGAGACGAAGTGGTCGTTCTCGTCGTCGTACGCCATCGCGTCGGCCCACCAGGTCAGCCGGCGGCGCCCGCCGGGGCGGCACCGCGGATCGCCGTCGGTCGGCTCGGCCCGGTCAGCCATGGTTCTTCTCCCCTCGGATCACACCTCGGGCCACGCCCTCGGTCACGCCTTACGGGCGTCCCGCGCTCCTCATGCCGTAGCGGGCCCAGGGGCCCTTCATGCCCTACGAGTGTCCTTGCGGTACAGCCATGCCGCGCCGCCCGCGAAGAGCGCGAGATAGCCGATGAGCAGCGCCACGTCCTTGGTGTGCGGGGCGCCGCCCAGCTCGATCGCCTGGCCGAGGGCGTTGTAGGCGTGGGTGGGCAGACAGTCCCCGATGGTCCGCAGCCACTGCGGATAGGACGTGGTGGGCATCCACAGCCCGCCGAGGATCGACAGGCCGAAGTAGATGATCATCGTCACCGGGCGTGCCGCGTCCCCGCTCGCCAGATAGCCGATGGCCACCCCCAGTGCCGCGAAGACCAGGGAGCCCGCCCAGATCGCGACGGTCAGCGCGGGCCACTGCCAGGCGGCGTCCAGCCGTACGCCCTTGCCGGCGGCGGCCACCACGAAGACGATCACGATCGACGGCAGGGTGGCCACCGCACCCACGGCGATCTTGGCCCCGACATAGCCGCGGCCGGGCAGCGGGGTGAGCCGCAGCTGCCGGGTCCAGCCGTCCTCGCGCTCCCTGGCGATCCGCTCGCCGTTGCCCATCAGCCCGGCGGTCAGCGCCCCGAACGAGGCCATCGCGACCATGTAGTAGAGCGGCATCGACAGCCGGGTGCCGGGCACCTGGTCGTCGGCGTCGGTGCTGCCCGCGATCAGCAGGAAGAGCACGGACGGATAGGCGACCGTGAAGAACATGAACTTGCGGTTGCGCAGGGTCCGCGCGATCTCCAGCTTGACCAGCGCCTTCATCGTGTGGGCTCCTCATCTGCCGGCGCGGTGCCGCCGGCGGCGTCGGTGATGGCGAGGAAGGCCTGCTCCAGGCCGAGGCCGGTGACCTCCAGACCGTGCGGATAGAGCCCGAGCCCGTAGACCGCGTGCACGGTCGCGTCCGCGTCGGTGGAACGCATCCGTACGGTACGCCCCGATATCTCGATCCCGGTCAGCGCGGGCAGGGCGCGCAGCGCCGTCTCGTCGAGCGGCCCGTCCAGCTGAAAAGAGATCCGCCGGGCCCCGGCCATCGCCTTGATCTCGGCGGACGAGCCGTCGGCCAGCACCCGGCCGCGGTGCAGCACGATCACCCGGTCGGCGACGGCGTCGGCCTCTTCGAGGTAGTGGGTGGCGAACAGGATGGTGCGGCCCTGCCTGGCCTGCTCCCGCATCCCGCCCCAGAAGGTCTGCCGGGACGAGACGTCCATACCGGTCGTGGGCTCGTCCAGCACGATCAGATCGGAGGCGCCGGCGGTGGCGAACGCGAAACGCACCCGCTGCTCCTGGCCGCCGGAGAGCTTGTTCACCTTGCGGGAGGCGATCTCGGCGATCCCCGCCCGCTCCAGCACCTCGTCCACCGGAAGGCCCTTGGGGTGCAGCTCGCAGGCCAGCCCCACCAGCTCGCGGACCGTCACGTCCCGCATCAGACTGCCGCTCTGCAGCATCGCGCCGACCCGGCCGCGGACGATGGCCTGGCGCGGGCTGGTGCCGAAGACCTCCACCCGGCCGGAGTCGGGGTGGCGCAGGCCGAGCAGCAGATCGAGGGTGGAGGACTTGCCGGCGCCGTTGGGGCCCAGCAGGGCGACGGTCTCCCCGGGGTACAGGGTGAGATCGAGGTCGGCCACGGCGCGCACACTCCGGTAGGTCTTGTTGACCTGCGCGAAGCGGACCACGGGCGGGGAGCCCGTGGTGGCGGCCCCGGCGCCGGGGGCGGAAACATCGGTCGTTGCGGTCATGCCCACCAGCCTGGCCGGGGGCGGGGGGCGCCCGGCAGTGTCAACGGTCGTGACCTGGGGATGACAGATGTCATGGGCCGGGGGTGATGACAGATGTCATGGGCCGGGGGTGACGCGGCCCGGAGACATGCCGCGGCCCCCGCCCGGTGCCGGGCGGGGGCCGTGTCGACCGACCGCGTCGGAGACGGGCGCGGGCCCGGTCAGTTGTCCTTGCCGATGATGCCGATGCGCTCACTGGCCGTCTTGCCCAGCAGCGCCTGCCGCAGCGCCACCTCCACGTCCTCCGGGGTGACCGGCTTCTTCGAGCCGTCGCCCCGCTCGAGCAGGACGCCGTCGAAGGTGCTGCCGTACAGCTCCTTGAGGGCGGTCAGGTTGTAGTGCTCCACCAGCTTGCCGTCGACCACCCGCATGGAGAGGATCTTCGGCAGCGACTTGTCCGGGCCGAACGGAATCGAGTGCTGGGGGTCCGTCTGGACCGTGACCAGGCCCGACATCGCGGGCTCGGCGAAGCTCTTCATCTTCCGGTCGACCTCGGCCTTGCTGACCGTGGGGCGCCGCACCGCGACCGGCAGGGTGATGGCCTTGTTCCGGCCGGTCTCGGCACGCTGCCGGAACGCGTCCGAGACGGCCTTGACCGCCTTGTCCACATCCAGCCCCTTGCCCTCCTTGCCGTACACCGGGACGGCCCGGCCGGCGGTGAAGGTGATACCGCCCTCGCGGGCCGTGCCGGAGTTGCCCGCGAGCCGCTCCAGGGCGTCCCGCAGCTTCTCCTCGTCGACCGTCACCGTGGGGTCGGCCTCATGGGTGCCGCCGAAGAGCGAGCCGATGACGGTGACCGGGTTGTAGTCCCGGCCGGCGACGTTCCGGACGGTGGCCTCGGTGTCCAGCGCCAGGCCCGCGACAGAGGGCTTGATCTCCTTCTGCTGGCCGTCGACCGACACCGTCAGCGGGGCGGTGGTGCGCTTGCCCAGCGCGGTGTCCAGCTTGTCGACGGCGGTCTCCTTGGAGGTGCCGCCGATGTCGACGCCGAGGACGGTGGTGCCGTTCGGCACATCGGCGTGGTTCATCACCAGACCGGCGACATAGGCCCCGCCCGCGAGCACGACCAGCAGACCCACGGCCATGACGGCCTTGGAGCGGCCCTTCTTCCTGGGCTTGCCCGCCTTGGGGGCGGACGGTGCCGGGGCGCTCGACGGGGCGCTGCCGCCGCCGGGCGCCGGGGCCCCCGGACCGCCCGCGGCGGGCGGGGACGGCGGCTTGCTCCGACCTTCGGCCGACGGCACCACGGGCACCCCGCTGACCAGCGTGTCGCTGGAGACCTGCTCGGGCGGCACCCCGCCGCCCGGGGTGGGCTCCGGGTCGCGGAACAGCGAGGGGGACGGCCCGGCTCCGGGGTCGTCCGCCGGGTCCGCCCCGGAACCGGGCGGCCGGCCCGCTCCGGTGGCGGCGCCGGAGCCGCCGGCCAGCGGCCCCGCACCGCCCGGGGGCGTCTGCTGGTCGCCGCCGTACCGGCCGTCCGCGGGGCCCGGTCCGGGCGGGGCCAGCAGGTCGCTGTCGCGCGCTCCGGCTCCGGCGCCGGGGCGCGGCATGAACATGCCGCCGGTGGCCGGGCCGGTGGTGGGTCCGCTCGGCTCCCCCTGGCCGCCCGGGGCCTGCCCGTCGGCGAAGTACGGCAGG
>NZ_BBOX01000384.1 GCF_001553455.1 Streptomyces hygroscopicus subsp. hygroscopicus
GTGTCCGGGGCCGGAAAGCCCTGGGTCGTGTCCGGGGCCGGAAAGCCCTGGGTGGTGTCGGGAGCGGGGAAGCCCTGGGTCGTGTCCGGGGCCGGGAAGCCCTGGGTCGTGTCCGGGGCCGGGAAGCCCTGGGTCGTGTCCGGGGCCGGGAAGCCCTGGGTCGTGTCCGGGGCCGGGAACTGCTGGGTGGTCTCCGGGGCCGGCGTCGACGGCTTCGGCACGCCGCCGGTGGCCGACGAGGCGCTCTTGGGCTTGCGCGGCGAGAACCAGTCGCTGGTCCGCTCGCCGTCGCTCTTGCCGCTCTTCTTCTCCCGGCCCTCGGAGGTCTCCTTGGCCCCGCCGCGCTCGGCCGGCACCCCGCGCTCCGGCGTCGGCGTGAAGTCGACCCGGGGCAGGGCGCTGGTGCGCTCGGGGGCGGCGTCGTCCTCGCCGGAGCGCGGCGCGGGCACACCGTCCTCCGCGACGGGCGTGCGCATGACCACCGGCGGGATGGGCCGCGACCCCGGAATGTTGATCTTGATCCGGGTGGTCAGCGTGGTCTCGGTCTTCGGCTCCTCCGGCTTGGCCGCGGCACGCGCCTGACCGTCACCGGCCGCCCCCTGCTGGGCCTCCTGCGTGGGGTTCGGCGAGGGGTACTGGCGGGATCCGTACGGCGGGGTGCCCGACGGGTAGGCGGCACCGCCGCTTCCCTCCCGGGGCCCGGAGGACGAACTGTCAGATTCACGGCTCAAAGCAGGTTCTCCCAGTTAGCTCCGCCGCCCGTCAGACCTCGCGCGGGCGGCTCGGCGGCGGCACCACCTTACTGGGCGGCGCGGACGCGCACTTGACGACCGCCGCATCACCGCATCCGGTACGCCCGTGGCGCACCCTCCGCCGCATGCCGGACGGGCCGCCGAGCGCCGGGGACGTCATGCCGAAAACGTCACGTCACTTACCAAGTCGGGCCGACGTACCCGGAGGTTGCGGTACCAAGGGCAACGTGGCGCACATCACACCGATGAACATCCCGCCGAGGAGGAAGGCGTACGATCCCAGCCCCGCGCCGAAGAGGAAGTCCCCTTCCGGACGGGGGGAGGTGAGCAGCAGCACGGCCACCGTCCAGGCCCCCGCGGGCACCCCGCCGCCCATCCGGGCGCCCATCACCTTGACCCCGCCGTAGCACAGGCCCGCCACCGCGAGCAGCGCGAGCAGCAATCCGCCGGGGAACCACGCCGCTTGGACCAGCGCACCCGCGGCGCCGACCAGCACCCCGCCCACGGCCAGCAGGGCGTACCCGCCCAGTCGCGGGGCCGTCACGCCGTCACCCCCGCGAACAGGTCGTCCTCGCGCTCCGCGCCGGCCACGCCCTTGACGAGCCGGTAGTGCTCCTGGACGAACATCGGCTGGCCCAGGTCGTTGGAGAGCGCGAAGAAGGGCCCCTCGACCGCGATCTGGGTGGCGTGGGCGCGCATCGCCGCCGCCTTCGCCCCGGCCTGGGCGGTGCCGTCGACGGACGCGGTGACCTCCGCGTCCTCCACCACCCCGGGGACGTCGTCGACCGTCGCGACGCCCGGGAAGAGGGAGTCCCGGCCGGCGGCCCGCAGCCGGGCGAAGCCCTCCTCGACCGCCGAGCGCGGCACACAGTTCCAGTAGACCTTGGCGATGTCGTGCGGCGCGCCGAGGTCCGGCCGGAAGTCCGGATCGGCGGCCAGCTCCACGGCGCGCATCGCCACCCGGTGCGCCTGGATGTGGTCGGGGTGGCCGTATCCGCCGTCGGCGTCGTACGTCACCAGCACCTGTGGCCGTACCTCGCGGACCACGGCGACCAGGTACCCCGCGGCCTCGTCCAGGTCGGCCTGCCAGAAGCAGTCCGGCCGGTTGTTCTGCGGGGCGCCCATCATCCCGGAGTCGCGATAGCGGCCGGGCCCGCCCAGGAAACGGTGGTCCTGGACCCCCAGGGCGTCCATGGCCGCGGCGAGTTCGCCGATCCGGTGCGGACCGAGCGCGTCGTCGCGGTCGGCGGCGAGATGCGCCAGGGCAGGCGGGATGACCTCGCCCTCCTCACCGAGGGTGCAGGTCACCAGGGTGACGTGTGCGCCCTCGGCGGCGTACTTCGCCATGGTCGCGCCGTTATTGATCGACTCGTCGTCCGGATGTGCGTGCACCAGCAGCAGACGACGGGCGGGAAGAACGGTCATGGGCACAGCCTACGATTCGCACATCCGTGCCCATGGGTCGCACGCCCCGGCCCCGCTCGGAGTCAGAGCTTCACGCCGCCGATCATGTCCGCCACGTTGGTGGTGAGGTCGTCGATCGTCGGGGCGACCGAGGAACTCGCCAGATAGAAGCCGAGGAGGACACAGACGACCGCGTGCACCGCCTTCAGCCCTGCCTTGTTGACGAGCATGAAGACGATGATCAGCAGCAGCACTGACATCGAGATCGAGAGCGCCACAGCGGCTCACCTCCAGGTACACGCACTCGGACGGACAACATATTGATGCCACAGGGGGCCTACCCACTATGCGCAATCGATCATAACTATGGCGGTGTGCACACGACTCGGTGCACGGGAGCATGACAGGGGCGCATGCCTGATCGCAGCAACTTCCGCTCCCAGCAGGTCCTTTCTCGTTGGTTATGCGCCATCTCACCGCCGCCCGGAGCGCCTTGGCATCCGCGCCGTTCCGGCCGGGCCGCACCGGGGGGCGGCGCCGCCCCCGGCCTACCGGTCCGCACCCTCCCCCGCGCTGATCCGACAGCCGTACGCTCGCCCTATGACCGGACAGCTCTCGTTCCCACGGCAGTACGCGCGCACCCAGCGCTTCACCCTCGGGACACCGCGGGCCCTCACCGTGGCCCCCGACGATTCACGCGTCGTCTTCCTGCGTTCCCGCTCGGGCACCGACCGGACCGGCCTCCTGTGGGTGCACGACCTCGCCGGGCGGCGCGAGTACCCCGCCGCCGACCCGGCCGAGTTGCTCGGCGGCGCCGACGAGGAGCTGTCCCCCGAGGAGCGGGCGCGGCGGGAGCGCAGCCGCGAGGGGTCGGCCGGGGTGGTCGGCTACGCGGTGGACACGGCGGTCGAACGTGCCGCGTTCGCCCTCTCCGGGCGGCTCTTCACCACCGACCTGCCCGCCGGTACCACCCGGGAGCTGCGCGTCCCGGGTCCGGTCGTGGACCCGCGCCCCTCGCCCGACGGCCGCCACATCGCCTATGCGGCGGGCGGGGCGCTGCGGGTCACCGGCGTCGACGGCGAAGCGGACCGGGCGCTCGCGGAGCCGGAGGGGGACACCGTCACCTACGGCCTCGCGGAGTTCATCGCGGCCGAGGAGATGGACCGTTCACGCGGCTTCTGGTGGTCGCCGGAGAGCGACGCCCTGCTGGCCGCCCGGGTCGACGAGGCCCCCGTACAGCGGTGGTGGATCGCCGACCCGGCCCACCCCGGCCGGAAACCGGCGGAGACCGCCTATCCCGCCGCGGGCACCGCCAACGCCGAGGTGCGGCTGGTTCTGCTCGGTCTGGACGGCTCCCGTACGGAGATCGAGTGGGACCGGGAGCGCTATCCGTACCTCGCGCGGGTGCACTGGTCGGCCTACGGTCCGCCGCTGCTTCTGGTCCAGGCCAGGGACCAGCGCAGCCAGCTCTATCTGGCCGTGGACACCGGCACCGGACGGACCAGCACGGTGCACGTGGACGAGGACGCGGTTTGGCTGGATCTTTTCCCCGGGGTGCCGGCCTGGACGGAGGATGGACGGCTCGTCCGCATCGCCGACGAGGGCGGCGCCCGGGTGCTGATGGTCGGCGACCGCAAGCTCACCTCCGGCGCCCTCCACGTGCGCGCGGTGCTCGGCATCGGCACCGACGACGTGCTGTTCTCCGCCTCCCCGGGAGCCGGGGCCCCGCTGCCCGAGCAGCCGGGCGAGATCGATGTCTTCCGCGCCTGGTTCCGGGGCAGCGGCGACCAGGGCGGCTGGGAACCGGTCGGCAAGCGGCCCTTCCCGGCGGTCCACTCCGCCGTGCGCGGCGGTGAGCTGATCGCGCTGTCCTACGCCGGGCTGGAGCGGCCCGGGGTGAGCGTGGAGATCCTCCGGCCCGCCGACCACGGCGCGGCCGAGCGCCTCGCCGAGATCGGCTCGTACGCGGAGCGGCCCGTCATCACCGCCCGCCCCGACCTCCTCTTCGCGGGCAAGCGGGACATCCCCTGTGCCGTGCTGCTGCCCAGCGGCTACCGGCCGGACGACGGACCGCTGCCGGTCCTGATGGACCCCTACGGCGGGCCGCACGGCCAGCGCGTGGTCGCCTCGCACAACGCCCACCTCACCTCGCAGTGGTTCGCCGACCAGGGCTTCGCGGTGATCGTCGCGGACGGCCGCGGCACCCCCGGCCGCTCCCCCGCCTGGGAGAAGGCGGTGCGCGACGACCTGGCGGCGGTCACACTGGAGGACCAGGTCGAGGCGGTGACGGCGCTCGCCGAGCGCTATCCGCTGGACCTCGGCCGGGTCGCCATCCGCGGCTGGTCCTACGGCGGCTATCTGGCCGCGCTGGCGGTGCTGCGGCGTCCCGACGTCTTCCACGCGGGCGTGGTGGGCGCCCCGGTGACGGACCTGCGGCTGTACGACACCCACTACACCGAGCGGTATCTGGGCCATCCGGACGAGCAGCCCGCGGTCTACGCGGCCAACTCGCTGGTGACCGACGAGGGGCTGTCCGGCGCGGCCGACACCGCCCGGCCGATGATGATCATCCACGGGCTGGCGGACGACAACGTGGTGGCCGCGCACACCCTGCGGCTCTCCTCGGCGCTGCTGGCCGCGGGCCGTCCGCACGAGGTACTGCCGCTGTCCGGGGTGACCCATATGACCCCCCAGGAGCAGGTCGCGGAGAACCTGCTGCTCCTCCAGGTGGACTTCCTCAAGC
>NZ_BBOX01000385.1 GCF_001553455.1 Streptomyces hygroscopicus subsp. hygroscopicus
CCGGTGAACCGAGGAACCGACGCGGAACCGGCACGGAGGTGAACCGGGGAACCGACGCGGAACCGGCAGCGCCGGAGAGCCGGGCTGACTGACCGGCGGCGGCGCCGATCGGGGGCTGGCCCCGCTCACCGCCGCAGCCGCGGCGCCGCCCGGCCCATCGCCGCTGCCGCTCACCGCCGCCACTCCCCAGGACCACGGCCGACGCCCCGAGGGCCACGGACGCCGTCCCGAGGGCCACGGCCGCGGCCCCCGCAGGTCACCGCCGCAGCCGCCGCCGTACCCCCGTGACGACCTTGATCGGCGCCACGTCCAGGCCCAGGGCCCGTGCCGGGCCCAGCGCCACCGGTTTGGCGTAGTAGGGGCGGCAGCCGAAGCGCAGCCAACGGGTCGCGGCCAACCGGCCGAAGTGCGGCACGACCGCGGTACGGCACGGCGCGTCCTCGCCGGGGCCGTCCATGACCAGCGTCAGCGTCCAGCGGTCCGTGCCCAGCCTGCCGACCGGCAGCCGGGCGGTGAAGACCGTGGTGGAGCCGCCCGGTTCGCAGCGCACCGGCACCTCGTGCACCGTGCCCGTCCCGCCCTCGGCGCGCAGCCGCAGCGTCCCGCCCTCCCGCACGGCCTCGTCCGTCAGCCGTCCGCCGACCAGCAGGGTGCTCCTGGTGTGCCACAGGGCCCGGAGCACCTGGCAGGGCGGGTCGACGGGGTGGGCGACCTCGCCGACGTCGAGCGAGAGATTGCCGTACGGGGTGAAGTACGGCACCACCACCACGGGTCCCTGGGGCGTGCTGACGCGGCGCCGGGCCGGATGGGTGGCCTCACCGCCCTCGCGGTGGCCGCCGAACCGCACCGTACGGCTGACGCCCTGGGCGCGCACGTCCAGGTGGACGTTCCACAGTCCCCGTTCCAGCGGGGCCCCGTCGTCGGCGGTGGCCGGGTCGATCTCGGCGGTGAAGCCCGCCATCTCGTACCGCCGCTCCTCCCCGGGCAGCGGATGGGCCGGGAGGCACGGTGTGGTGGGCACCCGGACCTCGGGGCGGTCGGCCCGGTACTTGCGCAGCACGATCTCGGTGGCCGGGTCGAGCGCGTCGACGTCCTCTATATAGGCGTGGCCGGCCAGCCGCAGCACTCCGCCCTGCCATCCGGCCGACTCCAGGTGGTGCCGGACCGGCAGCCGGTCGGTCACGTCGAAGCACACGTCCGGAACGGCGGCGGCGTGGTCCCGGAAGAACGGGTGGAGCCAGTAGACGCGGCCCTTGTCGACGAGGTGGCCGCGCCGCCCGTCCCGTTGGGCGTTCCGGGCCACGGTCAGCACATCGTCGAAGCGGTCGGCGCGCAGCAGGTGGATCAGCAGCCGGTCGGGGGCGTCGAGCCGCTGGAACAGGGCGTCGGTCACATAGGTCCTCGCCCAGTGCCGGAACTCGGGGAAGAACCGTTCCCGCGCGTCCCGTTCGCTCTCCCGGGGCAGCAGGGCGCGCAGCGGACCGCACAGCTCCCACTCCACGTGGCGGCGCATGATCTGGTCCCGGCGCGGGCCCGGTTCCAGATAGCGGGCCACGGTCTCGAAGCACAGCCGGGTGCCGTCCACGCGGTGGGCGAGATCGGCGGCGGTGAGGGTGAGGTTGTTGCGGTTCTCGCGGTAGCGGACGTAGTAGCAGTCGTAGTCGGCGACCACCGAGATACCGGAGGCGTTGAGGTAGGCCGCCGCGGTGAACGGCTTGTCCTCGCAGTTGCGGTAGGGCGGGAAGCGCAGGCGCAGCCGCTCGATGAGGGAGCGCCGGAACAGCTTCCACGGGCCCAGGGTCAGATAGGCGTGGGAGGAGAAGACGTCGGTGCGGGGCTGGTTGTACTGGAAGACGGCCCGGGGCACCGCGCGTCCGCCCACCGAGGCGATCCTGCCGAGGACGACGTCGGTGCCGTTGGCGTCGGCCATGGCGACCATGCGGCGCAGCGCGTCCGGCCCCAGGTAGTCGTCGGAGTCGAGGAAGAAGACGAAGTCGCCCTGGGCGAGGTCCAGCCCGGTGTTGCGCGGGACGCCCGCGCAGCCGGAGTTCTCCTGGTGGACGACGCGGAGCGCGGCGCAGGTGCGGGCGAGCCGCTCCAGCTCCTCGCCGGTGCCGTCGGTCGAGCCGTCGTCCACCCCGATGATCTCGACCCGGTCCGGGCCCAGGGTCTGGTCCATCGCGGAGGTGACGGCCCGGGTCAGCTCCGGAAGGGCGTTGTAGGCGGGGATGATCACGCTGACACGAGGTCGGGACACAGCGGGCATGACGGCCTCCTGACTCCTGACTCCTGGCTCCTGGCTCCGGGCTCTCGGCGGATCGGGACCAGCGGACCGCGATCACTCGGCGGACCGGGACCAGCGGGCTGGTGCCACTCGACGGAACGGGACCAACGGACCGCGGTCACTCGGCGGGCCGCGCTCACTGGGCGAACCGCTGCCACTCGACGGGCCGCAGTCGCTCAGCGGGTCGCGGTCGCTCAACGGGTCACTCGACCAACCGCGCTCACACGACGGACCGCGCTCACTCGGCGCCGGCGGGCCGCGCTCACTCGGCCGTGAGGACTCCGCCGCGCGGCCCCGCCGCGTCGCTGCCGCCCCCGGTCGGCAGCAGCCGCGCCCGTGGTGCGGCGGCCGGGGTCCGGAGCTCCGTGTCGTCCTGGCCCAGCATCAGGGCCCGTACCACCCGCTCGGCCGCGTGGCCGTCGTCGAACCGGCAGAAGCGGGCCCGGAAGGCGGTGCGCAGCGCGGTCGCGTCCGCGTCGCACCAGCGGCCCTTGTGGAAGATCTCGGTCAGCTCCCGCTCGCTGCGGGCGACGGCCCCCGGGGTCTCCCCGGGCGCCCCCGAGAGCAGGTCGAAGTAGACCCCCCGGGAGGAGCGGTAGACGTCCCAGTCGTCGGCGTAGATCACGATGGGGCGGTCCAGCAGGGCGTAGTCGAACATCATCGACGAGTAGTCGGTGATCAGCGCGTCGGCCGCCAGGCACAGCTCCTCCACCGACCGGTGGCGGGAGACGTCGAGCACCAGTCCGGCCTCCTGGAGCCGGGCCAGCTCCAGCTGGTCCTGCGGCCGGTAGGAGTAGTGGGCGCGCACCAGCAGCGTCGTCCGCGGGCCGAGCTCGCGGCTGAGCCGCTCCAGATCCAGCCGGGGGGTGAACCCCTTCTGGTAGTCGCGGAGGGTGGGCGCGTAGAGGAGGGCGGTGTTCCCGGCCGGGATGCCCAATGCGTCGCGGATTCGCCGGACGTCGTTCTCGGACGCGGTGAAGAAGACGTCATTGCGCGGATATCCGAATTCCAGCAGCCGGTACGAGGCGGGGTAGACGCGCTCCCAGATCTGGCTGGAATGCGGATTGGAGGAGAGCGCGAAGTCCCAGCGGTCGATGCGTCTGAGCAGATTGCCGAAGCTCATCCCGCCCGCGGCGGCGGGATAGCGCTGCTGGTCGAGCCCCATGCATTTGAGCGGGGTGCCGTGGAAGGTCTGCAGATGCACCGTACCCGGCCGTTTCACCACCTCATTGGGGAAGTTGACGTTGTTGATGAGGTATTTCGCGCGGGCCACGGTGCGGTAGAAGTCGCGGGTGCCGGAGACGACGTAGTCGACGCCTTCCGGGAGCGAGGCGATCTCCGACTTCCTGACCACCCAGACCCCGTGGACCTCCGGCGCCAGCTCCCGCGCCGCGTAGTAGATCGCCGCCGGATTGCACAGCACCCCACGCCCCCAGTACGCGGAGTAGACGGCCAGCCGGGGGTCCACCGGCCGCTGCCGGTGCATCCGGTACAGGGTCCGCTTGGCCCGTGCGGCCAGCGGCGGCCGGACGGTCCGGCGCAGCTTGCGGGCCCCGGCGGCGGCCCGCGCCGACAGTTCGTGCTCCCGGTAGCGGAGGAAGGAGCCCGATGCCAGCGCCTCGAAGCGCCACCGGCCCTCGACCGGCGGGGTGAACCCGGCGGGGAGGTGCTCGCGGTACCACTGGGCGGCCCGGCCGAAGAAGCGCGGCCGGTCCGCCGCCGCCACCCGGGACGCCCGGTCCAGGCAGAACAGGAAATGCGAGACGGCCCGTTCGAAGAGCAGCGGGCGCAGCGGCTCCAGATGCGGGCGGGCGTCGAGGAAGTCGAAGAGCCGGGCGTACTGCTGGAAGATGATGAAGTGCTTCTCGCCGGGGCTCTGTGTGCTGGCCCCGACCCGCCGCTGGCGGTATTCCAGACCCACCAGATCCACACACGCTATTCGCCGCGCCGTGAGCATCGTCTTGTACGAGAGCAGCGCGTCCTCGTAGATGCCCTCGGTGAACGCGAAGCCGTGGCGGGTGTAGAAGCCGCGGTGGTAGACGCGGTTGGAGGACATCGCGAAGAGCCGCAGGAATTCCGGGCGCTCGACGACGGAGAAGACATCCGTGCCCGCCGAGGCCAGCAATTCCCCGAACACGCTCGGGGCCCGGCGCTCCGACCAGTAGGTGCGGACGTGGTTGAAGTAGAGGATGTCCGGGTCGCCGCTCAGGGCGAGCCGGTCGGCGAGGCCCTTGAGGGTGCCGGGGGCGAGGGTGTCATCGCCGTCCAGGAAGAGCAGATAGTCCCCGCCGGCCCGCTCGGCCCCGGCGTTACGGGCCTGGCCGGGACCGGAGTTGACCGGCTGGTGGACGGGCACGACCCGGCTGTCGCGTGCCGCGTACGCGTCGATGATCGCGCCGCAGTGGTCCGGTGAGCGGTCGTCCACGGCGACCACCTCGATGTCGTCGAACGACTGTGTCAGCACGGAGTCCATACAGGCGCTCAGATAGCCCTGGACGCGATAGGCGGCGATGACGATGGTGAAGCGGGGCATAAGGCTCCTCGGGACACGGCGGCGGTTCGAGGCGCGAGGCACTCGCTGTCCACCCACGTTAGGTGGATTCGTCCCCGTATGCCCGCTTAGCCGCTGGAGGGGCACCCATGCGGGTGACACAACGCGCCGCGCCGCCCGGGGCAGGTCCCGGGCGGCGCGGCGCGGTACGGCGCGGCGTACGGCTCAGCTGTGGGTGCGCAGCAGCGTCCGCATCGTCCGCATCGCGACCGACAGATTGGCCAGGTCGAAGGTCTCCGACGCCTGGATCTCGTCGAGCGTGGTGCGCGCACGCTGCAGGATCGCGGCGTTCTTCGCCTCCCACGCCTTGAAGCGCTGCTCGGGCGTCGAGCCGCCGTTGCCCACCGACAGCACATCGGCGGTCAGGGCGGCCTGCGCCGCGTACAGGTCCTCGCGGATGGAGACCCGGGCCATGGACTGCCACCGGTCGGCGCGCGGCAGGTCGATGATCCGGTCCATCAGCTGGCTGATCCGCAGCCGGTCGGACAGGTCATAGTAGACCTCGGCGACCGCCAGCGGATCCTTGCCGGTGCGGTCCGCGATGGCGACGATGTCCAGCGTCGGGAAGGCCGAGGAGAAGCCCGCCACCCGGGTGGCCAGGTCCTCCGGGACGCCCGCCGCGGCCAGCTCGTCGCAGATCCGCTGGTACCACTCGATGTCGGAGCCGCGCAGCAGCTTGGGCAGCTGCGCCCGGACCGCGGCGACCCGCTCCGCGAAGAAGTCGATGGTCTCGGCGAGCTCCAGCGGCTGCGGCCGGTTGTTGAGCAGCCAGCGGGTGCCGCGCTCGACCAGCCGGCGCGAATGCAGCCGCATCCTGGTCTGGACGTCGGCGGCCACGGCCGTGTCCAGCGCCTCGGCCTCGTCCCACACCTGGTTCAGCTCGAAGATCGCGCGGGCCGCGGTCTGGGCGCGCACGACCTCCTCGGTGGAGGCCCCGGTCTCCTCCCGCATCCGGTGCAGGAAGGTGGTACCGGCGGAGTTGACGGTGTCGTTGACCAGCACCGTGGTGATGATCTCGCGCCGCAGGGCGTGACCGTCGATGTGCTCGGGGAACCGCTGGCGCAGGGCCTGCGGGAAGTACGCGTGCAGCAGCCGCTGGAGGTACGGGTCGTCGGGCAGCCCGGTGGTGATCAGCTCCTCGGCCACCGTGATCTTGACGTAGGCGAGCAGGACGGCCAGCTCGGGCTGGGTCAGACCGCGCCCGGCCGACAGCCGCTCGCGGATCTGGCGGTCGGTGGGCAGGAACTCCAGCCCCCGGTCCAGCTGCCCCTCCCGCCCCAGGCGGCGCATCAGCCGCTGATGGGCGTGGAGCAGGCTGGGGGCCTGGGCGACGGAGTTGGCCAGGGCCACGTTCTGCGCGTAGTTGTTGCGCAGCACCAGCGAGCCGACCTCGTCGGTCATCTCGGCGAGCAGCTTGTTGCGCTGCTTGAGGGTGAGGTCCCCCTCGGTGACCAGGGCGTTGAGCAGGATCTTGATGTTCACCTCGTGGTCGGAGGTGTCCACACCGGCGCTGTTGTCGATCGCGTCGGTGTTGATCCGGCCGCCGTTGGTGGCGAACTCGATACGGCCCAGCTGGGTCAGGCCCAGGTTGCCGCCCTCGCCGACGACCTTGACCCGCAGGTCCTGGCCGTCCACCCGGATCGCGTCATTGGCCTTGTCGCCGACGTCGCCGTGCGATTCGGACGACGCCTTGACGTAGGTGCCGATACCGCCGTTCCACAGCAGATCGACCGGGGCCTTGAGGATCGCCTTCATCAGATCGGCCGGGGTCATCTTGGTGACCCGCTTCGCGATGCCGAGGGCGGCCCGCACCTGCGGAGTGATCGGGATGGCCTTGGCCGAACGGGGGTGGACGCCGCCGCCCGCCGACAGCAGCTCGGCGTTGTAGTCCGCCCACGAGGAGCGCGGCAGCTCGAACAGGCGGCGCCGCTCGGCGTAGGAGGTGGCCGCGTCCGGGTCGGGGTCCAGGAAGATGTGCCGGTGGTCGAAGGCGGCGACCAGCCGGATGTGCTCGCTCAGCAGCATCCCGTTGCCGAACACGTCGCCGGACATGTCGCCGACGCCCACGACCGTGAAGTCCTGGGTCTGGGTGTCGTGGCCCAGCTCGCGGAAGTGGCGCTTGACCGACTCCCAGGCGCCGCGGGCGGTGATGCCCATGCCCTTGTGGTCGTAACCGGCGGAGCCGCCGGAGGCGAAGGCGTCGCCGAGCCAGAAGCCGTACGCCTGGGCGACCTCGTTGGCGATGTCGGAGAAGGTCGCGGTGCCCTTGTCGGCGGCGACGACGAGATAGGTGTCGTCCCCGTCGTGCCGGACCACGTCCTTGGGCGGCTGGACCTGCCCGGCGACCATGTTGTCGGTGATGTCGAGCAGACCGGAGATGAAGGTCTTGTAGCAGGCGATGCCCTCGGCCAGCCAGGCGTCGCGGTCCACGGACGGGTCCGGCAGCCGCTTGCCGACGAAGCCGCCCTTGGCGCCCACCGGCACGATCACCGTGTTCTTCACCATCTGCGCCTTGACCAGGCCCAGGATCTCGGTGCGGAAGTCCTCACGCCGGTCGGACCAGCGCAGGCCCCCGCGGGCGACCTTGCCGAACCGCAGGTGCACACCCTCGACCCGCGGCGAGTAGACCCAGATCTCGTACGCCGGGCGGGGCGCGGGCAGATCCGGCACCGCCTGCGGGTCCAGCTTGATCGACAGATAGTCGTGGGGCTTGCCGTCCCCGTTGTCCTGGAAGTGATTGGTCCGCAGCGTCGCCTTGATCAGGGTGAGGAAGGAGCGCAGGATGCGGTCCTCGTCCAGCGAGGCCACCTGGTCCAGCGCCGCGTCCAGCTCCTCCAGCAGCGCGTCGGTCAGCTCCACCCCCGCCCGCTGCCGCTCGGGCGACATCCGCGCCTCGAAGAGGGAGACCAGCAGCCGGGTGGTGTGAACGTTGTTACGGAGGGTGTCCTCCATGTACGACTGGCTGAAGGTGGACCCGGCCTGCCGCAGGTACTTGGCGTAGGCCCGCAGCACCATCGCCTGCCGCCAGTCCAGCCCCGCGCCCAGCACCAGCTGGTTGAAGTCGTCGCTCTCGGCCCGGCCGGTCCACACCGCGGCGAACGCGTTCTGGAAGCGCTCACGGGCGTCGTCGGCGAGGGTCTCGCCCTCCCGCAGGGGCAGCCGCAGCCCGAAGTCGTAGATCCAGGCGGTGGTCCGGTCCGAGCAGCGCAGCTCGTACGGGCGCTCGTCCACCACCTCGACACCGAGGGTGTTGAGCACCGGGAGCACCGCGGACAGCGAGATCTGGGCCCCGGCCCGGTAGATCTTGAAGCGGCGCTCGGCGTGGGCCGCGCCCACCGGTTCGTACAGGCTGAGCGCGAAGTCCTTCTCCCCGCCCTCCAGCCGCTCCAGGTGCTGGAGGTCGGCGACGGCGCCGCGCGGGGTGTGGTCCGCCTTGTACCCCTCGGGGAAGGCGTGCTGATAACGGCGGAGCAGCTCGGCGGCGCGCTCCTCGCCGACCTCGGAGACCAGCGCCTCGGCGAAACCGTCGGCCCAGGAGCGGGCGGCCTCGATCAGCCGGTTCTCGATCCGCTCCACATCGGCGTCGGTGAGGTCGGGCAGCTCGGTGCCGGGCTGGACGCGGACCACGAAATGCAGCCGGGAGAGCACCGATTCGGTGTGCAGGGCGGTGAAGTCGACCGGCGGGCGGCCGCTCAGCTCCTCCAGCAGGATGTCGGTCAGCCGCAGCCGCACATCGGTGGTGAAACGGTCCCGCGGCAGATAGACCAGGGCGGAGTAGTAGCGCCCGTACTCGTCCTGGCGCAGGAACAGCCGCAGCCGACGGCGCTCCTGGAGGTAGAGCACGCTGGTCACGATCGAGCGGAGCTGATCGACCGGGGTCTGGAACAGCTCGTCGCGCGGATAGGTCTCCAGGATCTGCAGCAGGTCCCGGCCGTCGTGGCTGTTGGCCGCGAAGCCCGCGCCCGCGAGCACCTCGTCCACCTTGCGCCGGATGACCGGGACCCGGCGCACCGACTCGGTGTACGCGGCGGAGGAGAACAGCCCCAGGAAGCGGCGCTCGCCGATCACATTGCCCTCGGCGTCGAACTTCTTCACACCGATGTAGTCGAGGTACGAGGGGCGGTGGACGGTGGCGCGGCTGTTGGCCTTGGTGAGCACCAGCAGCTTGCGCTCCCGCGCCTTGGCGCGGGCGTCGGCCGGAAGCCGGTTGAAGGACGGCGACACCGGGGCCGCGGAGCCCGCGTGGGCGCTCTGCTCGGTGTCCTTGTGCTGCGGATCGGAACGGAGGATGCCCAGCCCCGTGCCGGGCACCGCGGTCAGCACGTCCTCCTCGCCACCGGCCTCGGTGGGGACCTGAGTCAGCTCGTACTCGCGGAAGCCGATGAAGGTGAAGTGGTCGTCCGCGAGCCAGCGCAGCAGCTCCCGGGCCTCCTCGACCTCCTCCTCACGGACCTCGGCGGCCTTCGGCTCGTCCGGCAGGCCCTCGGCGATGCGCAGCGCGGATTCGCGCATCTTCTCCCAGTCCTCGACGGCCTCGCGGACATCGGACAGGACGCGCACGAGATCGGCGGTGATCTGCTTCAGATCGCCGCGGTCGGTTTCGCGATCGGTCTCGACATGGATCCAGGACTCGATGACCGCGTCGTGCGGGAGCTTCTTCCTGGCCGGGCCGTCCGGGGAGACGTCCAGCAGCTCGATCAGCTTGCCGGTGATGTCACGGCGCACCACCACCTGCGGGTGGATCACGACATGAATGCCGCGGCCCTGGCGGGTGAGCTCATTGGTGACCGAGTCGACCAGGAACGGCATGTCGTCGGTGACCACCTCGACCACGGAGTGGCTGCAGGTCCAGCCGTGCTCCTCGACCGTCGGGGTGTGCACCCGGACGTTCGCCGTGCCCTGCGGACGCACCTCGGCGAGCCGGTAGTGGGAGAGCGCCGCCCCGAAGACGTCGACCGGGTCACGGTCGGCCAGGTCCTCGGGAGGCGTGTGCAGGTAGTAGTGCTGGAGGTATGCGGTCAGGGTCTCCGGTCCTGGGCCCTGAACCGGTTGCCCCCCGGCAGGGCTGTTCTCGGCTACCCGGGCGGCCCGTTCGAGCAGCTCGGCCTTGGCTTCGTCCAGCTTGGTCTGCATGTCCTCTGGCTCCTGTCGCGCGCCGTTGCGTGACATCGATGACGGTGGTGGCATGACGCCTCGACGCGGAAAATCCGGTCGTGAACGACGGTATGCCGGATCGGGGAATGGCCGGGGCGTACTCGGCCGTAAGTGACCAAGGCCCCACGCGCCACGGGTCAGCGGCGGCTCGGGCCCGGGGCCGGTGCGGCTCCGGGCGCGGAGCGAGGGCCTCATTGCCCTCACGGACTATCGCGCTGATCACGCAGTAAGGCTATCGCTCCTCCCCAGGGGGCCGTCATGAGCCGTTCGTGTACAAAACCGAGCCCCGATGTTTGACGAAATGGACAGCGACCAGGAAGCGCGCACGGACTCACGGCGCGCCCCGGACGCCCTCTTGGCAAAGCGCCGGCGCGGATGCACCGTGATCTGGTGCACCGTGATCTGGACGGTGGTAAGCGTGGACGTGGAGGTGGGCGGCATGGCTGCGAAGATCCTGCTGGTGACCGGCGACGCGGCCGAATCGCTGGAGGTGCTCTACCCCTACCAGCGGCTGCGCGAAGAAGGATACGAGGTGCACATCGCGGCCCCGAGCCGCAAAACGCTGCGCCTGGTGGTCCATGACTTCGAGGAGGGCTTCGACACCTACACCGAGAAGCCGGGCTACACCCTCCCCGCCGACCTCGCCTTCTCCGACGTCGAACCGGGCCAGTACGCCGCCCTCGTGATCCCGGGCGGCCGGGCCCCGGAATATCTGCGCAACGACCCCGAGCTGCGCAAGATCTGCAAGGCGTTCTTCGACGCGGACAAGCCGGTGGCGCAGATCTGCCACGGCCCGCTGCTGACGGCGGCCGTGGGCGGCCTGACCGGACGCCGGGTCACCGCGTATCCGGCGCTGGAACCGGATATGCAGGCGGCGGGGGCGGAGTACCAGGACACGGAGGTCGTGGTCGACGGCACGCTGGTCTCCTCACGGGCCTGGCCGGACCATCCGGCGTGGATGCGGGAATTCCTGACCGTGCTGCGGGCGAAGGCACCGGTGGTGTGAGCGGAGGGCGGCTACGTCCGCGGGCGGCGGCTACGTCCGCGGGCGGACGGCTACGTCCGCGGGCGGGGCTATGCCCCGCCCCGTAGGACCGCCCACCGTGCCCGCGCCACCGGCTCATGCCTGGACCGCCACCAGGCGGGCAACGCGGCCACCACCTCCGTCAGGCTCGGAACCGCCGCCCCGTTCGCGCCGGGCGTCGGGCGCGGGGCGCCGGGCGCCAGGCGTCGGGCGCCAGGCACCGGAGCGACCCTCTCCCGCCATACCGGGCACCGAGACCGCGCAGAGGCTCACGTCGGGAGCCCGTGCAACAGCCCCCACCACGCTGGGCACCGCAGTCGCCGCATCCGCCCTCGCACCCGCCAGCCCCGGTACCGGAGCCGCCGCCCCCGCACCCGCCAGTCCCGGGATACCGCAGCCGCCGCGCCCGCGCCCGAACCCGCCAGTCCCGGGGCACCGGAGCCGCCGCACCCACGCCCGAACCCGCACCCGCCAGTCCCGGCACCGAAGCCGCCGCCTCCGTCACCTCACTCGTCGGCCATGCGCTCGGCCTCCCGCACGGCCTCCTCCAGCGTGTCCACGACCGGCACCCCGGCCGCCTCCAGACTGGCGCGGCTGTGCGAACCGCCCGTGTAGAGCACGGCCCGCGCGCCCACGTGCCGCGCCGCCACCGCGTCGTCCACGGCGTCCCCGATCACCACCATCCGCTGCGGCGGCACCCCCTCCAACGCGGCGATATGGCGCATCATCTGCTCGGCCTTACCGGTGTTGCTCTGGCCGACGCGGCCGTCCACCCGGATGAAATGGCGCTCGATGCCATGCGTCCGCACCAGCGGTATCAGGTACTCATGGGGGGCCAGTGAGCACAGCGACTGGGTGAGCCCCGCCTCCTGCCACTCGACGAGCAGCTGCCGGGCGCCGATCGCCAGCCCGGCGGTCTCGGCCAGCGCCCAGTAGTGCCGGTGGAACGCCTCGTCCATGACCGCCCACTCCTCATCGGTGGGCAGCCTCCCCATCAGCCGCTCGTAGAACCGGGGCACCGGGACGCAGTACAGATCGCGGTAGCGCTCGAGGGTGATCGGCGGCAGACCGATCTCCCGGAACGAGGCGTTCGTCGCCGAGATCACGGCGTCGATGTCGTGCAGCAGCGTCCCGTTCCAGTCCCAGACGAGGTGCGTCACGTGGTTCTTCCCCATCCCATGACCGTACCGGGAGGGTCCGACAGGGGCATCACTCGATGAGGTTGGGGATCTCCTGGGTGGCGTACCAGAGCAGCTCGTGGTCCTCGGCGCCGTCCACGATGAACTGCGCGTCGTCGTCGCCCAGATCCGCCGCGCCCAGCGCGTCGGCGGCCGCGGCGATGTCCTCCTCGGCGTCATCGGCGTCCAGGTGCACGGCGGCGGCCTTCGCCAGCGGTACGGCGGCCTTGATCCGCACCTCGCCCAGCGCGGACTGGTCCAGGCCCCGGTCCGGATCGGCGACCGCCTGCCCGTCGGGCACGTCCACGGCCACCACGACCCGCCTGCGGGCCGCCCGCGGGTCGACGGCGAGCAGCCGCAGCGACGCCTGCGCGGCTCGGCTCAGCGCCGCGTACTCCAGCTCCTCGATGTCATCGGAGACGTACCACTCGCGGAGCGCGGGGGTGACCGCGTACGCGGTCAACGGCGTCGGCCCCAGTTGGCCCTCCTTGTACGCCTCGGCGAGACCGGAGAGGGTCAGGGGGACGTAGACGCGCATGGCCGCCGCTTTCATCAGACACCAATAGGCCCCCCAGCATACGTATCGCCGGTCGCCTCTCCCGAGCCTCTTGACAGGGCCGGTGGTCCCCTTTCGGGGGACAGCGGACGACGGGGCCGCGCAAAGCCCGAATTGAGCCCCGGACGAGCCCGTGACCAGGGGCGGCAGGCCGCCGTACGGCACGAATAGGTGAATCGCGGCGCCGGCGCGGAGGCGGCCCGGCACGCATTGCGG
This sequence comes from Streptomyces hygroscopicus subsp. hygroscopicus, assembly GCF_001553455.1. Lineage (GTDB taxonomy): Bacteria > Actinomycetota > Actinomycetes > Streptomycetales > Streptomycetaceae > Streptomyces > Streptomyces hygroscopicus. The sequence continues at coordinate 12,964 of NZ_BBOX01000385.1, forward strand.
GGCCCGGAAAAGCGCCGGTAGAAGACTTCCCGACGAAAGCTACCGCCCGGTATTCAGCCGGGCCGGAGAGAACGGGGCGAGCAGCATGCGTGAGGGCGTCCGGACGACGGATCGGGCCACGGCGGGCGAGGAGAGCGTACGACGACGCGGCGGCAGCGGTCCGGGACGAAGCGGCCCACCGAGCCGCCGAGACCCCCGACGCCCCCGCACCACCGCCGCGCCCACCACCGGAACCACCTCACCGCCCACCACCGGCGCCAGCACAGCACCCACCACCGGCGTCACCACGACCACACCGAACAGCACCACCCCCACCAGCCCCGAACCGCACAGCAACACCGCACCACCCACCGCACCACCCAGCACCACCGCACGCGCCACGCCCAGCCACACCACCCACCCCGACCACACCCACCACCAGCACCACCACATCCACCACCACACCACCCACCAGGACCGCCACCGGCAACGCCCTCGCACCGCTCAGCCCACCCGCGCCCCGCAACACCGCCGCGTCCCGTACCCCCACACCACCCCCGACCACCGCGTCCCCGACCCCCACCGCATCCCGGGCCGCCGCCGCCGTGTCGCGCGGCGCGTCCGTCGCGGCGGCGTACCGGCAGCGGGACCGATTGCCGCGCTACTGGTTCGCCAACCGGCTGCTGCTCACCCTCAGCGGCCAGCGTCCCGTCCACACCCTCCTCGGGCACGCCCTCCCGGCCGCCTACGACCGGCTGGTCGAGCTCGCGCCGCGCGCCCCGCTGCGCCCCGCCGGAGGGCGCGCCACGGCGCCCGTGGTGCGCCGCTGCGGCGAGTACCGGCCCCGGCACGGGGTCATCGAGGCGTTCGCCCGGATCGCCTCCGGCGACCGGCTCAGCGCGCTCGCCTTCCGGCTGGAGCTCGGCGCCGACGCCCGCTGGCGCTGCGCCGCCGTCGACCTCGGCCCACTCGCCTGACCAGACCGTGCGCCTGACCAGACCGGGCGACCGGACGGTGCGACCGGACGGTGCGAGAGCAGCGTTGGGTAGCAGATCGCGCCACACAACGCGACGGGCCGGGGTTCCGCGCTCCCGCGCGGAACCCCGGCCCGTACACACGCCCAGGCGCCCGGTTACTTCTTGCGGCGGCGGCCCTTCTGGGCCTTGCGCCGCTCCGCCCGGGTCAGCCCGTCGGCCTCCGACCGGGGCGCCGGCGGCGTCTCACCGTTGGTGAAGTCGCCCTCGATGACGCCGCCCTCACCGTCCACCGTCGGAGCGGAGAAGTGCAGCCGGTCCGGGCGCTGCGGGGCCTCCAGGCCCTTGGCGCGGATCTCGGGCCGCCCGGACGAAGCCGACGAACCCGACGAGCCCACCGGGCCCGCCGACGGCGCGCCCGCCGGCACCGCGTCCTGCACGTCCTCGGCGATGGCGGCCTGCTCCTCCGCCTCCTCGACCGGGACCTCCTCGACCTGCTGCTCGACCTGGACCTCCAGGTTGAACAGATAGCCGACGGACTCCTCCTTGATGCCGTCCATCATGGCCTGGAACATGTCGAAGCCCTCGCGCTGGTACTCGACCAGCGGGTCCTTCTGGGCCATCGCGCGCAGCCCGATGCCCTCCTGGAGGTAGTCCATCTCGTAGAGGTGCTCGCGCCACTTGCGGTCCAGGACGGACAGCACGACCCGCCGCTCCAGCTCACGCATGATCTCGGAGCCCAGCTGCTCCTCACGCGCCTCGTACTGCTGGTGGATGTCCTCCTTGATGGTCTCCTCGATGAACTCGGCGGTGATGCCGGCGCGGTCGCCGGCCTCCTCCTCGAGCTCCTCGACCGTCACCTTGACCGGGTAGAGCTGCTTGAAGGCGTTCCACAGCCGGTCCAGGTCCCACTCCTCGGCGAAGCCCTCGACCGTCTCCGCCCGGACATAGGCTTCGATGGTGTCGTCCATGAAGTGGCCGATCTGGTCCTGCAGGTCCTCGCCCTCCAGGACGCGGCGGCGCTCGGCGTAGATGACCTCACGCTGCCGGTTCAGGACCTCGTCGTACTTCAGGACGTTCTTACGGGTCTCGAAGTTCTGCTGCTCGACCTGGGACTGGGCGGAGGCGATGGCGCGGGTGACCATCTTGTTCTCGATCGGGACGTCGTCCGGGACGTTCGCCATCGCCATGACGCGCTCGACCATCTGCGCCTTGAACAGCCGCATCAGGTCGTCGCCGAGCGAGAGGTAGAAGCGGGACTCGCCGGGGTCGCCCTGGCGGCCGGAACGACCGCGCAGCTGGTTGTCGATCCGGCGCGACTCATGGCGCTCGGTGCCCAGCACATAGAGCCCGCCGAGCTCCTTGACCTCCTCGAACTCGGCCTTGACCGCGGCCTCGGCCTTCTCCAGGGCGGCGGGCAGCGCGGCGGCCCACTCCTCGGCGTGCTCCACCGGGTCCAGACCGCGCTGGCGCAGTTCGGCCTCGGCGAGGTCGTCGGGGTTGCCGCCGAGCTTGATGTCGGTGCCGCGGCCCGCCATGTTGGTCGCCACCGTGACGGCGCCCTTACGGCCGGCCTGGGCGACGATCGTCGCCTCCCGGTCGTGCTGCTTGGCGTTGAGCACCTCGTGCGGCACCCCGCGCTTGGCGAGCTGCTGGGAGAGGTACTCGGACTTCTCCACGGAGGTGGTGCCGACCAGGATCGGCTGGCCCTTCTCGTGCTTCTCGACGATGTCCTCGACGACCGCGTTGAACTTCGCGACCTCGGTGCGGTAGATCAGGTCGGACTGGTCGATCCGGGCGACGGGGCGGTGGGTCGGGATCGGGACCACGCCGAGCTTGTAGATCTGGTGGAACTCGGCGGCCTCGGTCATCGCCGTACCGGTCATGCCGGAGAGCTTGTCGTAGAGGCGGAAGAAGTTCTGCAGGGTGATCGTGGCGAGCGTCTGGTTCTCGTCCTTGATCTCCACCCCTTCCTTCGCCTCGATGGCCTGGTGCATGCCCTCGTTGTAGCGGCGGCCCGCGAGGATACGGCCGGTGTGCTCATCGACGATCATGACTTCGCCGTCCATGACGACGTAGTCCTTGTCCTTCTTGAAGAGCTCCTTGGCCTTGATCGCGTTGTTGAGGTAGCCGACCAGCGGGGTGTTCACCGACTCGTAGAGGTTGTCGATGCCCAGCCAGTCCTCGACCTTGGTGACACCGGACTCGTGGATGCCGACGGTGCGCTTCTTCTCGTCGACCTCGTAGTCCCCGGTCTCCTCCTGGCCCTTCTGCGGCTCGGCGGCCTGGCCCCTGCTGAGCCGGGTGACCAGCTTGGCGAAGTCGCCGTACCACTTGGTGGCCTGGTCGGCCGGGCCGGAGATGATCAGCGGCGTACGGGCCTCGTCCACCAGGATCGAGTCGACCTCGTCGACGATCGCGAAGTTGTGGCCGCGCTGCACGAGCTCGTCCTTCGACCACGCCATGTTGTCGCGCAGGTAGTCGAAGCCGAATTCGTTGTTGGTGCCGTAGGTGATGTCGCACGCGTACTGCTCGCGGCGCTGCGCCGGGGTCATGTTGGCGAGGATGCAGCCGACCTCCAGGCCGAGGAACCGGTGCACCCGGCCCATCCACTCGGAGTCGCGCTCGGCCAGGTAGTCGTTGACCGTGATGAGGTGGACGCCCTTGCCCGACAGCGCGTTCAGATACGCCGGGAGGGTACCGACCAGGGTCTTGCCCTCACCGGTCTTCATCTCGGCGACGTACCCGAGGTGCAGCGCCGCACCGCCCATCAGCTGGACGTCGTAGTGACGCTGCCCGAGCACCCGCTTGGCCGCCTCGCGCACCGTGGCGAACGCTTCGGGCATCAGGTCGTCGAGGCTCTCACCGTCGGCGTACCGCTGCTTGTACTCGTCGGTGAGGGCGCGCAGCTCGGCGTCGGAGAGCGACAGGAAGTCCTCTTCGATGGAATTGACCTGGTCCGCGATGCGGTGCAGCTTGCGCAGGATCTTTCCTTCGCCTGCACGCATGAGCTTGTTGAAGACGGACACGTAGGCTGGCTCCTTGCCGGTCGGGCCTGGCACGGTCGGGGTGCGCTGGCGCGGCATTGTCAAGGGGCGCAGGCCCCGCCGCAACGGCCATCGTAAGACAGACCCCGGCACGCCGGGAGGTCCGTCACCACGAGGACCCGGTGTCACCTCACCGTGTCAACGCGCGAGGGGTCCCCCAGGTGCCCTCCAATTCGCCGAAAGCGCTCGCGGTGAGTGACGACGGCGGCGCAGACTCGGGACGCATGGAGCCTGTCACCCTCACCACCGAACGCCTGGTCCTGCGCCCCTTCCGGCCCTCGGACGCGGATGCGGTCTTCGCCGCTTGTCAGGACCCCGACATCCAGCGCTGGACCACCGTGCCCTCCCCGTACGAACGTGCGCACGCGGAGGACTTCACCGCCCGGATCTGCCCGGAGAACTGGCGTGCCGACGTGACCTACGACTTCGCGGTGGTCACCAAGAGTGACGGCGTTCTCGTCGGCGCCATGGGGCTGGTGCGGCTGGCCCATCTGCGCACCCCCGAGCACCAGGCCGAGCTGGGCTACTGGACGGCTCGGGAGCACCGGCGGCGCGGCTATACGGACGAGGCGGCGCGGGCCGTGATCGAGTGGGCGTTCACCCGGCTCGGGGTGGAGCGGCTGGAGTGGTGCAGCGAGGCCGGGAACGAGGGCTCTCGGGCGGTCGCCCTCGGGTTGGGCTTCCGGATGGAGGGGACGGACCGCGCCCGGATCGTCCACCAGGGAACCCGGCGGGACGCCTGGCGGGGCGCGCTGCTGCCCTCGGACTGGGGACTGCCGTCGACCACGCCGTATCTGCCGTCCAAGGCAACGGAGGCGCCGGAGGCGCCGGCCGGGCATGCACCGCGCCCTTCGACGGTCTGAGGGGCCCACCCGCGACGATCCGAAGGACCCGGGGCCCGCCCTGGACGGGCTCGAGGAGGCCCCGCGCTCGTCGCTCTGAAGGGCACCGGCCCGCCCTCGGCGGTCCCGAGGAGACCGTCCCCCGGACCTGAGAAGGCGGGCCCCGGGCGAGAAGGCGGGGCCCTGGTCTGAGAAGGCGGGCCCGGGGACGGCCCGACCCCGGCACCGGGCCCGGGGACGGCCCGACCCGGCACCAGGCCAGGGACGGCGGCGCACCCGCGACCCGCACACCCCCACCCCCGCGCCCCGGGGCGGGCGGGGCGGG
>NZ_BBOX01000386.1 GCF_001553455.1 Streptomyces hygroscopicus subsp. hygroscopicus
GTCAGTGGTCGCCACTACGGTGACGCGCATGACGAATGCCGCCACCGGTTCCGCCGTGGACCGCACTCCCGAGGTCACCCTCTCCGCCGACGAGGCACGCCGGATCGCGCTGCGCGCCCAGGGGCTGCTGGGCGCCCCCGACCGGCGTGGTGGAGTGCGGGGCGTGCTGCGCCATCTGGGCGCGGTGCAGCTGGACACGATCTCGGTGCTGGCCCGCTCACACGAGCTGATTCCCTACGCACGGCTGGGCGCGGTCGGCCGTGAGGCGGTCGAGTCGGCTTACTGGACCGGCACCCACGCCTTCGAGTACTGGTCGCACGCCGCCTGTGTGCTGCCGATCGAGGAGTGGCCGCACTTCGCCTTCCGGCGCCGCGCCTACCGCACCCGTCCGCACTGGCACCACGAGCTGCCGGACGGGGTGTACGAGACGGTGGTGAAGCAGCTGCGCGCCGAGGGCCCGCTGACCGCGACGGAGCTGGGCGGGGCCAAGAACGGCGGGCCGTGGTGGGACTGGTCGGCGGCGAAGATCGCGGTCGAACGGGCGCTGATGTTCGGCGAGGTGGTGTGCGTCGAGCGGCGCGGCTGGAAGCGGGTGTACGACCTGGCGGAGCGCGCCGTGCCGGACGCCCTGCTCCATGACGACCTGGACGACCGGGAGTGCCTGCGCCGGTTGGTCCGGCTCGCCGGGCAGTCCCTGGGCGTGGGCACGCGGGCGGACATCGCCGACTACCACCGGCTCAAGGGCGAGCAGGTGGAGGCGGTGATCGCGGACTCGGGGCTGGTACCGGTGGCGGTCGAGGGCTGGGACAAGCCCGCCTGGGCGCACCCCGACGCGCTGGCCGCCCCGCCGCGCGGCCGGCACCGCACGACGCTGCTGTCGCCGTTCGACTCGCTGATATGGGACCGGGCGCGCACCGAGCGGATCTTCGGCTTCACCCATCGGCTGGAGGCGTACGTACCCAAGCCCAAGCGGATCCACGGCTACTTCGCCATGCCTCTGCTGTCGGGCGGGCGGCTGCTGGGCCGGGTCGATCCGGCCCGGGAGGGGAAGACCCTGGTCGCCCGGCAGGTGTCCATGGAGTCGCCGAAGGCCGTGGCCCCCATGGCACAGGCGCTGCGGGAGGCGGCCGAATGGGTGGGCTGCGACTCCGTACGGATCGAGCGCGTCGACCGCCCCGAGCTCGCCGCACCGCTCACGGCGGCGGTCGCCTGACCCAGCGGCCCCAGCGACCCAAACGGTCCCAGCGGTCCCGGACCCGGCCGGACCCTCGGCCGGGGCCTGCTCGCCGGGGGCTGCCCGTCCGGGGCGCTCGCCGGGGGCTGCCCGTCCGGGGCCTGCTCGCCGGGGGCTACGGCTCCCGGCCGGGCCCCTCCTCACCTGATCTCGAGGATCTTCTCCCGCATCGCGTAGACCACGGCCTCCATCCTGGAGTGCAGCTGCAATTTCTCCAGGATGTTGCGCACGTGGTTCTTCACGGTGTTCTCGCTGATGAACAGCTCCTTGGCGATATCCCGGTTGTTCATTCCGGTCGCCACCAGCTTGAGTACCTCCAGCTCACGGTCGGTGAGCCGGGGCGCGGGCACCAGGCGCCGCTCATCGGTGCGCTGGATCATCGACTTGAACTCGGTCAGGAGCTTGGCCGCCATCGACGGGCTGATCTGGGACTGGCCGTCCGCCACCGCCCGGATGGCGGTCGAGACCTCGTCGGTCGAGATCTCCTTCAGCAGATAGCCGGTGGCCCCCGCCTTGATCGCGTCGTAGAGATCCGCTTCCTCATCGCTGATCGTCAGCATGATGATCTTGGCGCTGGGTGCCACCTCCTTGATGGCGGTGCAAGCCTCGATTCCCCCGCGCTTGGGCATCCGCACATCCATCAGGACGATGTCCGGCAGCAGATCCGCCGCCTTGTCCACGGCCTCGGCTCCGTCCCCCGCCTCGCCGACGACCTGGATGTCCTCCTCCTGGGCCAGGACGATCTCCAGTCCACGCCGGAAGAGCGCGTGATCGTCCACTACGAGGACCCGAATCGGCTCCTTGCGCGGCTCGCCGCGCGGCTCGCCCCCGTCCGGACCGACGCCGTGGTCATCGCCGGCGTCGGACACGGGCCCGAAGCTGTCCGCCATCGTTCCTCCCCCTGAAGGCCATGGCCCTTGCGGTCCGCACCTTCTGGTGCACTCGGTCTGGCAGCAACCGGCGTCCTCGGTACGCCGGTTGGCCGTCGGGCCATGATTTCATGCCCGGACGGCGGAATGGTCCCGCCGTGGTCGCACGGAGGTGCCCCGGGGGGCGCACAGACGCTCCGGGGCACCTCTCACCTGTCAGGCTGGATTCGGCTGAATTCCTCGTCAGCCGCCGAGTGCGCCGCCGGCGCCACCGGGCGCCTCCCCGACGAACGCCTGGGGCTGGAGATGAATCACCCCGTAGTCATAGCCATGCCGCCGGTAGACGACGCTGGGCTGATTGGTGTCGGAGTCGACGAACAGATAGAAGTCATGCCCGACCAACTCCATCTCATAGAGAGCCTGGTCGAGCGTCATCGGGGCTGCGGCGTGGGTCTTCTCCCGGACCACCAGGGGGCCCTCACCCTGCACCTCCAGGGGGCCCATCCGGGTGGTGGGGACGGTCTCCGGCGCGCGCTGGGGGGCGATCTCGCCATGCCCGTTGATGCGCGCCGCGTTGGGGACGGTGACCGCCACGTCGCTGGCCGGAATACGACCGTTGCCACGGCGCGTATGGCGCTTGTCGTGCTGCTTCCGCATCCGTGCCTCCAGCTTGCTGGCCGCCAGGTCCAGCGCTGCGTACGGATCGGCCGCGGCGGCCTCCGCCCGGATCACCGGGCCGCGTGAGCGGAGCGTGATCTCCACCCGGTCGGCGCGGTCGGACTGCCGCGGGTTGTGCTCCTTGGACACCTCGACGTCGAGGCTGATGACCTTGCCGTCGAGCTTCTGGATCTTATCCAGCTTCAGCTTCTCGGCCACGTGCTTCCGGAACCGCTCGGGCACCTCAGTTTTACGGCCCTTGACGACGATGTCCACGCAGAACTCCGTTCCCGGGTAGCTCCAGTCAGTATCGGAGCGTCATCCCTTGTGCACTTGGCTCCGGCTCTCTTCCGGAGCCACCGGCTTGGCGCTTTCAGCTCCTCCTTCCCACGGTGAGGATCTCAACCCCAATTGTTCCAAGCCTCACCAGAACGCAGGCAAAACACGCCAAGCGGATGAGTGAGTCATAACACCCGCCATTCCTCACAACCGAACATAGCTCGGCCGGTCGGAAGTCGGCACCCCCTACCGGCACGTACCTCCGATCAGGTGCTTTGCCACGCTTATCACCTGCAACGATGTGGCTTCGTATTCAGTTCCGGTTGATGTGCGCCCGGGGCGCGGCCACCACGGCCGCGCCGATCACCAGCCCACCGGCCGCCCTCACCGCCCGCGCGGCCTCCGCCAGCGAAGCACCCGTCGTCATCACATCGTCCACCAGCACCACCGGCCCCGCCACCAGCAGCCGACCGCTGCCGGGGACCGCTCCCAGCGCCCCCGTCACGTTCGCCAGCCGCTGCCGCGCGTCCAGCCCCGACTGATCGGTCACCCGGCGCCGCTGGCGCAGCACCGCCGGGACCTTCGCCGGGCATCCGCCGCCACGCAGCACCGCCGCGGCGGCGAGCGCGATCCGCCGGGCCGGGTCATGCCCCCGGGCCCCCAC
>NZ_BBOX01000387.1 GCF_001553455.1 Streptomyces hygroscopicus subsp. hygroscopicus
ACCACCGACCACCCGCCGACCACCCACCAAGCGGCTCGCCCGCCGTGCGCTTCTGGGGACCCTCCCCAGTGGACTCTCGACCCGTCAGGGTCAGCGGCGGCTGCGCGTCCCCCGGCCGCCGGTCCGGCGACGGGTGCGCGGCCGCCCCTCCGGACGGCGCCTGCCACCCGGAGCGCCCGCTCCCGCAGGGCCGCCCTTGCCGCCCGGGTCCGCCGCCCCGCTCGGCCACCTTCGCCCCACCCGCTGCTCCTCCCGGTCTGCCCCCTCCACCGGCTCTTCCCCTCCCGCGGGAGGGGAGGGCTCGGGGTGCTCAGCTGCCTCGACGGTGCCGGTTGTCTCAGGGGACGCGTCGGACTCGGCGGATTCTGCTGGCTCGACGGGGTCGGCGGATTCAGCCGGCCGGGCCGTTGCGACAGCTTCCCTCACTTCGAGGATCGCGACCGTTTCCGCCGACGCCCCGGCCGCTTCCACCGGGGATCCGGCCGTTTCCGCCGGCTCGGAGGTCTCCAGGTCGCCACGCCGCTCCAGCTCCGCGTGCACCGCGGCGTGCACGGCGCGGTCAGCGCCCTCCCGGCGCAGACATCGACGCAGCACCTCCGGAGCGACCCCCTCGTTGCACGCCTGGTGGAGCAGCCTGGCGAAGAGATAGTCGGGATCGACCCGCAGGGCACGGCCGAGCGCCACCCGTGCCATGAGCTCATCGCCCACCGACCAGGCGACCCAGCCCGCCAGGGTGAGCGGTGCCGCCGCATGCTCCCCGTACGAACCGACGCAGCGACGGGCCAGCGCACGCCACAACCGCAGCGCCGTGCCGGCGTCCGCTTCCTCCATCCGTTCGGCTGCCTGATCCCGCGTCCGCCGGTCCTGCAACCCGATGATCACCGCGGCGGCCTCCCGGTCGTCGAGCAGCCCGTCGTCGTGGCGATCGGCCGCGCAGACGTCGGCGACCGGCGGCGCGGCCCGGAACCGTTCCAGCATCCGGCCCACCAGACCGAGGGTCTCGGCACACACCGCCGCACTGCCGCCGCCCAGAATCCTGGGCACCAGCTCGGCTCCGGCCGTGTCCAGCGCCCGCTCCTGCCCATCGGCCCGGGGTGCGCCGAGCGGCTCGAGCCTGGCTTCCATCTCGCGCAGCGAGCCACGCACCTGGACCCCCGCGAACGTCGCCGCCGCGGCCATGACCGAGGTGCCGGGCAGGGCGAGCGGAACGCCTTCCGGCGGGCAGCAGCGCCGGTCGGGACAGACATACGACCAGAACCGGCCGTCGGAGATGCACAGCGCCTCGAACACCGGCACCTCCAGCCCGCCGCACGCGGTGCGCAGGCGCTGCGCGAGGGGCCGCAGCCGCTCCATCGTCTCCCGACCGGACTCGCCCTCCGCGGGCTCCTGGCACAGGAACAGGACGAGCCCGTCCGGCCGCGCGCCACGCCGCTCGCTGCCGCTGATCAGGCATTCGGCCAGCTGGTCGCAGACCTCGGGCCACTCCTCGGGAATACGGGGAATGCCAAGCCTCAGCCTGCCGCCGAACCGGCCGCGGGGACCGTGCAGCGCGATCATCACGATGCTGTCGTCCGGCTGGAAGCCCAGGACATAGGGCAGGGCGTCTGCGAGCTCGGCCGGGCTGCGGAGGGTGACCTGGTCCGCGCCGGACAGGCCGGCCGCTTCGTTGTGTCGAGTCATGACCCGACGGTCCCTCAGCCTCGTCGGCCCCGCCACCCCTGTGGAAAACGTTATCCACAGGCTGTCGGGGTCGTTGGCGCGATGTCGGGAGGATCGGGTTGCATGGGGGCATGAGCGACGAAGATCTGCGCACCTCGGCCGACAACGTCCTGGCCCGCCTCGTCGGGGACACCACCGGCTCCGCCCGGCTCCGGGAGGATCAATGGCGGGCGATCGAGGCGCTGGTCGCCGAGCGCCGCCGGGCGCTGGTCGTGCAGCGCACCGGATGGGGCAAGTCGGCGGTGTATTTCGTCGCCACCGCGCTGCTGCGCGAGCGTGGCAGCGGCCCGACCGTGATCGTCTCCCCGCTGCTCGCGCTGATGCGCAACCAGGTCGAAGCCGCCGCTCGCGCCGGTATCCACGCCCGCACCATCAATTCGGCCAATACCGAGGAGTGGGACACCATCCAGGCCGAGGTGGCCGCGGGCGAGGTGGATGTGCTGCTGGTGAGCCCGGAGCGGCTCAACAACCCCGACTTCCGCGACCAGGTGCTGCCACAGCTCGCCGCCACCACCGGTCTGCTGGTCGTCGACGAGGCGCACTGCATCTCCGACTGGGGCCATGACTTCCGGCCCGACTACCGCAGGCTGCGCACCATGCTCGCCGATCTTCCCCAGGGCGTCCCCGTGCTCGCCACGACCGCGACCGCGAACGCACGGGTCACGGCCGATGTGGCCGAGCAGCTGGGCACGGGCGAAGCGGCCGCGCGGGCGCTGGTGCTGCGCGGGCCGCTGGACCGGGAGAGCCTGCGGCTGGGTGTGCTGCCGCTGCCGGACGCCGCCCATCGGCTCGCCTGGCTCGCCGACCATCTGAACGAGCTGCCGGGCTCCGGGATCATCTACACCCTCACCGTCGCCGCGGCCGAAGAGCTGACCGCGTTTCTGCGGCAGCGCGGCCATACCGTCGCCTCCTACACCGGCAAGACGGAGAACGCGGATCGTCAGCAGGCCGAGGAGGACCTGCTGGCCAATCGGGTCAAGGCACTGGTCGCCACCTCCGCCCTGGGCATGGGTTTCGACAAGCCGGACCTCGGCTTCGTGGTGCACCTCGGTTCACCGTCCTCCCCCATCGCCTACTACCAGCAGGTCGGGCGTGCCGGGCGCGGTGTGGAGCACGCCGAGGTGCTGCTGCTGCCCGGCCGCGAGGACGAGGCGATCTGGCGTTACTTCGCCTCGCTCGCCTTCCCGCCCGAGGAGCAGGTGCGCCGCACCCTCGAGGTGCTGGCGTCATCGGACCGGCCGGTGTCCCTGCCCGCGCTCGAGCCCCAGGTGGAGCTGCGGCGGTCACGTCTGGAGATCATGCTCAAGGTGCTCGACGTGGACGGCGCGGTGCGGCGCGTGCGCGGCGGCTGGATCGCGACCGGTCAGCCCTGGGCGTACGACGCGGAGCGGTACGCGTGGGTGGCGCGCCAGCGGGAGGCCGAGCAGCAGGCCATGCGGGAGTACGCCACGACGGCCGGCTGCCGGATGGAGTTCCTGCGGCGGCAGCTGGACGACGAGAAGGCGGCACCCTGTGGCCGCTGTGACAACTGCGCGGGGGCCCGCTTCACCACCGAGGTGTCCGCCGCCTCGCTGGACGCGGCGCGCGGCGAGCTGGGGCGGCCCGGTGTCGAGGTGGAGCCGCGCCGTATGTGGCCGACCGGGCTGCCCGCGGTGGGGGTCGACCTCAAGGGCCGCATTCCCGCCGATGAGCAGGCCGCCCCGGGCCGGGCCCTGGGCCGTCTCTCCGACATCGGCTGGGGAAACCGGCTGAGGCCGCTGCTGGCCCCGCAGACCCCGGACGCGCCGGTGCCCGACGATGTGGCCGGTGCGGTGGTGACGGTGCTCGCCGACTGGGCCAAGGGGCCCGGCGGCTGGGCCTCGGGCGCGCCGGACGCCCCGGCCCGCCCGGTGGGTGTGGTCACGGTCGCCTCACGCACCCGCCCGCAGTTGATCCGGACCCTCGGCGAACGGATCGCCACCGTCGGCCGGTTGCCCCTGCTCGGCAGCGTCGCGTACCACGACGGCGAGATCGACACCCGGGTGCCGCGCACCAACAGCGCCCAGCGGCTGCGGGCGCTGCACGGCGCGCTGACCGTGCCGCCGTCGCTGGCGGCGGCCCTTGCCGAGGCGGGCGGACCGGTGCTGCTGGTGGACGACATGGCGGACACCGGCTGGACCTTGGCCGTCGCCTCCCGGTTGCTCCGCCGGGCCGGCGCAGCCGGAGTGTTTCCGCTGGTCCTCGCCGTGCAGGGGTAGGGGCGGCCGGGGCCGCGGGGGCGCGAGCCGACCGGGAATATAGAGCGCACACCCCGGCAAAACGGTCAGCGGTGCCAACTGCTCATTGCCGCATGCGGGCACGACCGCGAGAATTGAAAGCAGCTCCCCGCCCCCGGCCCGCCCGTGGTCCCGATGGGGCCCTGTGTCGTGGCCCGCGCCCGTACCCGGCCTCCGCACGGACCGTGGGCGCAGACGAAGGGAGGACCGTGACCTTCGGCTTCGCTCCGCCACCGTCCGCCGATCCCGCTTCCCGGCTCGGCCGGACGCTTCAGCCCGCCGAGTGGGCGGCAGCGGGGATCCCACTGCTGCGCAGTCCGCGCGAGGTAGTCACCGGACTGCACAGCCGCCATCTGCCGACGCCGTCGACCGCCGTCGTCGCCGTCCTCGATCCCGACGAACGGCTCACGGCGAGCGCCTCGTTCGTCCGCCGCGGCGCCGCCGCCGACGGCTGGGACTTCCGGAACGCGCTGCTCGCCCAGTTGCGCCGGGTCATCCCGCACGATCTGCGGCGTCGCACCCCGATCCGCACCGCCGTGCTGCTCTACTGCCGGGAGGGCGAGAACCGGTGGACGGAGGAGGACGGGGCCTGGATGTGGGGGCTGCGTGACGCCTGCACGCTGCACGGCCTGCGCTGCGGCGCGTACATCACCCTGACCCGCGACGGATGGCGGGTCCTCGGCGAGGGGCGGGGCGGCCGCCGACCGCACTCCGCATCGCTGCGCACCGCGCTGGGCGTGGCCGTCAAGGGCGACGGCGAGGCGGAGGCAATGCCGCCGTCCCGTCCCGGGCCGCACGCCCCACTGAGCCACTCCGCCGCCGTCTGACCGGTCGCCGGACGCGCGCGACCACCGGCCGTCCGGACGCCGGACAGCTCCGCCACGAGGGACAGAGGCTGCCGGACACCGGGCGTTCGGGGCCGTGCGGCGTCAGGAGCCCGACCCGATGAGGGTGTTGATGCGCTTCGGGTCACCGCAGACGATCAGCAGCGCCCCGGCACGGCCCATCGCCTCGGGCAGCGCGCGGGCCACGGCGTCATTCGCACCACCGTTGACGGCGACGACCACGACCGGGCGGCCCTTGACACGGCCGGCGCTCGCGGTGGCGTAGAAGACGTCGTCTCCGGCGTCGTGCTGCGCCCAGTACGACGCCTCACCGAAGGACAACTCGTGCGCCGCCCACGGATGCTGCTCCCCGGTGGTCAGCACCAGGATGTCTCCGGGTGCCCGGCCGGAATCCAGCAGCAGGTCGACCGCCTCGTCCGCCGCGTCCAGCGCGCCGTCCACCGTGGCGGGGATCAGCTGGATCTGGGGAGCGGCCTTCGCGGCGGGTGTGGTCTTGGCAGCCGGAGCCGCCGGGGCGGTCGGCGAGGGCTTCGTCGCATCGCTCGTGGCGCGCTGCGACTGAGCTGACGAGGTTCCGGCGGAGCCACGGTTGGGACCGGGGCTGCCAGGCCGCCGCGGTGCGGGCCGGGGGCCGGGACCAGGGACAGGACGAGGGGTCGGCGCGGTGCGGCCTGCGGCCGGTGTCGCGCGGGGACCCGGGACACTCTCGTGAATCTGAGGCTCCTCGGGGATGAGAGGCATGGGCTGATGTCTATCAAACGTCGGTGCGAGTCGCATCGGCGGGTGGCGGTTTGGACCGCTTGGTCTGCTCAGAAGTCGAAGCCGAGTTGGCCTTCGTCCTCCAGCCCGACCGGTTCGGGTGTGCTGCGGACCCGCTTCAGGTGCCGCCACCGCGGCAACCCGTCCAGATAGGCCCAGGACAGCCGGTGGTGGGGCGTGGGCCCCAGTTCCCGCAGGGCGGCGCGGTGCGTGGGGGACGGATATCCGGCGTTGTCCTCGAAGCGGAAGTCCGTGTGCTCGGCTCCCAGTTCGGCCATCATCGCATCCCGGTGCACCTTGGCAATCACTGAGGCGGCGGCGACGGACACACAGGACTGATCGCCCTTGATAACCGTACGAACCGTCCAGGGAGTGCCGAGGTAGTCGTACTTTCCGTCCAGAATCACCGCGTCCGGCCGGACCGGCAGCGCGTCCAGCGCCCGCGTGGCGGCGAGCCGGAGGGCGGCCGTCATCCCCAGGTCGTCGATCTCCTCGGGCGAGGAGTGGCCCAGGGCGTGCGCGGTGACCCACGAGTCCAACTCCCGGGCCAGGGCCGTGCGCTTCTTGGGGCTCAGCAGTTTGGAGTCGGTGAGCCCGGTCGGCGGACGACGCAGACCGGTGACCGCCGCGCAGACCGTCACCGGACCGGCCCATGCCCCGCGCCCGACCTCGTCGATACCGACGACGATCTTGGCTCCTGTCGTGGCGCGGAGCGAGCGCTCGACGCTGTGGGTGGGCGGTTCATAAGCCATGGCGAGGACAACATTACGCCGCTCTTACCCGCGTCCGGTACCCGGATCCGCCGCGGCGGTCCCCGGCCACCGCCGGTGGACCCCTGCCTGGTGGATCCGGTGGCCACTTCCCTCAACGCGACGCGGTGGACGGCCGGTTCGACGACGGGGCAAACCCGGCAACCCACCACATCACACCCCTGGGAGAAGTCAGCCGGCCGAGAGCGGGACCCACTCCGGCAGCGCCTCGGTGCGGTCCTGCCAGTGGGCGGGCGGCGCACCGGCGGCCTCGGCCGCGACCACTCCCCCGGCGATGGCGCAGGTGGTGTCCACATCTCCGCCGGCCGAGGCCGTCTGCCAGAACGTCTCCTCGAAGGATCCCAGGTGGCGGGCTGCCGCCCACAGGGCGAACGGCACGGTGTCATGGGCGCTGGTGCGGCGGCCGCAGCCGAGCACCGCGGCAACGGTGCCGGCGTCCGCGTAGTCGAGCATGTCCCGAGCGCGGCGCAGCCCCGCCTGCACGGCGCTGCGCGGCACCAGCTCGACCACCCGGTTCAGCAGCTCCTCCGGACCGCCGTGGCCCGCCGGATCGGCCACCAGTGCCGCGGCCGCGGCCACCGCCATCGCTCCCGCCACCGCCTCACGGTGCTGGTGGGTGGTGTAGGCGGAGATCTCCGCCTGATGCGTGGCCTGCTCCGCGTCGCCCGCGTACCAGGCGCCCAGCGGGGCGATCCGCATCGCGGCGCCATTGCCCCACGATCCCTGCCCCTGGAACAGCCCGGCGGCCAGGTCACGCCAGTCGCCGCCCTCCCTGACCAGGCGGAGCATCCGGTTCACGGCGGGGCCGTAGCCCCGGTCGAAATCATGGTGATCCGCGAAGGAGCGGGCGAGATGGTCCTGGTCGATCCGGCCGTGGGCCACCAGTGCGGCCAGGATCGAACAGGCCATCTCGGTGTCGTCGGTCCACTGCCAGGGGGCGGGCGGCAGCTCGCGGCGCCTCAGGAACGGATGGTTGGCGGGGACGAAGAACTGGGAGCCGAGGGCGTCGCCCACGGCCAGCCCGCGCAGGCTCCGAAGGGCCCGGTGGAATCGGTCAGCGGTCATCGCTGCGCACTCTAACCGGTGAGGCCGTAGGGCTCGGGGGTGCACCAGCGCTCGAACGGTCGGTCCAGGTGGTAGCGCCCGTCGGAGCCGAGCAGCAGGGACCGCGTCTCGCCGTTGCCGGGGTTCGACAGCGACTCGAATTCGGCGACGGTCCAGTGCAGCCACCGCATGCAGAACAGCCGCATGGTCAGCCCGTGGGTCACCAGCAGGACGTTCGGCGGATGTGCCGGGTCCTGGAAGCTGCGCCACAGGCTCTCCAGGAAGGCGTCCACCCGGTCGTAGACATCGGCGCCCGACTCACCCTGCGCGAAGCGGTAGAAGAAGTGTCCGTAGGCATCCCGGTACGCCTTCTGCTTCCGCACGTCCTCGCGGTCCTGCCAGTTTCCCCAGTCCTGCTCCCGCAGCCGCGGCTCCTCCCTGACCCGGGTGCGGGAGGGGTCGAGATCGAGCAGCCTCAGGGTCTGGTGGGTGCGCCGGTACGGCGATACGTAGACCGATACGCGCTCGTCGCCGAACGTGGCGCGCAACCGCTCACCGGCCTCCTTCGCCTGCCGTCGCCCGGTCTCGGTCAGCCGCAGAGCATGGTCGGGCACCCTTTCGTACACCGAGTCATCGAGATTCCCCTCCGATTCTCCGTGCCGTATGAGGACGATGCGCCGGGGTCGTGCCATGCCGCCACCCTAGATGGAGGGTGTGGCCAGTGCCTCGCTCCCCTCCTCCGTCATCGGCCGACCCTCTCGGATCTCGCACCGGCGGCCGGTGAAGCGGTTCCGCAGCAGCCGGTCGTGCGAGACCACCACCAGCGCGCCGGTCCACTGGGCCAGCGCCTCTTCCAACTGCTCCACCAGGCCGAGGGCGAGATGGTTGGTCGGCTCGTCGAGCAGCAGCAGATCGGCGGGGCGGGCCAGCAGCCGGGCGAGCGCCAGCCGCCGGCGCTGGCCCGCGGAGAGCGATCCCACCGGAACATGGAGATCATCCGGGCGGAACAGTCCGTACGACAGCAGGAGGGCGGCCTGCTCCTCGGGTGGGCCCGGCAGCCCGCGGCCGAAGGCCGACAGCAGCCGCTCCCGCGGTCGGGCGACCGGTATCTCCTGGGCGAGATAGCCGATCCCGCCCCGGCGGACCACCCGGCCCGCGTCCGGTCTCTCCACCCCCGCCATGACCCGCAGCAGGGTGGATTTGCCCGCGCCATTGGCCCCGTGGACGAGCAGCCTCTCCCCGGCCGCCACGGTGAGCCGGTCCACCGCCAGCCGCTTCCCCACGCGGACATCATGGAGATCGACGAGCACACCGTCCGCCGTGCCCGCCATGGGACGGGCCGAGAATCGCAGCGGCTCCGGTGGGCGCGGCACCGGGTCCTCCTGGAGCCTGCGCAGCCTCTCCTGGGCGTTCCGCACCCTGCTGGAGACCGAGGACTGCACACGTCCCCTGTCCCGGTCGTAGGCCATCTTGTTGCCGTCCTTCATGCCGCGGCCCGGGGCGACCCGCCGGGCGACGGTCGTGGCGGCCTCCGCCAGCGCGGCCGTCTCCGCGCACCACTCCTGGTACGCCTGCTCCCAGCGGCGGCGCGCGCCGGCCTGCTCGGCGACGAAACCGCCGTACCCCCCTCCGTACCGCACCAGGGCGCGACGGCCGGCGTCCACCTCGACGATCGTGGTCGCCACGCGCTCCAGGAAGAGCCGGTCGTGGGAGACCGCGACGACGGTGCCCGGATGCCCCCGCAGCGCCTCCTCCAGCCAGCCGAGCGCCGCACCGTCGAGGTGGTTCGTCGGCTCGTCCAGCAGCATCACCTCGGGGGCGGCGGCGATCAGGCAGGCCAGTCCGAGCCGGGCCTGTTCACCGCCCGACAGGCTGCCCAGCCGCCGCTCGTGCCCGATACCGCCCAGCCCCAGACCGTGCAGGGCCTTCTCCACCCGGGCATCCGCCTCATAGCCGCCGCGGGCCTCGAACGCGGTGAGCAGATCCCCGTATGCGGCGAGCGCGTCGGGGGCACCGTCGCCGAGGTCCGCCTCCAGCTCGCGCAGCCCGCGCTCCATGGCGCGCACCTCGGCGAGGGCCGCGTCCACCGCGTCGCGCACGGTGTGGTCCGGGGGCAGCTCGGGCGTCTGGCCGAGGTACCCGATACCGCCGTCGGCCACCGTCACCACGGCGCCGTCGTCCGGTGACTCCCGTCCGGCCAGCAGCCGCAGCAGGGTGGATTTGCCGGCCCCGTTCTCCCCCACGACGCCGACCCGCTCGCCGGGCCGCACCGCGAAGGACACCTCGTCGAGCAGCAGCCGGTCACCTCGGGACAGCGTGACGCCTCGGAGCGAGATCTGCGTGGGCAAAGGGCGCACCTCCCAGCACGCGAGCACAAGCGGCCCTCTGGACCGCAGCCTCCAAATACAACTACAGTTGCATTACCCTCAGCATGGCACGACAAACCGCCTAACACAACTGGAGTTGCAGTTGACCGCACAAGGCGACCCCACACCGGGCACCGTCCGCCCCGGCGGGCGCACCGCGCGCACCCGCTTGGCGGTGCGCGACGCCGTGCTCACCGGCCTCGCCGAGCACGGCTATCCCGGTCTGACCGTCGAGTACGTCGCCGAGCGCTCCGGCGTGCACAAGACGACCGTCTACCGGCGCTGGGGCAGCGTCGAGGGGCTCGTGGCGGACGCCCTCGACCTCGCGGGCGAGGACACCTGGACGCCGCCCGACACCGGAAGTCTGGAGGGCGATCTGCGCGCCCTCGCCCGCGAGGTGACCGAGACCTTCGGCAGCGCGTCGGCCGCCGCCGCGCCGACCGCCTTCGTCGCGGCCGCGTTCCAGTCCGACCGCGCGGCCGAGGCGCTGCGCGCCTTCTACACCGAGCGCTTCGCCCGGTGTGAATCCGTGGTGCGGCGGGCGGTCGAGCGCGATGAGGCCCCGCCCGGCACCGACGCCGGGGCGGTCGTACGGGCCGTGTCCGCGCCCCTGTTCTTCCGGGCCCTCGTCACCCGTGAGCCCATCGACGTACCACTCGCCGACCAGACGGCGGCAGCCGTCGCCGTCGCGGTACGGGCCGGGGCGTACCTCCCCGCCCGCCGCTGATCCGGCCCGCCCTGCCTGCCGGGCCGATCAGCCTCCCGCCGGCCGAAGGACAGCGGGCCGGTCCGCGTTCACACCGTCCAGGCGGGCTCCACCCGTACGACATCCCCGGCGATCGCCGCCACATCCGCTTCCGTCTGCGCGCGCAGGCCGAGCCGCTCGACCCGCTCCACGCGGTACTTCCCGTGCTCGGCCGCCGAGTCCCACATCGACAGCACCAGGAACTCGTTCCCCGGCGCCTCGCCGAACACCCCGCGCAGCATCCCGGGCGACCCCGCCATCGCCGGGTTCCACACCTTCTCCTGGACCAGGGTGAAGTGATCGACCCGGTCGGGGCGCACACGGCAGTGCGCGACCCGCACCACGTCCGCGTCGGAGAACCGCGGCTCGAAGCCGACCTTCACGTCGAAACGGTGCTCGAACAGCCGGACCTGCATGTCCCGGTAGGTGCCCGACTGCGCGGCCGCCAGCCGGTCGTGCGAGCGCGCCATGAAGGAGTCGTAGAACGCCCGGCTCTCCCAGAACGCGAAGACATGCGCCACGTTCGGACGCCCCCGGCTCCAGCCACCGCCCTGCCCCCGGAATCCCGGTTCGCCGGGCAACCCCGCCCACTTCCGCTGCCCCCGCTCGAAACCCGGGCGGTCCACCACGGTGCAGCGAATCCACTTGACCAGCACCGCGCTATCCTACGGCCGCTCGGTGTCCTCCATCACATACCGGAGGGTCCGCCCCCGCTCCCCTCGCCCGGCCGCACGCCGTACGACGCCATGAGACGGCGGCGGGGCGCGGGCCCGAAGACCCGCGCCCCGCCTCGGATGTCATCCGTAAGGGCCCTCGATCAGCTGCAGCCGCTCGTCGAACCGCAGCCCTCGCACAGGTAGCAGCTGCCCGCACGGCGCATCTTCGTGCCGCAGGAGAAGCAGAGCGGCGCGTCCGCGTTCAAGCCCAGCTGGATCTCCACCAGTTCGGTCGAGCTGTGGGCCTCCCTCGGCGCCCCGGACGCGGTCCGCGGCTGGGAGACGTCGCTCTTCGGGGCGTCCACGTGGCGCGGCGCCGACTGGGCCAGGCCCTCGACGTCCACCTCGTCCTCGGCGGGCTCGTAGGACCCCGTCTCCAGGTGGCGCTGGCGCTCCTCGGCGGAGTGGATGCCCAGCGCCGAGCGGGTCTCGAAGGGCAGGAAGTCCAGCGCCAGCCGGCGGAAGATGTAGTCGACGATCGACTGCGCCATCCGCACATCCGGGTCGTCCGTCATACCGGCCGGCTCGAAGCGCATGTTGGTGAACTTCGAGACGTAGGTCTCCAGCGGCACGCCGTACTGCAGACCGACCGACACGGCGATCGAGAAGGCGTCCATCATGCCCGCCAGGGTCGAGCCCTGCTTGGACATCTTCAGGAACACCTCACCGAGACCGTCGTCCGGGTAGGAGTTGGCGGTCATGTAGCCCTCGGCGCCGCCCACCGTGAAGGACGTGGTGATGCCGGGACGGCCCTTGGGGAGGCGCTTGCGGACCGGGCGGTACTCGACGACCTTCTCGACCTCGGGCTCGGCCTGCTCCTTCTCCTCCTTCTTCTTGGCGGAGAGCGGCTGGCCCACCTTGCAGTTGTCGCGGTAGATCGCCAGCGCCTTGAGGCCGAGCTTCCAGCCCTCGAAGTAGATCTCCTCGATCTCCTCGACGGTGGCCGACTCCGGCATGTTGACCGTCTTGGAGATCGCGCCGGACAGGAACGGCTGGGCGGCCGCCATCATCCGCACATGGCCCATCGGCGAGATGGAACGCTCACCCATCGCGCAGTCGAAGACCTCGTAGTGCTCGGGCTTCAGCCCCGGCGCGTCGATCACATTGCCGTGGTCGGCGATGTGGGCGACGATCGCCTCGACCTGCTCCTGCTGGTAGCCGAGCCGCTTGAGCGCCTTGGGGACCGTGTTGTTCACGATCTGCATGGAGCCGCCGCCGACCAGCTTCTTGAACTTGACCAGGGCCAGGTCCGGCTCGACACCCGTGGTGTCGCAGTCCATCATCAGGCCGATGGTGCCGGTCGGCGCGAGCACCGACGCCTGGGCGTTGCGGAAACCGCTCTTCTCGCCGAGGCGCAGCACGTCCTGCCACGCCTCGGTGGCCGCGGCCCAGACCGGGGTGTCCAGATCGTCCATGCGCTTGGCGGCGGCGTTGGCGTCCGAGTGCTGCTTCATGACGCGCTTGTGGGCGTCCGCGTTACGGGCGTAGCCCTCATACGGGCCGACCACGGCGGCGAGCTCCGCGGAGCGCTTGTAGGAGGTGCCGGTCATCAGGGAGGTGATCGCTCCGGCCAGGGCCCGGCCGCCGTCGCTGTCGTAGGCGTGACCGGTGGCCATCAGCAGGGCGCCCAGGTTGGCGTAGCCGATGCCCAGCTGGCGGAAGGCGCGGGTGGTCTCGCCGATCTTCTCGGTCGGGAAGTCCGCGAAGCAGATGGAGATGTCCATCGCGGTGATGACCAGCTCGACGACCCTGGCGAAGCGCTCGGCGTCGAAGCGCTGGTTGCCCGCCTCGTCGTCCTGGAGGAACTTCATCAGGTTGAGCGAGGCGAGATTGCACGAGGAGTTGTCCAGGTGCATGTACTCGCTGCACGGGTTGGAGGCGGTGATCCGGCCCGTCTCCGGCGAGGTGTGCCAGTGATTGATGGTGTCGTCGTACTGGATGCCCGGGTCGGCGCAGGCCCAGGCGGCCTCGGCCATCTTGCGGAAGAGCGCCTTTGCGTCGACCTCCTCGATGGACTCACCGGTCATCCGGCTGCGCAGCCCGAACTGCGAGCCGGACTCCACCGCCTTCATGAACGCGTCGTTCACCCGGACGGAGTTGTTGGCGTTCTGGTACTGGACGGACGTGATGTCGTCGCCGCCCAGGTCCATGTCGAAGCCCGCGTCGCGCAGGGCGCGGATCTTCTCCTCCTCCTTGACCTTGGTCTCGATGAACGCCTCGATGTCCGGGTGGTCGACATCGAGCACGACCATCTTGGCGGCCCGGCGGGTGGCGCCGCCGGACTTGATCGTTCCCGCGGAGGCATCGGCGCCGCGCATGAAGGACACGGGGCCGGAGGCGTTGCCGCCCGAGGAGAGGAGCTCCTTGGAGGAGCGGATGCGGGAGAGGTTCAGGCCGGCGCCGGAGCCGCCCTTGAAGATCATCCCCTCTTCCTTGTACCAGTCCAGGATCGACTCCATGGAGTCGTCCACGGAGAGGATGAAGCAGGCGCTGACCTGCTGCGGCTGCTTGGTGCCGACGTTGAACCAGACAGGCGAGTTGAAGCTGAAGACCTGGTGCAGCAGGGCGTAGGTGAGCTCCTGGTCGAAGATTTCGGCGTCCGCGGGCGAGGCGAAGTAGCCGTTGTCCTCGCCGGCCTTGCGGTACGTGCGCACCACACGGTCGATGAGCTGCTTGAGGCTCGCCTCCCGGTCCGGGGAGCCGACCGCGCCACGGAAGTACTTGCTCGTGACGATGTTGACCGCGTTCACCGACCAGAAGTCGGGGAACTCCACGCCGCGCTGCTCGAAGTTGACCGAGCCGTCGCGCCAGTTGGTCATGACGACGTCACGGCGCTCCCAGACCACCTCGTCGTACGGATGCACGCCGGGGGTGGTGTGAATGCGCTCGATGCGCAGCCCCTTGTTCGCCTTGCTTCCCTTGGAGCGGGAGCCTCGTGCCGGGCCGCTCGTCGTCTCTGTCATTCCGCCTCCCTGTACGGGCGAAAACGCCCTGATGTGCCCACTTCTTCCCGAGGCACGGTGTCTGTCTTTCACCCGGAAGCGTCAAGCGCCCCGGGCAGGTGTCTGGGCCGCCGGTCAGTCGGCGGCGATGGCCGGCGCGGGGGCCTCCACGGCCCCTTCGGCGCCGGACCCGCGGTCGTGCGCGGGAGGCCGTTGCTGGTCACGCAGCTCCGCGACGGCCGCCTCGAAGTCCTCGAGGGAGTCGAAGGCGCGGTAGACGGAGGCGAAGCGGAGGTAGGCGACGAGGTCGAGCTTCTGGAGCGGGCCGAGTATGGCGAGCCCGACGTCATGGGTGGACAGCTCGGCACTGCCGGTGGCCCGGACCGCCTCCTCCACCTGCTGACCGAGCTTGGCGAGGGCGTCCTCGGTGACCGGACGGCCCTGGCACGCCTTGCGCACCCCCGAGATGACCTTGTCGCGGCTGAAGGGCTCGGTGACCCCGCTGCGCTTGATCACCATCAGTGACGCGGTCTCCACGGTCGTGAAGCGACGCGAACAGTCGGGGCACTGGCGGCGCCGGCGGATCGAGCAGCCGTCATCCGTGGTGCGGCTGTCGACCACACGGCTGTCGGGGTGCCTGCAGAAGGGGCAGTGCATGGCTCCGAACCCTCCCTCACCCTCAAAAACGGCGCATGGCTGAATAAGCCCCCGCCGGGCCGCAGGGCCCGCCGAGGTGGCCACAAGCATAGGCGAAAACCTTGGCGACGAATCACCAGGGACCACAACCTGTGGGTGGCTTACATCCATCAAACCACTAGATGTGGTGCCTGACACTCAACCGATCCGGATGGCGTGTCACGGCTCGGGAGCAGGCACGAGACTACGCGAACACCGCCGGTCCCGGATTCACGGGGGTCGGGATGCAAGACTGGGGCCACCGGACAGCGACCGGATCAAACGGCCTATACACCCAACCCTGTGATCACGTCAGCTCATCTACGAAATTTCACTCGAACGTGTGTTTGGCGCAACCTTTCGAAAGCAACTACCGTTGTCCAACTAGGGAGAACATCTCGAGAGGGGCCGTCGTGACCACCACCGCAGAGAGCGCAACCATTGCCGCCCAGGAGCGCTCCCAGAGCCGACTCGAACAGACACACACGATGAACCAGACCCACCCGATGAACAACGACCACGCGAACCCGGAGGGGCAGAAGCCCGCGCGCTCGCTACCAGGGCGACCTCCAGGAATCCGGGCGGACAGCTCGGGGCTGACCGACCGGCAGCGGCGGGTCATCGAGGTCATTCGCGACTCTGTGCAGCGGCGCGGCTACCCACCGTCGATGCGGGAGATCGGCCAGGCGGTGGGCCTCTCCAGCACCTCGTCCGTCGCCCACCAGCTGATGGCGCTGGAGCGGAAGGGCTTTCTGCGGCGCGATCCCCACCGGCCCCGGGCCTACGAGGTCCGCGGCTCCGACCAGCCCAGCACCCAGCCCGCGGACACTACGGGCAAGCCCGCCGCCTCCTATGTGCCGCTGGTCGGCCGGATCGCGGCCGGTGGCCCGATCCTCGCCGAGGAGTCGGTCGAAGATGTCTTCCCGCTCCCCCGGCAGCTGGTCGGCGACGGTGAGCTCTTCGTGCTGAAGGTGGTCGGCGACTCCATGATCGAAGCCGCCATCTGCGACGGGGACTGGGTGACGGTGCGCCGTCAGCCTGTCGCCGAGAACGGCGACATCGTCGCCGCCATGCTCGACGGTGAGGCCACGGTGAAGCGCTTCAAGCGCGAGGACGGCCACGTATGGCTGCTCCCGCACAACGCCGCCTACCAGCCGATCCCCGGTGACGAGGCCACCATCCTGGGCAAGGTGGTCGCGGTGCTGCGGCGCGTCTGAGCGCGCCGGATCGAGGTGCGCCCTAGCGTGCCCCACGACCGGGCCCCGGGACCACTGCGCCGGTTCCGGGGCCCTGCTGTATCCGGCCGTCCATGGGTGGGCAGTCCGGAGAGGACAGTGACGCGACTGGCTGAGGTACTGCCGCTGATTCCGGTGTAAGGCCCGGTGGCAGTGGTACCAGTCAGCCAGTCGGGAAACGGGGCCTGACGTTCAAGCACCCCGCACAGCGCGTCGCCCGTCACCAACACCTCCGGAGAGCGCGCCTAGGCCCCCTGGGCCTTGGCCGCCGCGTCGATGGCGGCCAGCGAGCGGCGCACCTGATTGCGGTCGGTCGTGTACCAGAAGTCCGGCATGGACTTGCGGAGGAACGACCCGTACCGAGCCCGCTCGACACGCGGATCCAGGACGGCGACGATGCCCCGGTCGCCCGAGGCCCGCACCAGCCGGCCCGCTCCCTGGGCCATGAGCAGGGCGGCATGGGTGGCGGCGACGGCCATGAAGCCATTGCCGCCGGCCTCCTCCACCGCCTTCTGGCGGGCGCTCATCAGAGGGTCGTCGGGACGCGGGAAGGGCACCCGGTCCATGACCACCAGCTGACAGCTGGGGCCCGGCACATCGACGCCCTGCCAAAGGGACAGCGTGCCGAACAAGCAGGTCCTGGCATCGGCGGCGAAGGCACGGATCAGCTCGCCCAGCGTCTCCTCACCCTGGAGGAGGATCGGCATGTCGAGACGCCCGCGCAGCTCCTCCG
Source organism: Streptomyces hygroscopicus subsp. hygroscopicus (assembly GCF_001553455.1). Lineage (GTDB taxonomy): Bacteria > Actinomycetota > Actinomycetes > Streptomycetales > Streptomycetaceae > Streptomyces > Streptomyces hygroscopicus. The sequence continues at coordinate 16,805 of NZ_BBOX01000387.1, forward strand.
CGGCCGTCTGGGCGGCGCGCATCGACGAGAACAGCCCGAGTGTGCGGCCCCCGGCGGCCTCCACCAGCTCGGCGAGCTCATCGAGCATGTCGGCGCGGCTGCCGTCGCGGCCGGGCTGGGCGAGATGCTTGGCGACGTAGAGGATCCCCTGCTTCGAGTAGTCGAAGGGCGAGCCGACGTCGAGGCCCTGCCAGCGCGGCGCGGCGTCCTCGCCGCCCTCCGGGTCCTGCGGGCTCTCGGGGGCGAGGCCGAGGGAGGCGGCCACCCCGTTGAAGTCCCCGCCGAGCTTGAGCGTGGCGGAGGTGAGGACGACGGACCGGTCCTCGAACAGCTTCTCGCGCAACAGCCCGGACACGGAGAGCGGGGCGACCCGCAGCGAGGCGCCAAAGCGGTCGTGCCGCTCGTACCAGACGACGTCGTACTCGGATCCCTCCACGATCCGCTCGGCCACCTGGTGGATGTTCTCCACGGAGCCCAGCGCCTGCTTGCGGACCGCGTCCTCGTCCTTGACCGAGGCGTCCCGTGTGGCGCCGAGCGCCGAGATCACGGTGCGGGCCGCGTCGCGCAACGCCATCAGCACATGCCCGAGGTCCTCGGGGATCTTTTCGAGGCGGCCGGGCAGGGCGAGCTCCATCAGCCGCTCAAAACCCTCCGAGGCGGTCTGGAGGGCGTCCGCCGCCTGCTCGTTGACCAGCTTGGCGGCTCGCCGCACGGCGCGGTTGACCTGGCCGGGGGTGAGCTCTCCGCTCGCGACTCCGGTGACCCGGGAGACCAGCTCATGGGCCTCGTCGACGATCAGCACCTCGTGGCTCGGCAGCACCGGGGCGCCCTCGATGGCGTCGATGGCGAGCAGCGCGTGATTGGTGACGACCACCTCGGCGAGCTTGGCCCGCTCACGGGCGGCCTCGGCGAAGCACTCCGCTCCATAGGCGCATTTGGACGCACCGAGGCACTCCCGGGACGTGACCGACACCTGGGACCAGGCACGATCCGAGACTCCGGGGGTCAGATCGTCCCGGTCACCGGTCTCGGTCTCGTCCGACCAGTCGCGCAACCGCAGCAGGTCCTTGCCGAGCCTGCTGGTGGGTGCGGCGGCCTCGAAGGGGTCGAAGAGACCGGACTCATCAGCGTCCTCCTGCGGGACGCCCTCGTGGAGCCGGTGCAGGCACAGATAGTTGGAGCGGCCCTTGAGCATGGCGAACTCGGGGCGGCGGCGCAGCAGCGGATGCAGCGCCTCCACGGTGCGGGGCAGGTCCCGCTCGACCAGCTGCCGCTGCAGGGCGAGGGTCGCCGTGGCGACGACGACACGCTCACCGTGGGCGAGGGCGGGCACCAGATAGCCGAGGGACTTCCCGGTGCCGGTGCCGGCCTGAACCAGCAGGTGGGAGCCGTCGTCGATCGCCTCCGCCACGGCTTGGGCCATGGCGGTCTGACCAGGGCGCTCGGTGCCGCCGACGGCGGTGACGGCGGCGTGCAGCAGATCGGCGAGTGGAGGCGAGGACGATTCAGTCATAGGGCTGCCAGCCTACGGGGCGGCACCGACATCACTCCTGTCGGTGGGGGCGGTGACGGACGGTTTCGGCCGGGTGCGGAACCCGGGAGACCTGCACTTGGTGGGAACCGGGACCGGCCGGGCGGTGTATCAACAGCAGAGCCTCGCATCGAGGCGGGATCACTCGGGGGGTCACGGATGGTCGCGGAGCTTCACAAGACGTGTCACAACACCTGTGAAAACGCCTGTGGCAACGCCTGTCACAGCACGTGTCGCAGGGCGCGGTCGCGCAGCATCAGCGCGGCGCGTTTGCCGGGTAGTTCGACTTCCGCCGAGAAGCGGAAGCCGGCGCCGAGGAAGGCCGCGACGGAGGGGGTGTTGCGAAGATCAGGTTCGGCCACGACCCGGGTACAGGACGGGCGGTGCTCGAGCACGAGATCGGCGGCCGCGCGGAGCAGGGTCGTCCCCAGACCGCGGCCACGATCGCTGACCCGGCCGATGAGCAGGTGGATACCCGTGTCATGCGGCCGAGCCGGGTAGTGGCGCGCGAGCGGGTCCAGATCGGCGCGGTACACCTCCCAATAGCTCATCGGGACACCGTCAAGGACGCCCAGACAGGGCACGCTGCGGCCATCGCCGTCGAGCTGGCCGCCGAGGTGGCTCGCGGTGGTCTCGTCAGGGCCGTCGAGTTCCCAGAAGGCGGCGACGGAGGGGTCGTTCATCCACCGCGCGATGAGTCGTAGATCGCGTCCGATGCGGACCGGGACGAGCTGGAAGGCGCCCGCCGAGGTCTTGACGGCTCCCCATTCGGCGATGTGGTCGAGCAGATCCGGCCGGTCGTCGGCCTCCGGCCCGGTGGAGTCCAGGTCGATGAGGTGTGCGGTGTCCTCTTCCTGGCGCAACCGCATGTCGATGGTGTCGTCGGTGCTGGAGCTCGGGGTGGGGTCGGTGTGCGGCACGGCGACGCTCTCCTCTCGTGGGTCTCGGCACGTCGTCAGGGACGTGAGGGTGAGGGGCGTGATCGCGGGGTCGCGGAAGCGCGGGGTCGCGGCATCAGGGTTCGCCGGGTTCGCGGAATCAGGCCGTGGGGGAGACAGCGGTGGTGACGGACATGGCGAGGGGGTTGGCGATGGTCACATAGACGGACTGGGTGTCCACCGGTCCCACGAGTTCGTCCAGACCGCGCAGCCGAGTGAGCAGATTGGCCTTGCAACGAAGGGTGGGGGTCTCCAGGAGCCGCGCGGGGAGAGGCGAGCGGGTCCTGCCGGGGCCGGACGCGGCGTCGGCGAGAAACCGGCGGAACGCGGCCAGCAGGACGCGCTCGTCGGCGAGTCGCTGGGCCCCGAAGGCGCCGATCAGTCCGAGGACGTTGTTGACACCGAGGTAGTAGGCGAACCGCTCGTCGACGACCTCATCGGGAACGAAGGTGTCGCTGCGGCCACCGATACCGGGCAGCCGGCGTTGCAGTTCGGCGTGCCGGGACGCGCGGAAGTAGTAGCCCTGGTTGTCCCGGTAGCGCCCGCCGATCGGCCAGCCGTCGGGGTCCAGCAGCACCAGAGTGTTCTGCTGATGCGCCTCCAGCGCGACGCCGGCCTCTCCGTCCAGCCAGAGCACGGGGCGTACGACCGTGTGCAGATAGCGCAGGAACCACTCGGCGCCGACCGCCGCCGTAGAACGGCCGGTGCCGGCGGCGAGCCGGGCGACGAGGTGGGCGAGCCTGGAGCGCATCACCGGCTGTCCGGGCCAGGGGCGCAGCGCGAGGAGTCCGGCGACGCAGACGGCGTCGTCACCCGGCCCGAACGGGTTGTGCCGGATGACGACGTCAAGACCGGTCAGCGGGTCGCCATCCGGGCCGTCGACGGCGAGCCAGGCCGGGTCCCGGACGATGTCGAAGCCCGGGAATCCGGAGAAGGCCGCCCGCCACTGCTCGGCCAGTCCGCTGCGGAGCAGCCGGTGCACCTCGACGCCGCGGCGGAGTTCTTTACGGAGGTTCTCACGACGGGAGTTGGTGATCCGCAGGCCGAGGGAGAGTTTCAGCATGGCGGGCGCGCCGGGTCGGTAGACGGTGCGGACCGAGGATGTGGGGTGCCAGTGCCCTCCCGCCGGTCCGAGGTCGTGCAACAGGCCGGCGTCGAAGAGCGCGGCGGCGTCCGGCCGGTGCCGGACCTCCCGCGCCTGCCAGGGATGGAGCGGCATGGGCACGGTTCCGGCGGGCAGTTGGAGACCGCTGCCCGCCAGGGAGAGGGCGAGTCGCTCGGCGGGTACGGTCCGGCCACGCTCGGTCCAGGCCGACTCGCAGGCCAGAACGGACCGGTCCACCGCGATCCAGTGAAGGGGGAAGGAACCACGTGATTCCGGTGAGCAGATGGTGGATTCGGTGTCCGAGAGGCCCTCGCGGCTCTTGGGTGTGGGATGCAGGGGGTGACCGAACAGGAGGGACTGTTCCGCGCTGAGAAACGGGGTGCTCGCGCCCGGATCGGCGGGTGCGGCCCGGCGGTGAGCGAGGAAGTGGGCGGTGCGTCGTACGGAGTCCGCGACACGGCCGACGAGTTCGGTGGCGTCCGCGTCGGGGTCGTCCCGCCGCGCGCTGTACGTCGCCTCGCGGGTGAGCAGGGCCGCGAGGGTGACCGCTCCGACAGCGGGTGCGTCATGGGGCCCGTGCTCCAGCAGCGGCGGGCCGAAACGGTGCCAGCCGGTGGGCGACCAGTAGCGCACCGGGACGAGGAGGACGGTTCCGCTGGCAGGGAGGGGAATGCGCAGAGTGTCCTCGTCCGGCCGCATGAGGCCATTCTCCCGTACCCAGCAGCGCAGCAGGTTCTCAACGGTCGCGGCGTCGGCCGCGGTTTGCGGGTCGGGATCGTCCAGCGGATCCACACCGGCCGCTGGGGCGCGATCGCCAAGCGCGTCCTGGCCGCTGCGGTCCTGCCGGGGAACGGCCGTCGCAGCGAGGGGCACCCCCTGAGCGGGCAGCTGCGGCGGGACCGGCTCCTCAGCAGATGGCTCTGGGACGCCAGGTCGGGGCACGCCCGCCACGCTGGCGGGCTTCACC
>NZ_BBOX01000388.1 GCF_001553455.1 Streptomyces hygroscopicus subsp. hygroscopicus
GGGGGGCCGCCCGGCTGGGCGGCCCCCTCTTCCGCGACGAGCGGGAGCCGCAGTCCGGGTCCCGGCAGCCCGCGGGCCGCCCGCCGACGCCCCCCGACCCCGCGCCCGACCCGGCCCCGGCCGACGGTGCGCGCGGCGCCGGTGCCGGGCCGGGGAAGAAGAAGAGCGCGGGCCGTAACCTGCCCGCCGCGATAGGGGTGGGCGTCGGCCTCGGCGTGATCATCGTGGCCTCGCTCTTCATCTACAAGCCGGTGTTCATCGGCGTGATCGCGGTCGCGGTGGTGGTCGGGCTCTGGGAGCTGACCTCGCGGCTGGCCGAGCGCAAGGACATCCGGGTCCCCCTGGTGCCGCTCGCCGTCGGCGGGGTCGCCATGGTCGTCGCCGGCTATGTGCGCGGTGCCCAGGGCGCCGTGGTGGCGGTGGCGCTCACGGCGCTCGCGGTGCTGGTCTGGCGGATGACCGAACCGCCCGACGACTACCTCAGGGATGTCACGGCGGGCGTTTTCACCGCCTTCTATGTGCCATTTCTGGCCACTTTCGTGGCGCTCATGCTCGACACCGGGGACGGCCCGTGGCGGGTCCTCACCTTCCTGCTGCTGACCGTGGTCAGCGACACGGGGGCGTACGCGGTGGGCTGGCGCTTCGGCAAGCATCCGCTGGCGCCGCGCATCAGCCCCGGCAAGACCCGCGAGGGGCTGCTGGGCGCGGTGACCTTCGCCATGGTCGCGGGCGCGCTGTGCATGCAGTACCTCATCGACGACGGCGTCTGGTGGCAGGGCCTGCTGCTCGGCCTCGCCGTCGCGGTCAGCGCCACCCTCGGCGACCTCGGCGAGTCCATGATCAAGCGGGACCTCGGCATCAAGGACATGGGCAAGCTGCTGCCCGGCCATGGCGGGATCATGGACCGGCTCGACTCGCTGCTGCCCACCGCGCCGGTGGTCTGGCTGCTGCTGGTGATCTTCGTGGGCGGCGGCTGACCACCCCCGCCCACGGGCCCCGCGCCGCTCCTGGCGCGGGGCCCTTCGTACGTCTGCGACACTGGGAAAACCATGCCTAAGCCCGGAGAACTCACCTTCGTCGCGCCGCGTGGGGCCAAGAAGCCCCCGCGGCATCTCGCCGACCTCACGCCCGCCGAGCGCAGGGAGGCCGTCGCCGCCCTCGGGGAGAAGCCCTTCCGGGCCGGTCAGGTCTCGCGTCACTACTTCGCCCGCTATGCCGACGACCCCGCCCAGTGGACCGACATACCGGCGGCAGCGCGCGAGAAGCTGGCCGCCGGGCTGCTGCCGGAGCTGATGAGCGTGGTGCGGCACATCAGCTGTGACGACGACACCACGCGCAAGACGCTGTGGCGGCTCTTCGACGGCACGCTCGTGGAGTCCGTTCTGATGCGCTACCCGGACCGGGTCACCATGTGCATCAGCTCACAGGCCGGCTGCGGGATGAACTGCCCGTTCTGCGCCACCGGACAGGCGGGCCTGGACCGCAACCTGTCCACCGCCGAGATCGTGCACCAGATCGTCGACGGGATGCGGGCCCTGCGCGACGGTGAGATCCCGGGCGGGCCGGCCCGGTTGTCCAACATCGTCTTCATGGGCATGGGCGAGCCGCTGGCCAACTACAACCGCGTCGTCGGTGCCATCCGCCGGCTCACCGATCCCGAGCCCGACGGCCTCGGGCTTTCGCAGCGCGGCATCACCGTCTCCACCGTCGGCCTGGTCCCGGCGATGCTGCGGTTCGCTGACGAGGGATTCAAATGCCGGCTCGCGGTCTCGCTGCACGCGCCCGACGACGAGCTGCGCGACACGCTCGTCCCGGTCAACACGCGCTGGAAGGTGCGCGAAGTCCTGGACGCCGCGTGGGAGTACGCGGAGAAGTCCGGCCGCCGGGTCTCCATCGAGTACGCGCTGATCAAGGACATCAACGACCAGGCGTGGCGTGCCGATCTGCTCGGCCGGCTGCTCAAGGGCCGCCGGGTGCACGTCAACCTCATCCCGCTCAACCCGACGCCGGGCTCCAAGTGGACGGCGTCCCGGCCCGAGGACGAGAAGGCGTTCGTGGCGGCCCTGGAGGCCCACGGGGTGCCGGTGACCGTCCGGGACACCCGGGGGCAGGAGATCGACGGGGCCTGCGGGCAGCTGGCGGCTTCGGAGCGCTGAGGGCGGGCCTGATACGGTGCCGGAGCGTCATGGCGTCATGGAACCGCCACGATCGTCGTAGCAACACACCTTCGTACAAGTGAACATTCCGACAGGGGAGCGCTCAGAGCGCTGAGAGTGCGGCACGGCCGCAGACCCTCGGACCTGATCCGGGTCATACCGGCGTAGGGAGTCAGCATCACCATGAACAGCCAGCTTCGGCATGCCATCTCAGCCACCCTCCTCGGCTCACTGGCCTTGGGCGCGCTCGTCGGCTGCGGCGAGGACTCCGGGGGCGGCTCGGACTCCAAGACGGTCACCCTGGTCACCCACGACTCGTTCGCGGCCTCCAAGGCGGTTCTCAAGGAGTTCACCAAGGAGACCGGCTACAAGGTGCGGGTGCAGGCCGGTGGCGACGCCGGGGCCGCCGTCAACCAGGCGATCCTCTCCAAGGGCAACCCCCAGGGCGATGTGTTCTTCGGCGTCGACAACACCCTGCTGTCCCGCGCGCTCGACAACGATCTGTTCACCCCCTACACGGCGAAGGGCCTCGACAAGGTGCCGGCGGCCCTTCAGCTCGACCGGTCCGAGCACCGCGTCACCCCGGTCGACTTCGGCGACATCTGCGTCAACTACGACCGTGGGTACTTCGCCGACAAGAAGCTGGCGCCGCCCCGGACGCTCGACGACCTGACCAAGCCCGCCTACAAGAACCTCCTGGTCACCGAGAACGCGGCCACCTCGTCCCCCGGTCTCGGCTTCCTGCTCGCCACGGCGGCGAAGTACGGCGACGACGGCTGGAAGGGCTACTGGAAGAAGCTGCGGGCCAATGGGGTGGAGGTGGTAGACGGCTGGGAGCAGGCGTACAACGACCGGTTCACCGGCTCGGCCGGCGGTGGCAAGGGCGACCGGCCGCTCGTCGTCTCCTACGCGTCGAGCCCGCCCGCCGAGGTGGCCGACGCCAAGACCAAGCCCGCCAAGGCCCCCACCGGGGTGGCGACGGGCACCTGCTTCCGGCAGGTCGAGTTCGCCGGGCTGCTGAACGGCGCGGGCAACACCAAGGGCGGCAAGGCGCTGCTGGACTTCCTGCTGAGCAAGCGGTTCCAGGAGGACGTCCCGCTGAACATGTACGTCAACCCGGCGCGCGAGGACGCCGAGCTGCCCGAGCTGTTCACCCGGTACGGGGTCAGGATCGCCGACCCGGCCACCCTGGCGCCGCAGAAGATCGCCAAGAACCGTGAGTCGTGGGTCAAGACATGGTCCTCGCTGGTCCTGTAGAGCCCCGCGAGAACCGTAAGGCGGCCGGCGGCCGCCGTGAGACCGGTAAGGCCGACGGCGGCGGCCGGCGCGCGACCGCCCTCCGGCTCGCCCTGATGGCCGTGCCGCTCGCCTTCTTCGCGGTCTTCTTCGCCTATCCCGTGGCCGCCATCGTCACCCGGGGGCTGCGCGTCGGCGGGCGGTGGCGGTTCGGCCGGATCGCCGAGGTGATGTCGGATCCGGCGACGCTGGACGTCCTGTGGTTCACCTGCTGGCAGGCGGTGGCCTCGACCGCCCTGACGCTCGCGGTGGCGCTCCCCGGCGCCTATGTCTTCGCCCGTTTCGACTTCCCCGGCAAGGGGCTGCTGCGGGCCGTGGTGACCGTACCGTTCGTCCTGCCGACCGTCGTCGCCGGATCGGCCTTCCTGGCCCTGCTCGGCCGGGGCGGGCTGCTGGACGAGCTGTGGGGCGTACGGCTGGACACCTCCGTCTGGGCGATCCTCCTGGCCCATGTCTTCTTCAACTACGCGGTGGTCGTACGGACCGTCGGCGGGCTGTGGGCCCAGCTCGATCCGCGTCAGGAGGAGGCCGCTCGCGTGCTCGGTGCGAGCCGGCTGTCGGCCTGGCGCCGGGTGACGCTGCCCGCGCTGGCGCCCGCCGTGGCCGCCGCCGCGCTGATGGTGTTCCTGTTCACCTTCACCTCCTTCGGAGTGATCCAGATCCTCGGCGGTCCCCGCTACGCCACCCTGGAGGTGGCGATCTACCGGGAGACCGCGCAGCTGCTCGACCTCCCCACGGCCGCCGTGCTCAGCATCGTCCAGTTCGCCGCGGTCGCGGCCGTCCTGGCCCTGCACGCGTGGACCGTAAGGCGCCGGGAGAGCGCCCTGCGGCTCGTCGATCCCGGCCGCACGGCACGCCGCCCGAAGGGCTCGGCCCAGTGGGCGCTGCTGTGGGGGGTGCTGGCGGTGGTCGCGCTGTTGATCGTGACACCGCTCGCGGTGCTGGTGGAGCGCTCGCTGCACGGGCCGGACGGCTACGGCTTCACCTACTACGAGGCGCTGCGGTCGGCCGCCGACAGCGGGGGCACCTTCTTCGTGGCCCCCCTGGAGGCCGTCGGGAACTCCCTGCGGTACGCGGCCGTCGCCACCGTCTTCGCCCTCGTCGTGGGCGGTCTCGCCGCCGCCGCGCTCACCCGTAGGGCGGGGAGGCTGGTGCGGGGCTTCGACGCGCTGCTGATGCTGCCGCTGGGCACCTCGGCCGTCACCGTGGGCTTCGGGTTCCTGATCGCCCTCGACGAGCCCCCGCTGGACCTGCGTGCCTCCTGGATCCTGGTGCCGCTCGCCCAGGCCCTGGTGGGCGTGCCCTTCGTCGTGCGGACCATGCTGCCCGTGCTGCGGGCGGTGGACCACCGGCTCCGGGAGGCGGCGGCTGTGCTCGGGGCGTCCCCGTGGCGGGTCTGGCGGGAGGTGGACCTGCCGCTGGTCGGACGGGCCGTGGCGGTCGCGGCGGGCTTCGCGTTCGCCGTCTCCCTGGGCGAGTTCGGGGCGACCGTCTTCCTCGCACGCCCCGACCATCCGACGCTCCCGGTGGCCATCGCCCGCTTCCTGGGGCGGGCCGGGCAGCTCACCTATGGGCAGGCGATGGCCCTGAGCACGATCCTGATGCTGGTCTGCGCCGGATCGCTGCTGGCGCTCGAGCGCATCCGCACCGACCGTTCCGGAGAGTTCTGAATGACGCTGCTGCGACTGGACGAGGTGACCGTGAGGTTCGGCGGACGCGACGCGCTGGACGCCGTGGACCTGGAGGTCGCCGAGCACGAGACGGTCTGTGTGCTGGGCCCGAGCGGAAGTGGCAAGTCCACCATGCTGCGCGTGGTGGCCGGGCTCCAGCCCGCCGACACCGGCCGGGTGTGGCTCGCCGGACGCGATCAGAGCGGGGTGCCCGCCCACCGGCGCGGGGTGGGGCTGATGTTCCAGGACCACCAGCTGTTCCCGCAGCGGGACGTGGGCGGCAACGTCGCCTTCGGCCTGCGGATGCGCAAGGTGGGCCGCGCGGAGGCGGACCGACGGGTCGCCGAACTGCTGGAGCTGGTGGGGCTGCCGGGGGCCCAGCGCCGACCCGTCGACTCGCTCTCCGGCGGGGAGCAGCAGCGGGTGGCGCTCGCCCGCGCGCTGGCCCCGCGCCCCAAGCTGCTGATGCTGGACGAGCCGCTGGGCCAGCTCGACCGGGGGCTGCGGGAGCGGCTGGTCGTGGAGTTGCGCGAACTCTTCGAGCGGCTGGGGACCACCGTCCTCGCGGTCACCCACGACCAGGGGGAGGCGTTCGCGCTCGCGGACCGGGTGGTGGTGATGGAGAACGGCCGGATCGCCCGGACCGGCACCCCGCTGGAGGTGTGGCGGCGGCCCGGCACCGAGTTCGTCGCCCGCTTCCTCGGCTTCGACAACGTGGTCGAGGCGATCGTGCACGGCGAGGTCGCCGACACCTGCTGGGGCAAGCTGCCGGTGCCGCCCGGCTCCCGGCCGGGCCCCGGCAGGCTGCTGGTCCGCCCGGCCGGGGTGCGGTTGACGGACCCCGGGGAGGGGCTGGCGTGCACCGTGGCGGCGCGCACCTTCCGCGGCGACCATGTGACGCTCGTCCTGGCGCCGTCGGACCCTGCCGCGCCGCGTCTGGAGGCGTCCTGCGCCCTGCGGGACGCCCCGGAGGCCGGGGCCCGGGTCGGGGTGGCCTTCGACCCGGCGGACGTGGTGGTCCTGGACCCCGCGCCCTGACGCCGATTCAGCCCAGCAGGGACAGCAGCGCCCCGGGCGCCTCGTCCACCGAGTCCACCAGCGCGATACGGGCCTTCATCGACCGTCCCGCCGAGAGTGCTTCGAGCAGCGGCCAGGCCGGCAGCCGCCGGGTCCAGTGGTCCCGGTCCACCAGCACCATCGGGGTCGGCTCACCGCGCGACTCGTAGTAGTTCGGCGTCGCGTTGTCGAAGATCTCCTGGACGGTGCCGGCGGCGCCCGGCAGGAAGACCACGCCCGCGGTCGAGCGGGCCAGCAGGCCGTCCTCGCGGGTGGCGTTGGCGAAGTACTTGGCGATGTGCGAGGCGAACGCGCTCGGCGGCTCGTGCCCGTAGAACCAGGTCGGGATGCCGACCGACGCCCCGCCGTCCGGCCAGCGTTCACGCACCGCGAAGGCGGCCTCGGCCCACGCCCCGACGGACGGCCGGAAGGAGGGCGTCTTGCCGAGCAGTTCGAGCGACTCGTCCAGCATCGCGTCCTCGTACGGGGCCGCGTAGGCACCCAGGTTCGCGGCCTCCATCGCGCCCGGCCCACCGCCCGTTGCGACCGTGAGGCCGGCCCGTGCCAGGGTCCGCCCGAGGCGCGCGGCGCCCGCGTACCCGATGGTGCCGCGCTCCAGCGCGTGGCCGCCCATGACGCCCACCACTCGTGTCCCGACGAGGAGTTCGTCGAGCGCGTCGGAGATCGCGTCGTCGTGGATGGAGCGCAGCATCGAGGCGAAGATGTCGCCGTCCGTCTTGGTCCGCTGGAACCAGGCGTAGGCGAGGGCGTCCGGTGTCCGTGCGTAACCGTGCTCGGCGAGGCCGTCGAAGAGTTCCGCGGGCGAGTAGAGAGTGCCGCGGTACGGATCGAACGGCAGATCCGGCACCGGTGGGAACACCAGCGCACCCCTGGCCCGCACCGTCGCCGCCGCCTCCGACTCCATCGGACAGCCGAGGAAGACCGCCTCGCTGGTGTCGGTGGAGAGGAGCGCGGCCGTACGGCCCGTCAGGTCCACGGACTGGACCCGGAACCCGGCCAGGGTGCCGCGGGCGACGACCTGGTCGAACTCCTCGATGGACTCTATTTCGCGGTCTGGTTCCTGCACGCCGACATGCTAATCACACCGGAGGTGGTGGGCTGTGGATGGTGAGGAGCGCGACCGAGCCGCGGGGCCGCACACTCCAGGGGTGAACACCACAGACCTTCAGCGGCGGAACGGCATCGCCGTGAGATGTGCCACCACCCACACCAGCGGCACCAGGAGCGCCAGCAGGGCCGTCGCGCGCAGCGCGGCCGCCCCGCGGAGCAGCCTGGCCGGGGCGCCGAGACGCAGCAGGGCGGCGGTCGTTCGCCCGCGTGCGCTCCTCGCTTCCAGCACCGCCGTCACGGTCGTGGCCGCGGCGCACAGCGTGACCAGGGCCGCGCCCAGACCGGTGAGCGGGCCGAAGGCATGGGCGCCGGACGGCCCGGAAGCCCTTCCGTACAGCTCCAGGACGGTGTACGCGGCGGAGCCCAGCACGCACAGCACGCCGACCGGACGTCCGATCAGTCCGGCCTCCTGCTGGAGCACGCGCCCGGCCAGCAGCCGCAGCACGCCCGGTCGCCCTACGGCCAGCAGCGCGCCGCACAGATGGATGAGGCCGGGCCCGGCCAGCACCAGGCCGATCGCCGCCAGGGCCCAGCCGCCCACCACACCAGGCGGGTTACCGTCGAGACGGCCAGGCACGGCGAACACGGCGTCGGGGCGCGGGGGCGCGTCGCCGCTCGCGTACGTCTGGAGGGCGAGTCCGGCCGCGGTCAGCGCGATGCCCCACGGAAGTCCGGAGGTGGCATGGTGGGGTCGTGGCCCGACCGGCCCCGTCACGACGGTGGGCCGGGCCGGGACCGCCGGGCGGCGGGCACCCCGCGGTCCGCGGGCCGGCGGGTGCCCGGTCCGCGGCTGCCGGGGCCACAGCCCGGCCGCACACGCGCCGGCCACCAGCACGGGGACGACGGCGATCAGAGTGACCGTGCCGGCCGGCGGCAGCGGCTGCCCGCCGCCGAGTTGTCGGCTCGCCGCGCCGTTCCCCGCCCAGCCCAGCCAGGAGCCGCCGAGGTCGCCGCGCAGATGCAGAAAGGTCAGCAGCGCCAGCGCACCGCCGAGCGCACAGGCGGTCGCCATCGAGGCCGCCGTGAGCAGCGCCGAACGGGCCGGGCCGAGCCCGGCCGCGGTGAAACCGGGGCCCGGCCCGGTGCTGGGGTCGGCACGGCCCACGGCGACGGCCAGGTGGACGGTTGTGGCCAGCGGTACCACGCACCACAGCAGCCGCCCCACCGCGCCCTGCGAGTCGGACGGATGGCCGGAGGCGAACCCCAGGGCGCACAGCAGCAGAAAGCTCGCGCCCGCCGCGGCGACGGTGACCAGCGACCGCCGCAGCAGCACCAGCGGGCGGGCACCGCGGGTCAGGCGGAGGCTGAGCACGCGGCCCTGCCTTCCGCCTCGGAGGGGTCCGAGTCCACCCGGCGGCCGTCGAGCAGGGAGACGGTGTGGTCGGCGAGGGTGGCCACCTCCGGCTCATGCGTCGCGAGGACGACGGTGATGCCATGGGAGCGGGCCGCCGAGGTGAGGGTGCGCAGCACCTGGGCGCGGTCGGCCCGGTGCAGCGGTGCGGTGGGCTCGTCGGCGAAGAGCACGCCGGGCTCGGCGGCCAGCGCACGGGCGATGGCGACGCGCTGGCGTTGGGACTGCAGCAGCGCGGCGGGGCGCGCCCGGGCACATTCGCCCACGTCGAGCCGGTCCAGCCATTCGTATGCGGCACTCTTCGCGGCGCGCCGTCCGGTGCCGCGCAGCAGCAGGGCCAGTGCGGCGTTCTCCCAGGCAGTGAGCTCGGGGACCAGCTGGGGTTCGGTGCCGATCCAGCCGAAGTGGTCGCGCCGCAGCCGTTCGAGACCGAGCGGGGGGAGGGAGTGCACGGGAGCGCCCTTGAACCACACTTCACCGCTGTCGGGGACGAGTTGGCCCGCCAGGCATTTGAGCAGGGTGGTCTTGCCGCAGCCGCGCGGACCGGTGACGGCGAGGATCTCGCTCTGCTGGGCGCTGACGGAGACCCTGATGAGGGCGGGCGAGCCGCCGTAGGCGTATGACACGGTGCGTGCCGAGAGCACGTCGTCGTCCGGCGGAGCCACCATCCCGAGCACCTCGCCTTACCTGCGATCGTCTCATTCCCCCGGTTGGGTGAACGAGCGCGAAGCCAATGGGTCACTGGCACGGTAAGGACTCGGGTGGGGGCCCGCGCCCAGGCTCGGCGCGGGTGGCCCCCATTTCCTCCGATCAGCCCTGATCGGGCCCGGGGCCGCCGTGGGCCCCGTCGCCGGTGAGCCGGTCGAGGTGGGTGGGCGCGTACATCCGCAGCAGCGCGGGCAGCACCACGACCGACGGTCCGGGGGCCGCGAGCGCGGCGGCGAGGTCCGCACGCAGCCGTTCGGGTGTGGTACGGACCGCGGGGACGCCGAAGGACTCGGCGAGCGCCACGAAGTCGGGACGGGACAGCTCGGTGCCGGTCGCCTCGCCGAACGCGTCCGTCATGTACTCGCGCAGAATGCCGTAACCGCCGTCGTCCACGATCAGCCAGGTGACGGGCAGCCGGTACTGCCGGGCGGTGGCGAGTTCGGAGACCGAGTACATCGCGCCGCCGTCGCCCGATACGGCCAGCACCGGCCGGTCGCAGTCCGCGACGGCGGCTCCGAGGGCGGCCGGGAAGCCGTAGCCGAGACCGCCCGCGCCCTGCGCCGAGTGCAGAGCGCCCGTGCGCGGGTCGAAGGCGGACCAGGCCCAGTAGGAGAGGATCGTCATGTCCCAGAAGCTGGGGGAGTCATCGGGCAGTGCCTGCCGCACCGAACGCAGCACCCGCTGCTCCAGTTCCAGGCCCTGCGCCTCGATCCGGTCCCGCACCCGGGTGAGGAGCCCGGCCGCGGCCTTGGCCGCCGTGCCCGGAGGGCGGGGCGCGACGGCCTCGGCCAGGGCGGCCAGAGCCTCACGGGCGTCGGCGTGGATGCCGAGCGCCGGATGGTTGGACTCCAGCTTCCCGAGGTCGGCCTCGATCTGCACGAGACGGCCACGCGGGCGGAAGGTGTGGTAGTTGGAGGAGAGTTCACCGAGCCCGGAGCCGACGACGAGCAGGACGTCGGCGTCCTCCAGGAACTCGGTGGTGTGCGCGTCCTCCAGCCAGGACTGGAGCGAAAGCGGATGGTCCCACGGGAACGCGCCCTTGCCGCCGAAGGTCGTGGCCACCGGGGCGTCCAGCGCCTCGGCCAGTGCCCGCAGTTCCTGCCGCGCTCCGGCGCGCACCACTCCGCCCCCGGCCAGGATCACCGGACGCTCGGCGCCGCTCAGCAGCCTCGCGGCCTCCGCCGTCAGCTCGGACCGGGGCGGCAGCGGACGGGGCGCGGCGCGCAGGGAGGTCACCGGCGGCACGGAGACCGGTGCGAGCAGCACGTCCTGCGGAATCTCCAGCCACACCGGTCCGGCGGGCGCCTCCAGCGCGGACGCCCAGGCGGCGGCGAGCGCGGAGGGGATCTGGGAGGCCGCACGGACGGTATGGACGGATTTGACGATGTCACGGAAGGAGGCTTTCTGGTCCACGAGTTCATGGAGATAGCCTTTGCGCCCACCGCCGAGCCCGGCGGTCGGCACCTGGCTGCCGATGGCCAGGACGGGCGCGGACGCCGCCGCCGACTCCTGCAGCGCGGCGAGCGTCATGAGCGCCCCCGGCCCGGTGGACACCAGCAGGGGTGCGACCGATCCGGTGACGCGAGCGAAGGCGTCGGCGGCGAACCCCGCGTTGTTCTCCACCCGCAGCCCCACATATCTGAGCCCGGAGCGCCGCAGCGCGTCGAACGCCCCGAGAGCGTGCTGTCCGGGAAGTCCGAACACGGTGCTCGCGCCGAGCGCGGTGAGGGACTCCACGACGAGATCGCCGCCGTGACGCGCTCGCTGTGCGGTGGACAGGGGCATGGGGTGGTGCCTTTCTGACGGTGGTGCGTAGGAGCAGGTGTGGATGTGCGCGAGGAGGGGCGCGGGGACGTGTGCAGAGAGGCGTGCGGATGCGCGATGGGAGGGGGCGGTGTGGGGACGTGCCCAGGGAGTGGCGTGCCTGCGGAGGCGGCATGGTGAGGTGGGCGGGAGCGCGAGGAAAGGGGGCACGTGGGAAGGGGATGCGTGGGAAGGGGTGCGAGCTGGGGCGGGGTCAGGCGTTCGCGGTGGCCGGGCTGGCGGGTTCGGAGGCGGGGACGGCCGGTTCCCCGGCGAGCCGGCGGCGCCAGACCTCGAGGATCGCCGCGTCGGTGGGCCTGGTGGCGAGGCTGACCGCCACATACGCCACCAGCGAGGCCAGCAGCCCGGCGTAGATGGGTTCGTTGGCGAGGATGCCCTTCCACATCATCAGCGCGATGACCGTAAGGCCGCCGACGCCGACCGAGGACAGTGCGCCCGCGCCCGTGCCGCGCTTCCACAGCAGCCCGCCCAGGATCGGCATCAACAATCCGCCGACCAGCACGTTGTAGGCGACGGTCAGCGCCTCGACCACGTTGTTGAGCGCGACGGAGATGCCGATCACGGCGACGCCCATGATGAGGATGAAGACGCGGTTGCCGCCGACCTCGTCGTGGGACGCGCCGCCCGTACGGAGCGTCCGTCCCCGCAGCCGGGCCCAGATGTCGTTGTTCGCCACCGTCGCGCAGGCGATGAGCGCGCCCGAGGAGGTGGACATCACCGCGGACAGCGCGGCGGCCAGCACCAGCCCCTTCACTCCTACCGGGAGGGCGTCCTTGACGATGGTCGCGAAGGCGTCGTCCGGAGTGCCCAGCTCCGGGTACAGCACCTTCGCCGCCGTGCCGATGACCGCGCCCGCGACCGCGTAGGCCAGGCAGTAGGTACCGGCAGTGGTGCCGCCGAGGCGGGCGACCCGGTCGTCGCGGGCGGTGAAGACCCGCTGCCAGATGTCCTGGCCGATCAGCATGCCGAAGGAGTAGATGAGCACATAGGTGAAGACGGTCTGGCCGCCGATGCCCATGGGGGAGAAGTAACCATGGGGGAGCTCGGACTTCATCGCGGCGAAGCCCCCCGCCTTGACCACCGCGATCGGCAGCAGCAGGAGGAGCACGCCCACCGTCTTGACCACGAACTGCACCATGTCGGTGAGGGTGATCGACCACATGCCGCCGAGCGTCGAGTAACAGACCACGATCGTCCCGCCGAGCACGATGGCGACGACCCGGTCCAGCCCGAAGATCACATCGAAGATGGTGGCGTAGGCGATGGTCGAGGTGACGGCCAGCATCAGGGTGTAGGCCCACATCACGATGCCCGATATCAGCCCGGAGGAGCCGCCGTAGCGCAGATCCAGCATCTGGCTGACCGTGTAGACCTTCAGGCGGGCGATGCGCGCCGAGAAGAAGACCGACAGCGCCAGCAGCCCGAGGCCGATGGTGACGACCATCCAGGCCCCGGAGAGCCCGTACTGATAGCCGAGCCCGACACCGCCGATGGTGGACGCGCCGCCGAGCACGATCGCGGCCATCGTCCCGGAGTACATGACCGGCCCCAGCCGACGGCCCGCGACCAGGAAGTCGCTGGTGGAAGTCGTGCGGCGCATCCCCCACCAGCCGAGTGCGAGCATGCCCGCGAGATAGGCGACGATCACGGTGTAGTCGACAGCGGTCATGGCGGTGCTCCTCGGTCCGGCGGGGGTCGGGTAGCGGTCTGGAGAGCGGAGGCGCGTGGGACGGGGGAGGTCCCGGCGATCCGCGGGGCGGGGGCAGGGCGGTGGTCCGCGGGGTCAGATGGTGGGGAGGCGGGGGAGGGAGTGACGCAGACCCTAGGTGTCGCCGGAGCGTCCGGGAAGTGTACGTTTCCTCCACTCCCGATCCCCGGGATGTGCGAAAGGTCCCTGGGGTGTGCGGAGGCATCCCTGGGATGTGCGCAGCATCTCCGGGGTGTGCGGAGGCATCCTCGGGACGCACGAAGGGTCCCCGGGGTGCGCGAACGATCTCCGGGTGCACCGGTGATCCCCGGGTATGACGAACCACCCCACGCGAGGCCCGCCGTGATGAACGACCGAGTCCCCCCGACGGCCCCCGTCCCGCTCGCCACCCTCCTCCGTCACCCCGCCCTGGGGCTGCGGCAGGTCGCGGGCGCCCGCGAGACGGACACGCCCGTGTACTTCGTCCACACCAGCGAGATGGAGGACCCCGTCCCATACCTGCTGGGCGGCGAGTTGCTGCTCAGCGCGGGGGTCCACTGCCCGGAGGCGGCGGGCGCGGGCACCTACTGGGACCGCTATGTGGCCCGTACGGTCCAGGCGGGCGCGGCGGCCCTCGGCTTCGGTATCGCGCCGGTGCACGACACGGTGCCCCGTGCACTGGTCGAGGCGTGCGACCGGCATGGGCTGCCGCTGGTCGAGGTCCCCCGGCAGACGACCTTCACGGCCGTCGCGAGCGCCGTATGGGACGCGATCGCCGAGCGCCGCCACGTTGAGCTGCGGCGCGTCACCGAGGCGCAGCAGTCGCTGGCGACGGCCGCGGCGCGCCCGCACCCCGTACCGGCCGTACTGCGGCAACTGGGCCAGCATCTCGGGGCGTGGACGGCGCTTTTCGGGC
>NZ_BBOX01000389.1 GCF_001553455.1 Streptomyces hygroscopicus subsp. hygroscopicus
CCGCCCGCGACCCCGTACCGCCGTACTGGCGGCAACTGGGCCAGCATCGTCGGGGCGTAGGACGGTCGCTTTTTCGGGGCCGGAATGGCGCGGAGCTCGGCGGCCGCCGGGCCGCGCCCGCCGCGGGAGGCCCGTACGGCGCTCGGCGCGCTCGTGGCGCGGCTGCGCTCGGGGCCGTCCTCGGCGGCGGGCAGGGCGACCGGCGCGGCCGGTGAGGAGCTGCAACTGGCCGCCTACGGACTGGGCGGTCCGGCGGGACCGGAGGACCGGCGGCTCGCGCTCGGCGTCTGCGCGCCCCGCCGGGACGGGTCGGACGGGGCGATCGTCGGTGTGGCCGTGGTGCTGCTGTCGTTGCTGACGGCGCGGCGGGTGGTCGCGGCCGAGGCCGAGCGCACGGCGGCGCTGGTCCGGCTGATGCTCGGCGCCGAACCGGCGCGGGTGGCGGGGCTGTTGAGCCGTTCGCTGGAACAGGCGGGCGCGGTTTCCGGGGGCCCGGAGCGGGTGGGTGCGGTTTCCGAGGGCCCGGAGCGGGTGGGCGTGGCTTCCGAGGGCCCGGAGCGGGTGGGTGCGGTTTCCGAGCGTCCGGAGCGGGTGGGCGCGGTTTCCGAGGACCCGGAAGGCGGTGGACTGTGGACCGTGGTGCGGGGGCGGCGGCGGGGCCGCGTTCGGGACGACGGGCCGCTGGCCACGGCCGCGTTCGCGGCCGGGCTCGGGACGCCGCTGGTGGACCTCGACGGGGACGCCCTGTGCGCCCTCGTCCCGGGCGAGGGCAGGATACGGGCGCAGCCCGGCTGGACGCTGGGCGTCGGGGCACCCGTCCCGGCCGCCGAGCTGGCGCGCGGCGACGCCGACGCCGTCCGTGCGCTGCGGCGGGCCGTCGCCGAGCGGGTGCCGTTGGTGCGACACGGCCCGGCCCGCGCAGGCGGGGTCGCCTCGTTGGTGGACCCGGACGAGGCGGGGGCGCACGGCCGTGCCCTGCTCGCACCGCTCGACGGCGCGCCGGTGCTGCTGGAGACGCTACGGGTGTGGCTGTCGCTGCACGGTGGTTGGGACCGTACGGCGGTGGCGCTGGAGGTGCACCGCAATACGGTCCGTCAGCGGATCGCCCGCGTCGAGGCCCTGCTGGAGGTGGACCTCGGCGACGCGGACGTCCGGATGGAGCTGTGGTTCGCCCTCAAGTGGGCGTGAACCGCTTGGAAGGCGTGAACCGCATGGGGGGCGTGAACCGCGTAGTGGTCGCGAACCCCGTGGCGGCAGCGCGTCCCTGGCGGTCGGGAACCCCGTGGCGATCGTGGAGCACAGCGTGGTCGGGAACCCCATGGCGGTCCCGCAGTACAGCGCCGTTGGAACCCCACGGTGGTCGTGACGCGCACGGAGGTGGTAGCCCCCGGGCGGTCGCGCACCTCGCGATGCTCGCGGATCTGGCAGTGCTCGCGGGCCTTACAGCGCTCGCGAACCTTTGGCGCTCACGAACCCCACGGTGCACCCGACCCTCTGACGCTCGTGGGCCCACCGCGCTCGCGAACCCCACGGTGCTCCCGACCCTCTGACGCTCGTGAGCCCACCGCGCTCGTGAGCCACCGCGCTCGCGAGCCCCACGGAGCACGCCGCGTTCGACGCGAAGGGGCGGGCCGAGGGGGTGTCAGAGCTTGGTCCACGCCTCCGTCAGCACCGTCCGCAGCACCTGCTCGATCTCGTCGAAGAGCGTCTGGTCGGCGATCAGCGGCGGCGCCAGCTGGACGACCGGGTCGCCGCGGTCGTCGGCCCGGCAGTACAGCCCGTTCTCGTACAGCGCCTTGGAGAGGAAGCCGTAGAGGATCCGCTCGGTCTCCTCCTCGTCGAAGGACTCCTTGGTGGCCTTGTCCTTCACCAGCTCGATGCCGTAGAAGAAACCGTCCCCCCGGACATCGCCGACGATCGGCAGGTCGTGCAGCCGCTCCAGGGTGGAGCGGAACGCGGCCTCGTGGTCCAGCACGTGCTGGTTGAGCCCCTCGCGTTCGAAGATGTCGAGGTTGGCGAGGGCCACCGCGGCCGAGACCGGATGGCCGCCGAAGGTGTAGCCGTGCAGGAAGGTGTTGTCGCCCTGGTAGAAGGGCTCGGCGAGCCGGTCGGAGACGATGCACGCGCCGATCGGGGAGTAGCCGGAGGTCATTGCCTTGGCGCAGGTGATCATGTCCGGGACGTAGCCGAACTTGTCGCAGGCGAACATCGTGCCCAGCCGCCCGAAGGCGCAGATGACCTCGTCCGAGACGAGCAGCACGTCATGGCGGTCGCAGATCTCGCGGACCCGCTGGAAGTACCCGGGCGGGGGCGGGAAGCAGCCGCCCGCGTTCTGCACCGGCTCCAGGAAGACCGCGGCCACGGTGTCCGGGCCCTCGAAGAGGATCTGCTGCTCGATCTGGTCGGCGGTCCAGCGGCCGAACGCCTCGGGGTCGTCGCCGAAGACCGGGGCGCGGTAGATGTTGGTGTTGGCGACCTTGTGCGCGCCGGGCACCAGCGGTTCGAAGGGCGCCTTGAGCCCCGGCAGCCCGGTGATCGACAGGGCTCCCTGCGGGGTGCCGTGGTAGGCCACGGCGCGGGATATGACCTTGTGCTTGGTGGGCTTGCCGGTGAGTTTGAAGTACTGCTTGGCCAGCTTCCAGGCGGTTTCGACGGCCTCGCCGCCGCCGGTGGTGAAGAAGACCTTGTTCAGGTCGCCGGGGGCGTAGCCCGCGAGGCGCTCGGCGAGCTCGACGGCCTTGGGGTGGGCGTAGCTCCACACCGGGAAGAAGGCGAGCTCCTGGGCCTGCTTGGAGGCCGTCTCCGCCAGCTCGACCCGCCCGTGGCCCGCGTTGACCACGAAGAGGCCGGCCAGGCCGTCGATGTACCGCTTGCCCTTGTCGTCGTAGATGTACGTGCCCTCACCGCGCACGATCGTCGGCACGGGGGAGTTCTCGTACGACGACATGCGGGTGAAGTGCATCCACAGGTGGTCGTACGCCGTCGAGGAGAGGTCGGCGGAGAGGTCGTCGCTCATTGCTATCTCGTTCCCCAGGTATAGGTCTGCTTCCGGAGCTTGAGGTAGACGAAGCTCTCGGTGGAGCGCACACCGGGCAGTGTGCGGATCCGCTTGTTGATCGTTTCGAGGAGGTGGTCGTCGTCCTCGCAGACGATCTCGATCAGGAGATCGAAGGAGCCGGCGGTGACGACCACGTACTCGACCTCGTCCATGGCGGTCAGCGCGTCCGCGACCGGGTCGAGGTCGCCCTCGACGTTGATGCCGACCATCGCCTGCCGCCGGAACCCCACGGTGAGAGGATCGGTGACGGCGACGATCTGCATCACGCCCTGGTCGAGCAGCTTCTGCACGCGCTGCCGCACGGCCGCCTCGGAGAGCCCCACGGCCTTTCCGATGGCGGCGTACGGCCGCCGGCCGTCCTCCTGGAGCTGCTCGATGATCGCCAGGGATACGGAGTCGAGAGACGGCGTGCCGTTCTTGTCAGGTGTGGCCACGACCTTCACTGTGCACGAGCCTCGTCCGTGTCGCAACCTATCTTCAATGAATTTCGTCGTCTAGAAGTCAAAAAATCACTGATTCCGTTGTTCTGGTGTGGCGGGTATGTTGAAAGCGCAGTCCCGGCGACTACTGTGGGTGTCTCACCCATCGGACAGCTGACAGGAGGGGTGGCACGTGACCACCGAACTGCGTCGTCTGCGCAACTACATCGACGGAGAGTTCCGGGACGCCGCGGACGGGCGGACCACGGAGGTGGTCAACCCGGCCACGGGCGAGCCCTACGCCACCGCGCCGCTCTCGGGCGCCGCGGACGTGGACGCGGCGATGGCCGCCGCCGAGGCCGCCTTCCCGGCCTGGCGCGACCTGGTGCCCGGAGAGCGGCAGAAGGCACTGCTCAAGATCGCCGACGCCTTCGAGGCGCGGGCGGAGGAGCTGATCGCCACCGAGTCCGAGAACACCGGCAAGCCGATCGGTCTCACCCGGGACGAGGAGATCCCGCCGATGATCGACCAGATCCGCTTCTTCGCCGGCGCGGCCCGGATGCTGGAGGGCCGCTCGGCCGGTGAGTACATGGAGGGGCTCACCTCGATCATCCGGCGCGAGCCGGTCGGGGTGTGTGCCCAGGTCGCGCCGTGGAACTACCCGATGATGATGGCCGTATGGAAGTTCGCCCCGGCGCTGGCGGCGGGCAATACGGTCGTCATCAAGCCCTCGGACACCACGCCCGCCTCCACCGTGCTGATCGCCGAGATCATCGGCGGGGTGCTGGCGGAGCTGGGCCATCCGCAGGGCGTCTTCAACGTGATCTGCGGCGACCGGGAGACCGGACGGCTGATGGTCGAGCACTCCGTGCCCGCCATGGCGTCCATCACCGGCTCGGTGCGGGCCGGCAAGCAGGTCGCCGAGAGCGCCTCGAAGGACATCAAGCGGGTCCACCTGGAGCTCGGCGGCAAGGCGCCCGTCGTGGTCTTCGAGGACACCGACATCCCCAAGGCGGTCGAGGACATCTCGGTCGCGGGCTTCTTCAATGCCGGCCAGGACTGTACGGCCGCCACCCGGGTGCTGGTCCACGAGTCGATCCACGACGAGTTCGTGAGCGCGCTGGCCAAGGCCGCCGCCGAGACCAAGACCGGTGCGCCCGACGACGAGAACGTGCTGTACGGCCCGTTGAACAACGCCAACCAGCTGGCCCAGGTGTCCGGCTTCATCGACCGGCTCCCCGCGCACGCCAAGGTGGAGGCGGGCGGCCACCGGGTCGGTGACAAGGGCTTCTTCTACGCGCCCACCGTGGTCTCCGGACTCAAGCAGGACGACGAGATCATCCAGAACGAGGTCTTCGGCCCGGTCATCACCGTCCAGTCCTTCTCCGACGAGGAGCAGGCGGTCTCCTACGCCAACGGTGTGGAGTACGCGCTGGCCTCGTCGGTGTGGACCAAGGACCACGCCCGCGCGATGCGGATGTCCAAGGCCCTGGACTTCGGCTGCGTCTGGATCAACACCCACATCCCGCTGGTCGCCGAGATGCCGCACGGCGGATTCAAGAAGTCCGGTTACGGCAAGGACCTCTCGGCGTACGGCTTCGAGGACTACACCCGCATCAAGCACGTCATGACGTCGCTGGGCTGATCCGCGCCTCTTCCCGCCTCCGCCCTGTCACCGGGTCATGACAGGATCAAGGATCACCTGTCATGACCCGGTGGGGGAAATCCGGACCGCGGGGGATCGCGGCGGCCGTCGCGCTGCTGTCGGGCGTCGCGGGCTGCGGCGACCGCGAGGCGGGCGGGCCGAGTACGTCGAAGCCGGGCTTCCGGCACCACGCCGGGGCGGTGCGGTACCCGGCGGTGACCAAGGGCAGCGGCGGTGAGCAGCGACGACCTGTGGGTGAGCGACACGCCCGCCCGCCGCGCGGCCGGTCGTCGAGGGCGTGTGGCGGGCGCCGGGCGGGAGGCGACCGGTCAGCCGCTGAGCAGGAGGGCCGACAGGGCGCCGACCCGGTTGGTGGTGATCGCGTCGACGCCCGCCCCCAGCAGCCGGGACATCGACCGCCGGGTGTCGGCGGTCCAGGCGGAGACCAGCAGCCCGTCGGTGTGATGGCGGGCGACCAGCTCCCGGGAGACCAGTCCGAAGCGGTAGTTGAGCCAGCGGGGGCGCAGCGCGGCCAACAGCACCGGACGTGGCGGGGCGAGCGTGGTCCAGGTCAGCGCGATCTCGGCGTCCGGATCGGCGCGGCGCACGGCGTGCAGGGCCGCCAGGGCGCCGCAGTAGTACACCCGGTCGCCCGCGCCGCTCTCCCGGACCTGGGCGACGGTGGCGGGCGCGGCCGACGCGTCCGGCAGGTCGATCAGCAGCCGGGTCGAGTCGGCGCACGCGAGGGCCTCGCGCAGGGTCGGGACGCCGCCGCCGGTCAGCTGCCGCACCTCGTCGGCGGTCAGCGTGGACAGCGGCCGGTCCCGGCCCCACAACCGCTTCAGCGTGGTGTCGTGGAGCAGCACGGGGACACCGTCCCGGGTCAGCCGTACGTCGATCTCGACCGCGCCCGCCCCCGCGCGCACCGCGGAGCGGATCGAGGGCAGGGTGTTCTCCCGGCACACATAGGGGTCGCCGCGGTGGCCGACCGGAACGCAGCCCGCCCCCGGCACCCTCATCGGCCCGCGACCGCCGTGTAGGCGTCGATCTCCGCCGCGAGCCGCGCCTTGCCCTCGGCGTCCAGGAAGGACGCCTCGACGGCGTTCTTCGCGAGGGCGGCGACACCCGCCGCGTCCAGGCCGAGCAGCCGGGCCGCGACCCCGTACTCCGCGGTGAGGTCGGTACCGAACATCGGCGGGTCGTCGCTGTTGATCGTGACCAGCACCCCGGCCTCGACCATCTGCTTCAGGGGGTGCTCATCGAGCGTGGCGACGGCGCGCGTGGCGATGTTGGAGGTCGGGCAGACCTCCAACGGAATGCGGTGCTCCGCGAGATGGGCGAGCAGCTTGGGGTCCTGGACGGAGCTGGTGCCGTGGCCGATGCGCTCCGCCCGCAGCTCGGTGAGGGCGTCCCAGATCGTCTGCGGCCCGGTGGTCTCGCCCGCGTGCGGCACGCTGTGCAGCCCGGCGGCGATGGCCCGGTCGAAGTACGGCTTGAACTGGGGGCGCGGCACCCCTATTTCCGGACCGCCGAGGCCGAAGCTGACCAGCCCCTCGGGGCGCAGCTCACAGGCGATGCGGGCGGTCTCCTCGGCGGCCTCCGGACCGGCCTCGCCGGGGATGTCGAAGCACCAGCGCAGCACGGTGCCGAGCTCCGCCTCGGCGGCCTTGCGGGCGTCCTCGATCGCCTCGACGAAGGCGGTGTCCGGGATGCCGCGCCGGGTCGAGCTGTAGGGCGTGACGGTCAGCTCGGCGTAGCGGATGTTCTGCCGGGCCATGTCGCGGGCGATCTCGTAGGTCAGCAGCCGGACGTCCTCGGCGTCGCGGATCAGATCCACCACGGACAGGTAGATGTCGATGAAGTGCGCGAAGTCCCGGAAGACGAAGTAGTCGGCCAGGGCCTCGGGATCGGTGGGCACCTTGGAGTCGGGGTGGCGGGCGGCCAGCTCGGCCACGATGCGCGGGGACGCGGATCCCACGTGGTGCACGTGGAGCTCCGCCTTGGGCAGCCCGGCGATGAAGGTGGTCAGATCGGTCAACGAAACCTCCGGGAGACGGCCGCCGACGACGGCGTCCGGTCATCGTATGGTGTGGCCCCTGTCGGGCCGGCCACAGGCCGTAGCATGGGCGGACGTCTTTGTGGGGGAGCTCCATGGCCGACCAGCACGACCCGTCCGAGCCGCGGGACGAGCCGCGGGATGAGCCGCGGGATGAGCCGCGGCGATCAGGGCAGCCGAGGCCGCCCGAGCCGCGCGACCGCGATCCGTGGGCTCCGCCGGCGCAGCGGGTCGTGATGGACAAGCAGGAGGGACCGGCCCCCCGGTCCGCGGTGGCCGAGCAGCCGACTTCCACCTCCCGCCCCGCTGTGCCGGGC
>NZ_BBOX01000390.1 GCF_001553455.1 Streptomyces hygroscopicus subsp. hygroscopicus
GCCCGGGGAGGCCCGCGCGGCGGCCGCGGCGGCGGGCGGGGGTCGCCTACAGCACACCGGAGGGCGGGGCGCCCACCGTGCCGCCCGCCGTGCCGCCCGTCCCCGCGGCTGCCCCCGAGGCCGCCGCCGAGGCGGCCACGGCCCGGGACCGCAGCGGCGACCGGCTGCGCTTCGTGGGGGCGGCGACCCGGCGGATCGCCCGGGGCATCGACCTGGACGAGATCGTGCTGGGCCTGTGCCGGGCCACCGTGCCCACCTTCGCCGACGCGATCCTGGTCTATCTGCGCGATCCGCTGCCGGTCGGCGACGAGCGCCCGGTCGGCCCGATGATGCTCCGGCTGCGCCGCACCGACCGGATCCCGCTGGACCCGGACACCGACAGCGGCCGGCTGCCGCTGATCTCCTCGCAGTCCGATCTGTCGCCCGCCGTGGGCGGGGGCCCGGCGGCCGAGCTGTGCGAGGTGGAGGCGGGCGGTCCGCTGGCCGAGGTGCTGCGCGGGGTGCGGCCGGTGTTCGGCGACTCCCAGGCCGCCCGCGCCGCGCTGCCCCAGCTCCTCGGCGAGGGGCCGTGCGTGGCGTCCGGTCAGCGCACCGTACTGGCCCCGATGCGCGGCCGGCGCCGGGTGATCGGCGCCGCCGTGTTCGTCCGCCGCCCGGACCGGCCGCCGTTCGAACCGGACGATCTGCTGGTGGCGGCCCAGCTGGCCACGCACACCGCGCTCGGCGTCGACAAGGCGGTGCTGTACGGACGCGAGGTCTACATCGCCGACGAGTTGCAGCGCACCATGCTGCCCGACTCGCTGCCGCAGCCCACCGGCGTCCGGCTGGCCAGCCGCTATCTGCCCGCGGCCGAGACCGCGCGGGTCGGCGGCGACTGGTACGACGCGATCCCGCTGCCGGGCAACCGGGTGGCGCTGGTGGTCGGCGATGTGATGGGCCATTCGATGACCTCCGCCGCGATCATGGGCCAGCTGCGCACCACCGCGCAGACCCTGGCCGGGCTCGACCTGCCGCCGCAGGAGGTGCTGCACCACCTCGACGAGCAGGCCCAGCGGCTGGGCACCGACCGCATGGCCACCTGCCTCTACGCCGTCTACGACCCCGTCGCGCACCGCATCGTGGTGGCCAACGCGGGCCATCCGCCACCCCTGCTGCTGCACCGGGGCGGCCGGGCCGAGGTGCTGCGGGTGCCGCCGGGGGCGCCGATCGGGGTCGGCGGGGTCGACTTCGAGGCGGTCGAGCTGGACGCGCCGGCCGGGGCCACCCTGATGCTCTACACCGACGGGCTGGTCGAATCGCGGATGCGCGACGTGTGGACCGGGATCGAGCAGCTGCGCGAGCGGCTGACCGCCACCGCCCGGCTCACCGGCCCCAACCCGCCGCCGCTGGAGCCGCTGTGCGACGAGGTGCTGGACATGCTCGGCCCCGGCGACCGGGACGACGACGTGGCGCTGCTCGCGGCCCGTTTCGAGGGGATCGCGCCCAGCGACGTCGCCTACTGGTTCCTGGACCCGAAGGCGCAGACGGCCGGGCAGGCCCGCCGGCTGACCCGCCGGGCGCTGGCCCGCTGGGACCTGGAGGATCTCACCGACGCGGTGGAGCTGCTGGTCAGCGAGGTGGTGACCAACGCGGTGCGCTATGCGGAGCGGCCGATCACGCTGCGGCTGCTGCGCACCGACGTGCTGCGCTGCGAGGTCGGGGACGACGTCCCGCAACTGCCCCGGCTGCGCCAGGCCCGCCCGTCCGACGAGGGCGGGCGCGGGCTGTACCTGGTGAACCGGATGGCGCGCCGCTGGGGCGCGACCCGGCTGTCCACGGGCAAGGTCGTCTGGTTCGAACTGGCGATGCCCTGAGCGGCCCTCCGTGGTGACCGTAGCGCCCCGCCCCGCGGCCCGCCGCCGCGGAGCGCCGCGGTCGGCTCGCTGCCG
Organism: Streptomyces hygroscopicus subsp. hygroscopicus; assembly: GCF_001553455.1. Taxonomy (GTDB): domain Bacteria; phylum Actinomycetota; class Actinomycetes; order Streptomycetales; family Streptomycetaceae; genus Streptomyces; species Streptomyces hygroscopicus. The sequence goes on from NZ_BBOX01000390.1 coordinate 1,929, forward strand.
GGCGTCGTCCGGCTGGCCGACAGCGGCACCGGCGTCGCCAAGATCTCGGGGCGCACCTGCGTCCTGTCGCGGACCAATGCGTATCCGCGCGGGGTGCCCGGAGGGTGAGATCCCCGACCCTCGCTCCGAAAGAGACGGGTGTGCGATGTGGCAGAAGTGCAACCAGGACAACGCATTCATCGCGTCATTCGTGAATCCTGACCGGCCATGAACACGGCAGCCAGCCCTTGGCACGGGCACAGCTTCTCGGTACTGCTCCCCATCATGCTCGCCGGCACGGCGGCCCTGCTGGCCATCGCCCTGTACCTGTGCTCACGGCTCACCCGGCAGGCACGGCCGCGGCGCACCCCGTTCGCCGTATGGCGGGACGTGTCCTTGGTGACGGTCGCGGCGGCGCTCGCCCTCTACCTGTGGGGATGTCTCCACGTCTTCTTCCTCGACGACCAGGACCAGAGCGAGGAGTGCGAGCTGCAGCGTCCCGGGGGAATACCGCGCCTGGTCGGTCTCAGAGGCGACTTCATCCCGCTGCGGCTCGTATGCGAGGCGTCGAACGGCCGGGACTACTCCGTCATCATCCCCGGCTACATCAGCCCGGCCATCGCCATCCTGCTGCCGCTCGCGCTCGTCTGCGGCCTCATCTCCGCCTTTCTCCACCATAAGCAGCGCACGCGAACACGGGAGAAGGGCTGACCCATTGAGCCCCACCGGCATCACCCGCGGGGCCAAGGTCGGGGGCGTGGGGCGCGATTCCGGGTGCGGGTGCCGGGGCGGTACCCGGCGTACCCTCCGGTCCGCCGGCGTCACGCACCGGGGCGGGCGTGCCTTCTCGGCATGCCCGCCCCGTCGCGTCAGCCCTGTGGATGGTGGCGGCGTAGCAGGCCCGGGGGATCGTCGGAGGCCGAACCCGACGGGTCGGGCGAGTTCGGGGAGGCGTCGTCCGACGCGGACGCCGACGCCGAGGCGGACGCCGACTCACTGGCGGACTCGCTGGCCGTCGGGGACGAGGAGGGCGACTCACTGGCGGACTCGCTCGCCGACGGGCTGGACGACGGCGACTCGGAGGCGGTGTCGCTGGAGCTCGGCGGCGCGGGCGGTTTGACCGCGGCCCCCATGTCGGTGTCCAGGTCGAACTTCGACGCCCGTTCGCCGTTCAGCGCGGCCTCGGTGTACGCGGCCCAGATCCTGGCCGGGAAGTCACCGCCGTTGACCCGGCCGCCGCCCGCGGTGCCCCGCAGCGAGACCTGCTTCTTCTCGCCCTCGCCGAACATGCCGACGGAGGTCACCAGGTCGGGGGTGTAGCCGGAGAACCAGGCCGACTTGTTGTCGTCGGAGGTGCCGGTCTTGCCCGCGACCGCCTGGCCCTGCTGCCGCACCGCCTGACCGGTGCCGTCGTCGACCACACCGGTGAGGACGGAGGTGACGGAGTCGGCGGCGCCCCGGCTGATCGCCTGGCCGTTGACCGGATCGGGCAACTCGGGCCGCTCGTCGCCCTTCTCGGCGGCCTTCACGATCGCCGGGGTGACCTTCTTGCCGTGGTTGTCGAGGGTCGCGTAGACCCCGGCCATGTCGTACGGGCTGGCGCCCATCACGCCCAGCGACATCGCGGGGCGTACGTCGAAGCCGCCCGCGTTCTCGTTCATGCCGAGGTCGACGGCGGTGTCCTTCACCTTGTCCAGGCCCACGTCCACCGCCATCTGCGCGAAGACGGAGTTCACGGAGTTGTTCATGGCCTTCTGGACGGAGATGGGGCCGTAGGACTTGTTGTCCTCGTTCGGCGGGGCGAAGCCGGTCGTGGAGCCCTTGACCGGCCGTCTGCTGGTGCCGTCGTAGACCGTGCTCGCCGTGATCGGTGTGCCGTCCTGCGTGGTGGAGCCGTTCTCCAGCGCCGAGGCCAGGATCAGCGGCTTGAAGGTGGAGGCGGGCTGGTAGTCCTCACGGGTGGCGTTGTTGAAATAGTGCTTGGTGTAGCCCGCGCCGCCGTACATCGCCACCACACCGCCGGTCTTGGGGTCCACCGAGACCGCGCCGACCTGGGCGTGCTTGTCCACCGCGCGCTTTTCGGGGTCCAGCTTGTCGGTCAGCTCGGTGCGGACCGCCTTCTCCAGCGCCTTCTGCTTCTTCCTGTCGATGTTGAGGGTGATCGTCCAGCCGCCGGCCTCGATTTCGTTCTCCGCGACCCCGGCCTTGACCAGCTCCTTGTTGGCGGCATCGATGAAGTAGCCGGGCTGGCCGTCGCGTCCGGGGATGGGGCGCGGGGCGACCGGGACGTCGAACTTCATGCCCTTCCGCTCGGCCGCGCTCAGCCAGTGCTTCTCCACCATGTTGTCGAGTACGTAGTTCCAGCGGGCCTTCACCAGCCGCTTGCCGTTGGGGCCCGCCGCCGCCCAGTCGTACTGGCTGGGGGCCTGGAGCACCGACGCGAGGTAGGCGCCCTGTTCGACGGTGAGGTCCTCGACGTCCTTGTCGTAGTACGCGCGGGCGGCGGCCTGGATGCCGTAGGCGCCGCGGCCGTAGTAGCTGGTGTTGATGTAGCCCGCCAGGATGTAGTCCTTGGACTTCTGCTGGTCGACCTTGAGCGAGATGACCAGTTCCTTCAGCTTGCGGCTGACGGTCTGTTCCTGGCTGAGGTAGTAGTTCTTGACGTACTGCTGGGTGATGGTCGAACCACCCTGTTTGCCCCGGCCCAGCGCGGTGTTGATCAGGCCGCGGGCGGTGCCGGTGAACGAGACGCCGGAGTCGCTGTAGAAGTCCTTGTTCTCGGCGGCGACGAAGGTGTGCTGCACCTTCTTGGGGATCTTGGACAGCGGTACGGACTCACGGTTGACGTCGCCCGTCTTCGCCATGATCGTGCCGTCGCTGTACTTGTAGATGTTGGCCTCCGCCTTGGCCACGGCGTTGGCCGGAGGGACGCTCACCAGCAGATAGAGGACGAAGAACGCCCCGACGCACAGCACACCGAGCCCCAGGACATAGCCGAGCAGCCACTTCCAGGTGAAGAAGCGGCGTATGCCCCCCGCCTTCGCCGCCCGCTTGGCTCTGCGAGCGCTCTTCTGCCGCGCGCGTCGCTCTTCCGCTCTACCCATCGCTCCCGCCGCTCCAGTTCATGAACCCCCCAGGCCAGCTCATGAAGCTAACACCGCAACACCCCTCAAATACTCATCGATCTCGCTTTTTCCGAAGGTGACAAAGAGCACCCGCCCCACGGGAACTGACGGCTTACGGGCCCAAAGGGTTGCCAGGAACGCTTAATGTGCTATCACTTTGATAGGTCCTCGTCCGGAAGGACCGGACCCACCACCGAACGGAAACGGGGAGCCCACCATGGCCGACACCATCTCCACCGACGGCACCGACACCGACAAGGCCGACATACCCTCCCTCCCGGAGCCGCGGGTGCGGGAGCGGCCCGCGCACAACGTCAGCGGCGGGCTCGCCCTGCTCGGGGGCCTGCTCGGGCTCGCGGGCGGCGTCGGGCTGATCCTCGCGGGGGCCGCCGTCGCCTCCGAGCACAAGGGCACCTGGTCCACGCTGCTGATCGTCTCCGGCATCGTGGTGATCATCGCCGCGATCCTCACCATGTGCGGCCTCAACACGATCGCGCCCGGCGAGGCCCGGGTGGTCCAGCTCTTCGGCCGCTACCGCGGCACCATCCGCACCGACGGGCTGCGCTGGGTGAACCCGCTCACCAGCCGCGAGAAGATCTCCACCCGGGTGCGCAACCACGAGACCGCGGTGCTCAAGGTCAACGACGCCTACGGCAACCCCATCGAGCTGGCCGCGGTCGTCGTCTGGAAGGTCGAGGACACCGCCCAGGCGATGTTCGAGGTGGACGACTTCCTGGAGTTCGTCGCCACCCAGACCGAGGCCGCGGTGCGGCACATCGCCATCGAGTACCCGTACGACGCGCACGAGGAGGACGCTCTCTCGCTGCGCGGCAACGCCGAGGAGATCACCGAGAAGCTCGCCGTCGAACTGCACGCCCGGGTCGAGGCGGCCGGGGTCCGCATCATCGAATCGCGCTTCACCCACCTCGCCTACGCCCCGGAGATCGCCTCCGCGATGCTCCAGCGCCAGCAGGCGGGCGCGGTGGTGGCCGCGCGCCGGCAGATCGTGGACGGCGCGGTCGGCATGGTCGAGGCGGCGCTGGCCCGGATCACCGAGGAGGAGATCGTGGCGCTGGACGAGGAGCGCAAGGCCACCATGGTCAGCAATCTGATGGTGGTGCTGTGCGGGGACCGCGCCCCGCAGCCCGTCCTGAACACCGGCACGCTGTACCAGTGACGGACAGCGGCGAACGGAAGGCACGACAGCCGCGGCAGCGCAAGAAGATGCTGCTGCGGCTCGACCCGGCCGTCCACGACGCCCTCGCGCGCTGGGCCAACGACGAACTGCGCAGCGCCAACGCGCAGATCGAGTTCCTGCTGCGCAAGGCGCTCGCGGACGCGGGCCGGCTGCCC
>NZ_BBOX01000391.1 GCF_001553455.1 Streptomyces hygroscopicus subsp. hygroscopicus
CCCGCCGCGCCGGCGCGCCGAGGGCGCCGAGAGCGCCGGGGACCCGGGAGGCTCCGGGGACCCGGGAGGCTCCGAGGGCCCGGGAGGCTCCGGGGGCGTCAGAGACGGCGGGGGCGGCGACCACCCGGCGGAGTAGCCACCGCCCGGCCCCGCCCCACCCCACACCCCCTCCGACCTGCGGAAAGGCCCTCCCATCGCAGCTATACACTGGATGTATACGCATGGTGTAGAGTGCTACGCATGTCAATTGGCCACACTCTGCTCGGACTCCTCGAGAGCGGTCCGCGCCACGGATACGACCTCAAGCGGGCCTTCGACGAAAGATTCGGACACGACCGCCCGCTGCACTACGGGCAGGTCTACTCGACCATGTCCCGGCTGCTGAAGAACGGCCTGGTGGAGGTCGACGGCATCGAGCACGGTGGTGGCCCGGAGCGCAAGCGCTACGCCATCACCGACGCGGGCATCACCGATGTGGAGCACTGGCTCGCCGAGCCCGAGAAGCCCGAGCCCTACCTCCAGTCGGTCCTCTACACCAAGGTCGTCATCGCCCTGCTCACCGGGCGCGACGCGGCCGATCTGCTCGACGTCCAGCGCGCCGAACACCTGCGGCTGATGCGCGACCTGACCCAGCGCAAGCGCGACGGCGACCTCAGCGACCAGCTCATCTGCGACCACGCCCTCTTCCATCTCGAGGCCGATCTGCGCTGGCTGGAACTCACCGCCGCCCGCCTCGGCCAACTCGCCAAGGCGGTGCGTTCATGACCCCGGCAGGCTCCTTGCTGACCGCCACGTCCCTGCACAAGACGTACGGCCACACCCCCGCGCTGGACGGCGCGGAGTTCTCCATCCACCCCGGCGAGGTCGTCGCCGTCATGGGCCCCTCCGGCTCGGGCAAGTCGACGCTGCTGCACTGCCTCGCCGGGATCGTGAAGCCGGACTCCGGCTCCGTCCACTACAACGGACGCGAGCTGACCGCCATGTCGGACACCGAGCGCAGCAGTCTGCGCCGGGGCGAGTTCGGCTTCGTCTTCCAGTTCGGCCAGCTGGTCCCCGAGTTGACCTGTGTGGAGAACGTCGCGCTGCCGCTGCGGCTGAACGGCGCCAAGCGCAAGGAGGCCGAGGCGCGGGCGGCGTCCTGGCTGGAGCGGCTGGAGGTCGCGGATGTGGCGCGCCAGCGGCCCGGTGAGGTCTCCGGCGGCCAGGGGCAGCGGGTCGCCGTCGCCCGGTCGCTGGTCACCGGGCCGCGGGTGCTGTTCGCCGACGAGCCGACCGGCGCCCTGGACTCGCTCAACGGGGAGCGGGTGATGGAGCTGCTGACCGAGGCCGCCCGGGACACCCGTGCCGCCGTGGTCCTGGTCACCCATGAGGCCCGGGTCGCCGCCTACTCCGACCGCGAGGTCGTCGTCCGCGACGGCAAGGCCCGGAACATGGCGGGGGTTCGATGAGCGGCCCGGCCGACGGCCCCGGCACCGGGACGTCCACCCTGACGGCCGTACCGCCCC
>NZ_BBOX01000392.1 GCF_001553455.1 Streptomyces hygroscopicus subsp. hygroscopicus
CGGCCCCGGCACCGGGACGTCCACCCTGACGGCCGTACCGCCCCCGCCCGCGCCCGCCCCCGGGCCGGGCCCCCGGGCCGGTATCGCCCGGTGGGCCGCCGACCTCGCCCTGGGCGCGCGCTTCGCGGTCAACGGCGGGCGGGAGAGCTGGACCAGGACGGTCATGACGGCGGTGGGCGTCGGCCTCGGCGTGGCGCTGCTGCTGCTCGCCGCCGCCATCCCCACCGCGCACACGCTGCGCGGCGAGCGGACCGACGCCCGCTCCGTCTACAACTTCGGCGACGCACCGAAGCACGGCCCCGGCACGATCGGCGTCGGCGAAGCCCAGACCACCTACCGCGGCCGGGATATCGGCGGCTACGTCCTGGCCCCCGAAGGCGGCAACGACCGCGCCCTGCCCGCGCCGCCGGGTGTCGACCGGTTCCCGGCCCCCGGTGAGATGTGGGTCTCGCCCGCGCTGAAGGAGCTGCTCGACTCCGACGAGGGGAAGCTGCTCCGGGAGCGCTTCCCGTACCGCACCGCCGGGGTGATCGGCAAAAGCGGGCTGTCCGGCCCGGCCGAGTTCTTCTACTACGCGGGCGTCAGCCAGAAGACGCTCGAGCGGGTCGGTGCCACGTACCACATCGACCACTGGGGCAACAGCGACGGCGGGAGCGATCCCTTGAGCCCCGCCCTGCTGCTGCTGATCATCGTGGGCTGTGTGGTGATGCTGCTGCCGGTGCTCATCTTCGTCGCCACCGCCGCCCGCTTCGGCGGCGAGCGGCGCGACCGGAGGCTGGCCGCGCTGCGGCTGGTGGGCGCCGACATCCACATGACCCGCCGGATCGCCTCCGGTGAGTCGCTCTTCGGTGCCCTGCTCGGGCTCACCGTGGGCACCGGGCTGTTCCTGCTGGCGCGGGAGGTGATCGGCGGTCTCACGCTGTGGGACATCAGCTTCTTCAGCTCCGACATCCGGCCGTCCCTCCCGCTCGCCCTGGCGGTCGCGGTGGCCGTGCCCGCCCTCGCCGTCGTCGTCACCCTGGTCGCCCTGCGCGGTATCGCCATCGAGCCGCTGGGGGTCGTGCGGAACGCCGCCCCCAAGCGGCGGCGCCTGTGGTGGCGGCTGCTGCTGCCACTGCTGGGCATCGGACTGCTGCTGCCGCTCGTGGGCCACTTCGGAGGCAACGACAGGCAGGCGTACCAGGCCGCGGCCGGCGCCGTCCTGCTCCTCATCGGCACCACCGCGCTGCTGCCCTGGCTCGTCGAGGCCGTGGTGGAACGATTCGGCGGCAAGGGCTCGGTGCCCTGGCAGCTCGCCACCCGCCGGCTCCAGCTCAGCAGCGGCACCGCGGCACGTGCGGTCAGCGGCATCACGATCGCCGTCGCCGGTGCCCTCGCGCTCCAGATGCTCTTCGCCAGCGTGGAGTCCGAGAACACCAAGTCGACCGGCCAGGACCCCCGTCGCGCCCAGCTGATGGTGAACGTCCCGGTGGCCGACGGCGCCCAGGCCCGCGACGCCTTCGAGCGGTACCGCGCGACCAAGGGCGTGCGCAGTGTGCTCGGGATCACCGAGGACTACGTCTCCGCCACGCACGCCGACAAGGCGGATCCGTCGGTGGTCTCGGAGAACGCCTTCACCGTCGCCGACTGCCCCTCGCTGCGCGAGGTGATCCGCCTCACCCGCTGCGAGGACGGCGATGTCTTCCTCGTCCAGCCCGACTTCGGCGAGCCCGGCGACAACTTCGCCCGTCCGGGCGCCCAGGTCAACCTCGCCTACGACGACGAGGGCATGCCGGACCTGGACCACAAGAAGCTGTGGACGATCCCCCGGTCCGCCACGGTGGTGAAGCCCCGGACGGACCCGACGGGATCGGTGCGCAACGGCGTCTTCGCCACCCCCGGCGCCTTCGACATCGCCACCCTGGCAGGCCCGAAGGCGACGGCCATGATCCGGCTGGACCCGAAGGTGCCGGACGCGGCCGAGTACGTGCGCAACACCAGCGTGGAGTTCTCCCCGTCGCTGGGTGTGATGCAGCTCTCCAGCACCTCGCAGTCGGACGAGTTCACCGCCATCCGCCGCGGACTGTTCATCGGCGCGACCGCGACGCTGCTGCTCATCGGGGCCAGCATGATCGTGACCACCCTGGAGCAGCTGCGCGAGCGCAAGCGGCTGCTGTCCGTCCTGGTCGCCTTCGGCACCCGACGCACCACGCTCAGCTGGTCCGTTCTGTGGCAGACCGCGGTCCCGGTGGTGCTGGGCCTGGCGCTGTCGCTCGCGGGCGGGCTGGCGCTGGGCGTGATGCTGCTGAAGATGGTCGGCCAGCCACTGGCCGTGGACTGGGCCGGGCTCGGCGCCATGGCCGGTATCGGCGGCGGCGTCATCCTGCTGGTGACCCTCGTCAGCCTGCCGCCGCTGTGGCGGATGATGCGGCCGGAGGGCCTGCGGACGGAGTAGCCGTACGGCTCACATCCCTCCCCGGGGGCCGTTCCCACCTGCGGGAACGGCCCCCTGGCGCCTGTTCTCGGCGGTTATGCCACCCGTCCGGGTGAATCCCGACAGACGGGACATACGCATGGTGCCCGGCCTACGATGATGTTCTCGACACCAACCACCGGGAGACCAGCCATGTCTGCTGCCGCAGTCGAGGGGCCGCACCGCCCCGAGCCGCTGACTCTGCTCGAGCACGCCAACCAGCTCATGGAGCAGCACCCGGGCTGCCGAGTCGAGATCATCGGGGGAGTAATCACCGTGGCCCCACCGCCGGACGCGCCGCACGGGATGGCGCTTACCGAAATCATGATGCCCTTGATCGGAGCGGGGCTGCACGGCAAGGAGAGCAGAATCATCCAGGGGATCGGCCTGTGGCTGCCGACCGGCCCCGAGGACTACGCCATCCCGGACCTGGCGGTGGTCGACGCCGACATCCACGAGCACCTGATCGAGAACAACTGCTACGACCCCATGTCCTTCCGGCTGGTGCTGGAGGTGACGTCCGGCAACTTCAACAACGATCTGCGGAACAAGGTCACCGCATACGCCGAGGCCAAGATTCCGGTGTATGTGATCGTCAACCGCAAGCACGGGCGGGTGCATGTGCTGACCGACCCCGTCGAGGGCGGATACGACACCCACCGCATCCATGCCCCGGGTGAGCACATCACGCTCCCGGAGTCGATCGGCGCCGAGGTCACCCTGGACGTGGCGGCGATCCTCACCACCGGGCGCCTCTGACGCTCACCCCCTGACGCTCACTCCCGGGCGACCCGCACCGGCAGCGGACGCAGCGCCTCCCGCAGCGCCTCCGCCAGCTCCTCGAACTCCCCCGCACGCGCCGCGCCCGCCCGCATGGCCAGGGCTATTCGCCGGGCAGGCGCCGGATCGGCGAAGTCGCCGGTGGCCAGACGGTCGTTGCGCCCGGTCTCCACCCGCAGCGCGGTGCGCGGCAGCAGCGTCACCCCGAGACCGCCCGCGACCAGCTGCACCAGGGTGGAGAGCCCGGCGGCGCTGGTGGTCACCGGGGCACCCTCGGAGCGGCCCGCCTCACGGCAGATGTCCAGGGCCTGGTCGCGCAGGCAGTGGCCCTCGTCCAGCAGCAGCAGATCCAGCTCCTTGAGCGCCTCGCGGGGGATGTCGTCGCGTCCGCCCAGCCAGTGGTCCTGCGGGGTGACCAGGACGAAGTCCTCGTCGAACAGCGGCAGCTCGACCACCCCGGGCGCGCCGAGCGGCACCGCGAGCAGCAGCAGATCGAGGCGGCCGTGGGCCAGCCCGTCCAGCAGCGAGGCGGTCTGCTCCTCGTGCACCTGGAGGTCGAGCCGGGGGTAGCGGTCGTGCACCAGCCGCAGCACGGTCGGCAGCAGATACGGCGCCACGGTGGGGATCACCCCGAGCCGCAGGACGCCGGTGAAGGGCGCCCGCGCCGCCTCGGCCTCCTCCAGCAGCTCCCCGACCGCCTCCAGTACGGTGCGTGCCCGGACCGCGAGCCGCTCCCCCGCCGGGCTGAGCAGCACCTTGCGCGTCGTACGCTCGAGCAGTTGGACACCGAGTGTCTCCTCGAGCGCGGCGACGGAGCCCGAGAGCGCGGGCTGGCTCATCCCGATGGCGGCCGCGGCATCGCGGAAGTGCAGATGCTCCGCGACCGCGACGAAGGCCCTGAGCTGGGGAAGGCTGGGCTGCCGTGGCTTCCCCACCGGTGTGGCTGATGCGCCCACTGATAGCCACCTCCAATCAACACCACCGAGTTTAGCTATTTCACTGATCAATGCACTCTGTGCCAAGGTAGGGAGCGTCCAACCCCAGGAAAACCCGGACCACGGGGTTTTCCTACGCAAGCTGCAAGGAGTGCGCGTGCTCACTGTCGGTGACAAGTTCCCCGAGTTCGACCTGACCGCCTGCGTGTCGCTGGAGAGCGGCAAGGAGTTCGAGCAGATCAACCACAAGACCTACGAGGGCAAGTGGAAGATCATCTTCGCGTGGCCCAAGGACTTTACGTTCGTGTGCCCGACCGAGATCGCGGCCTTCGGCAAGCTGAACGACGAGTTCGCCGACCGTGACGCCCAGATCCTGGGCTTCTCCGGCGACTCCGAGTTCGTCCACCACGCCTGGCGCAAGGACCACGCCGACCTGCGTGACCTGCCCTTCCCGATGATGGCCGACTCCAAGCACGAGCTGATGCGTGCCCTGGGCATCGAGGGCGAGGACGGCTTCGCGCAGCGCGCCGTGTTCATCGTGGACCAGAACAACGAGATCCAGTTCACCATGGTGACCGCCGGCTCCGTGGGCCGTAACCCCAAGGAGGTCCTGCGGGTGCTGGACGCCCTGCAGACCGACGAGCTGTGCCCCTGCAACTGGAACAAGGGCGAGGACACGCTGGACCCGGTGGCCCTCCTCGCCGGCGAGTGAGCTGATTCACCATGGCACTCGACGAGCTGAAGTCCGCCCTGCCGGACTACGCCAAGGACCTGAGGCTGAACCTCGGTTCGGTGATCGGCAACTCCGAGCTTCCGCAGCAGCAGCTGTGGGGCACCGTGCTGGCCTGCGCGATCGCCTCGCGCTCGGCGCGGGTGCTCAGCGAGCTGGAGCCGGAGGCCAAGGCCAACCTGTCGCCCGAGGCGTACACCGCCGCGAAGTCGGCGGCCGCCATCATGGCGATGAACAACGTCTACTACCGGACCCGGCACCTGCTGTCCGACCCGGAGTACGGCAACCTGCGCGCCGGGCTGCGGATGAACGTCATCGGCAACCCGGGCGTGGACAAGACCGACTTCGAGCTGTGGTCGCTGGCCGTGTCCGCGATCAACGGCTGCGGCATGTGCCTCGACTCGCATGAGCAGGTGCTCCGCAAGGCGGGCGTGGACCGCGAGACGATCCAGGAAGCGTTCAAGATCGCCGCGGTGCTCCAGGCGGTCGGCGCCACCCTGGACGCCGAGGGCATCCTGGCCGCGAACGCCTGACGCGCCCGGTCGCACGGACCACGCGACGAACCGAAGGGCGCCCCACCGGTCGGTGGGGCGCCCTTCGGCGTTCGCGCTCCCGGAGCGGAGCCCCCGTGGTCTGTCGCTCGTCGGACTCCGACGAGACAATGCCGGGGCGTCCGGCGGCCACAGCCGGACGAGCACGCAGAGCCGCACTCATGGGGGAGCGAAGATCATGACGATCACGTGGGGCAAGGGAAGGCTGTCCGTCCTGTTAGGCGCGGTGTGCGCGATGGCACTGACGCTGCCGGGCGGAACGGCACACGCGACCACCGGCGAGGACGATCACGCCGCCACGCTCGCGGCGTTGAAGACCTTCCAGGGGAGCGCGGGCCCCGGGGCAGCCGTCCACGCCGGAGACGGCGGCGGCTCCTGGACGCTGTCCGCCGGCACCGGAACCATCAACACCAACCAGCCCATCCAGTCGGACGAGCACTTCCGCATCGGCAGCCAGACCAAGACCTTCACCGCCACGGTGGTGCTGCAACTGGTCGAGGAGGGCCGCGTCTCCCTCGACGCGCCGATCGAGGACTACCTGCCCGGCGTCGTCACCGGAAACGGCTACGACGGCACCCGCATCACGGTGCGCCAGCTGCTCCAGCACACCAGTGGCATCGCGGCGTACTCCCCCTCACCAGGCATCGAAATGCCCGACGCCAACCCCGACGGCACCTACGACCTGGCCGAACTGGTGCAGCACGGGCTCAGCCGCGGCACGGCCTCCGCCCCCGGCTCCGGCTTCACCTACTCCAACACCAACTACTGGGTCCTCGGCATGCTCATCGAGAAGGTGACGGGGAAGCCGGTGCACCGGGCCGTCACCGAGCGCGTCATCGAGCCGCTCGGTCTGGCCGACACCGTCTTCCCCGCGCCGGGTGACCGCGCCCTGCCCGCCCCGGCCGTCAACGGCTACCACGGTGTCCGGGTGGGCTCCTTCTACCTCTGGTTCCCCGCCGTCTCCTACGACCCGTCGCTCTACAGCAGCGCCGGAGCGATGATCTCGACGTTGGAGGACCTGACCGCCTTCTACCAGGCGCTGACGGCCGGCAAGCTCCTCTCGTCCGAGAGCCTGGCCGAGATGCGCGACGTGCGGCCCGTGGGCGACGCGGGGGCGGGCTACGGCCTCGGCCTCATCAGGTCCGTCAAGCTGTCCTGCGGCGGCGTGGCGTGGGGACACGACGGGGGCGTGCCGGGCTATATGACCTACACCCTGGTCACCGACGACGGCCGCCACGCGTCCGTCGTGACGAACGCGCTGTTCCAGGTGAACGCCCCGCATGCGCAGATGTTCACCCTGCTGGACACGGCCCTGTGCGAGGAGCGGACCCCGGCGTGACCGACCCGGCCGGCCGTGACGCCAGTCGGTCCGGGAGGACCGGCGCCGGCCGGATCGAGCGGCGACACCACACGCCGGGCCGCAGGGGTCAGCCGCGCCGGTGAGCCCGGTGCCCGCCCCCCGTGTGCGTACGGCCCGGCGCGGCCTCGGCCACGGCGAACGGGGCGCATCGCCCCGGCCACACGCCCACCGCCCCCGACGCGCACCGGGTCGGCCACCATCGGTGACCGACCCGGTGTGCTCGGTGTCCGTACGCCTCATCCGCCGCCCTCCCCGGGCGGCGGGCCCGGCGGGACGACGGGTGGCGGGACGGGGGCCGTGGCCGAGGCGGTGGCGCCGTGCGGGCCGGGGACGGCGCGCAGCGCGGTCTCCTGGCTGTAGGCGCGCAGATAGCCGACGACCGTATTGGCGACCGCCACCAGCGGAACGGCCACCACCGCACCGCCGATGCCGCCGATCAGCGACCCGGCGGCGACCGAGAGCACCACGGCCAGCGGATGGACCCGCACCGCCCGGCCGAGGATGAAGGGCTGCAGCACATGGCCCTCGATCTGCTGTACGGCCAACACCACGACCACCACCATCGCCCCGGTGAACACCCCCTGGGTGACCAGCGCCACGACCACCGCGAGCGCGCCGGAGACCACCGCGCCCACCAGCGGGATGAAGGCGAAGAGGAAGATGAAGACGGCGAGCGGCACGGCCATCGGGACGTCGAGGAAGAACAGCCCCACGCCGATGAAGATCGCGTCGATCAGCGCCACGATCACCGTGCCGCGCACATAGGCGGTCAGCGTCGCCCAGGCCCGCGGGCCCGCGCCCGCCACGCCGGCGCGGGCCGGGGCGGGGACGAGCTTGAGGCTCCAGTTCCAGATCTTCTGGCCGTCGTACAGCAGGAAGAGCGTGCAGAACATCGACAGCAGGATGCCGGTCATCACCTCGACGACGACCGTGACGCCCTCCAGCCCCGCCGAGGTGATCTGCTCGGTGTTGGCGCCGATCGCCTCGCGCAGGCTCTTGGCGACGTGGTTGATCTGCTTCTCGGTCACATGGAACGGGCTGTGCAGCAGCCAGCGCCGCAGATCGTCGATACCGGCCTGGACCTCGCCCGAGACCTCGTCGACGTTCTCCATGACCTGCCAGACCACGAACCACACGACCAGGCCCATGATGACGAAGCCGGAGATGAAGGTGATCGCGGTGGCCAGCCCGCGCGGCACCCCGCGCCGGCGCAGCCGGGTCACGGTGGGCTCCAGCAGCGCGGTGATGAGGAGGGCGACGGTGAAGGACAGCACCACCAGCTGGACGGAGCTGATGACCTTCATCAGCACCCAGACCGTGCCGCCGAGCACCAGCAGCCGCCAGCCCGCCTCGGCGGCCACCCGGACCCCCCACGGCACGGCGTCCACCGGATCGGGCCTGGCGGAGACGGCGGGGGCGTAGGCGGGCGGGGCGGGCACGCTGGGCGGCTCGGGCCGGGCGGCGGCGCCTTCCCCGGCCGCGTCCCCGGAGCCCTCGGTGCTCTTGGCGCCCTCCGGACCCTCGGTACCGCCCCGGGCGGCACCGGCGCCGTCGTCCGCTCCTGCTCCTGCTCCTGCTCCTGCTCCTGCTCCTGCTCCTGGCGTACCGCCGGACGGGTGCCCCCCGTGCGGGTGGTCCTCGGACGGTCCGGGCCCCCGGGCGGCGTCAGCGCCCTCGCCGTCGGGCCCCAGCATGTCGGCCTGTTGGGATTCGAGCCGGTGGGCGAGCCGGGTCAGTCCGGTTCCCAGCCTGCCGACCCACTGCGGCAATTTCGACATCTCTCGTTTCCTACCCCCGGTTTCCCCCTCGGCCGTCAAGGAGACGTTACCTGCTGAAGATGCGCGAAACCCCCGGCCGGGTGGGCCGGGGGTTTCACGAAGTCCGCGATCGCGTGCCGCTGCCGGGTGGGCCGGGCACGATCCGCTCAGTAGTGGCCGTTGGCCTGCCAGAACGCCCAGGCGTCACACGGGCTGCCGTAGCGCTCGTTCATGTAGTTGACGCCCCACTTGATCTGGGTCGCCGGGTTGGTCTGCCAGTCGGCGCCCGCCGAGGCCATCTTGCCGGCCGGCAGCGCCTGCACCAGACCGTAGGCCCCCGACGAGGGGTTGGTCGCCCTGTAGTTCCAGGTGCTCTCGTGCTGCACGATGTTGCTGAAGCACTGGAACTGGCCGCTCGGCACGATCTGCCGCGCCATCGCCTGGACCTCGGCGACGGTGTACGAGGCCTGCTGGGGGAAGTCGCCGGCGTCACGCGTGGCCGAACGGCTCGCGATCTCCTGCTTCTTCTTGGCCTTCTCTTCCCGCTCCTTGGCCAGCTTCTCGGCGGCTGCCTTGTCCGCGGCGGCCTTCTTGGCCTTCGCGTCCTTGGCCGCCTGCTTGCGGGCCGCTTCCTCGGCGGACTTCCGCGCCTCCGCGTCGGCCGCGGTGGACTGGACGTCCGCCTGCTGCGTCAGGGATGCGGTCTGGGCCACGGCCTGCTGCCCGGCGGGTATGTCCGCGAGGAGCGTCGAGTCGGCGGCGGTCGCCTCGATCGGGTCGGACGAGCTCTGCTGTCCGCCCGCGGCGACGCCGACGACGGCGCCCACAGTGGTGACCGCGGTGGCCGAGGCCACTGCGAATCCCCGGACCGAAATCCGGCTCACTCGGTTTCCTTCCAGCATCGCCCGCTTAGGTGACCTCGCGGGCGCAATCGTGCCCCTGGCGCTGGCCTCCCCTTGTTCCGTCCCCGGTGTCGCTCGGCGGGGTCGGCTGGTCACGGGAGGCACGGGCCCGGTGGGATCTCCCGCGGGAGATCCTCGAGGTGCTCGGGCGGCATACGGCGAACTCTGTTCAATTCTGGTACTGCGGAGGTTCGGTACCGCTGGGGGTACCGGTGTGCCGTATGCGGGGCCTGACAGGACCCACACACTGCCCGAAGCCGAGCCCTGGAGGCAATTCCCCGCCAGGTGTGAAAGCTCACACCCCGTTTACACCCTAGGAATTCCGGAAATCCCGGCGCACCAAGGCGCCGCGCGGCTAAGCTCATTGGTCTTTCCGCGCGGCGCCCTGTGGTCGCATATGACCCAGTCGGCTCAGAACCGGATCAGATGTGGCTGTCCTCCAGCATTTCGGTCACCAGCGCCGCGATCGGCGAACGCTCGGAGCGGGTCAGGGTGACATGCGCGAACAGCGGATGCCCCTTCAGCTTCTCCACGACCGCCACCACACCGTCGTACCGCCCGACGCGGAGGTTGTCCCGCTGCGCCACATCGTGGGTGAGCACCACCCGGGAGTTGGCGCCGATCCGGGACAGAACGGTCAGCAGCACATTGCGTTCGAGCGACTGGGCCTCGTCCACGATGACGAAGGCGTCATGGAGCGAACGGCCGCGGATGTGGGTCAGCGGCAGCACTTCCAGCATGCCGCGCCCCACGACCTCCTCGATCACCTCCGAGCTGGTCACCGCGGACAGGGTGTCGAAGACCGCCTGGGCCCAGGGGCTCATCTTCTCGGCCTCGGTGCCGGGCAGATAGCCCAGCTCCTGGCCGCCCACCGCGTACAGCGGCCGGAAGATCATCACCTTGCGGTGCTGACGCCGCTCCAGCACGGCCTCGAGCCCCGCGCACAGCGCCAGGGCCGACTTGCCCGTACCGGCCCGGCCGCCCATCGAGATGATGCCGACCTCCGGGTCGAGCAACAGGTCCAGCGCGATGCGCTGCTCCGCGCTGCGCCCGTGTATCCCGAACGCCTCCCGGTCGCCCCGCACCAGCCGCACCTGCCCGTCCGGGGTGACCCGGCCCAGCGCCTTGCCGCGCTCGGACTGCAGCACCAGACCGGTGTGCACGGGCAGTTCGGCCGCCTCGGGGAGGTACGCGGTCTCGGCGGCGAACAGGTCGTCCACCTGTTCGGCCGAGACGGCGAGCTCGGCCATCCCGGTCCACCCGGAGTCGGTGATCGCCAGCTCCGCGCGGTACTCCTCGGCGAGCAGCCCCACCGAGGACGCCTTGATGCGCAGCGGCAGGTCCTTCGATACGACGGTGACGTCATACCCCTCGGCCTGCAGGTTCCTGGCGACCGCGAGGATCCGCGAGTCGTTGTCCCCCACCCTGCCGCCGTGGTTCAGGAAGGCGGCGGGCAGGACGCCCGGGTCGGAGTGGTTGAGCTCGACACGCAGAGTGCCGCCCAGATCGCCGATCGGGATCGGGGCGTCCAGACGGCCGTAACGGATGCGGTACTCGTCCAGCAGGCGCAGCGCCTGCCGTGCGAAGTACCCCAGCTCCGGATGGTGCCGCTTGGCCTCCAGCTCCGTGACCACCACGACCGGCAGCACGACTTCGTGCTCGTCGAAGCGGGCCATGGCCCCTGGATCGGCCAGCAGGACGCTGGTGTCGAGGACATAGGTGCGCCGGTCGTGCTCGCGGCGTTTCTTGCTGGTCACCACGGGTGGACGAACCCCCTCGGGAGAGGTCGGGGTGCGACGGCGTCGCGGGAGTGAGGTATCCCCGCCGTAGACGGGGAACGGACCGGGCTCAGGCCCTACCGGGAGGGCCGAGCGCCGGCCCTCCGCGTCATACGCACGATCCGCACAGTCGTCCGTGTGCAAAGGGCCTCCCGGACGAACGGCCCGATGCCGTCCGCTGGCAGTTCGACACCCACTGGACAGGTGGGACAGGGCGTCGACCTGGAAGGGATATTCCCTCGAACGTGCGGGGGCATGCAACGGCATATGACGGCACGCACATGAACGTTGTGCGTCCGGCGTGCTGCACGACTCCGGGGCCGGACGCCGGGCGGCGTCCGGCCCCGGGCCGGTGAACTGCGGTGCGGACGACCGGAACTAGTTGCCGTACCTGCGGTGACGGGCGGCGTAGTCCCGCAGTGCGCGGAGGAAGTCCACCTTGCGGAAGGCGGGCCAGAAAACTTCGCAGAAGTAGTACTCCGAATGGGCGCTCTGCCACAGCATGAAGCCGGAGAGCCGCTGCTCGCCGCTGGTGCGGATCACCAGGTCCGGGTCGGGCTGGCCACGGGTGTACAGGTGTTCGGAGATGAGGTCGATGTCGACGATCTCGGCCAGCTCCTCGAAGGAGGTGCCCTTGGTGGAGTGGTCCAGCAGCAGCGACCGCACCGCGTCGGCGATCTCCTGCCGCCCGCCGTAGCCGACGGCGACATTGACGAGTATTCCGTTGATGTGCTCGGTGTCCCGCTCGGCCTCCTTCAGGACCGTCTGGGTCCGGGAGGGCAGCAGGTCGCGGTTGCCGACGTGGTGCACCCGCCAGCGGCCGTCGGCGGCCAGGTCGCGGACCGCGCCCTCGATGATGCTCAGGAGCGGTACCAGCTCCTCCTCGGGGCGGTCCAGATTGTCGGTGGACAGCAGCCAGAGCGTGACGACCTCGACGTCCGTCTCGTTGCACCAGCCGAGCAACTCCTGGATCTTGCTGGCGCCCGCCTTGTGTCCCTGCTCGGTGGTGCCACCGGCCGCACGGGCCCAGCGGCGGTTGCCGTCGAGGATGACGCCGATGTGCTTGGGCGCCTGGGCGCGGTCGAGGCGGCCTTCCACCCGGCGTGCGTAGAGCCCGTACACCAGGTCGCGCAACTTCACGTCTTCCAGCCCCTCAGTGTGCTTCGCATGGCTCACCATGGCAGTCCGCCCCAAGGCCGACACACTACTGCCGGGCGGGAAAGCTGGCGAACCGGGGCGGCCGAACGACCCCGCCCCGTCACGCTCCGTATCCGGCCGTGCGGGCTACGTACCGTTCGCTCGGGCCCAGAGACCCGCAAAAGAGCGGGCCGGTCCGTGGGGGGGGAGTACGGACCGGCCCGAGGGGGGCTTCCACCATAACCCTTCGTGAGCGGATGTCCATGCATCGGCGGGGCGGACATTTTCCGCGCCGGTGTCATCCGGCCCCGAGCGCCCCCAGCACCAGACCGGCGCCCGCCCCGAGGATCATGAACGGACCGAACGCCATCGCGGTCCCGCGCCCGGCCCGCCGGGTCAGCACCAGGACCGCGCCCCAGCAGCAGCCCAGCAGCAGCCCGGCGAAGGCGCCCACGAAGAGCACGCCCCAGCCGTACCAGCCGAGGGCGACCCCCAGCGTCAGCGCCAGCTTGACGTCGCCGAAGCCCATTCCGCTCGGGCTGATCAGGAACAGCACCAGATACCCGCCGCCCAGCACCGCGCCGCCCAGCAGGGCGCGCGGCCAGGACCCGGCGCTGTGCGGCAGCAGCGCCGCCGCGCCGAGCAGCACCGCGGCCCCGCCCGCCATCGGCAGGGTGAGGACGTCCGGCAGCCGGTTGACCGCCAGGTCCACGGCCGTGAGCAGCACCCCCAGCGGCACCAGCAGCAGCCACACCGCCAGCTCCGGGCGCGCTCCGACGGCCGCCGCCAGGCCCGCGCACACCAGCGCGGTGAGCGCCGCGGCGGGCACCGGGCCCACTCCGTAGTCCCGCTCGCC
>NZ_BBOX01000393.1 GCF_001553455.1 Streptomyces hygroscopicus subsp. hygroscopicus
CGCGAAGTCCATCACCTTGACGATCTTCTCGCCGAACACCTCCCCCAGCGCCCCGCCGAAGACCGTGAAGTCCTGGGAGAAGACGGCCACCGGGCGGCCGTCGACCGTGCCGTAGCCGGTGACGACCCCGTCGCCGTAGGGGCGGTTCCGCTCGATGCCGAAGTTGGTCGAACGGTGCCGGGCGAACTCGTCGAGCTCGGTGAAGGACCCCTCGTCCAGGAGGAGGCCGATGCGCTCGCGGGCGGTCAGCTTGCCCTTGGCGTGCTGCTTCTCCACCGCGCGTGCGGATCCCGCGTGGGTCGCTTCTTCGATGCGGCGCTCCAGGTCCGCGAGGGTCCCCGCGGTGGTGTGGCGGTCTGGGATCTCGGGGGCGGTCTCCGGCTCGGCCATCGGGATACGGCTCCTGCTCGTCCTGGGGGCGGATGGGGCGGACTTCTTCAGGTGTCGGGGGAGGGGTCGGAAAGCGATGGGAAGGGATCTATGGGGGTTTTGGAGGGTTTCCGGCCACTCGGCGGCTGTTGCGCCGGCTGGGCTACCGGCACGTAGCGTATCGGCGGCTCCGCTTGGTGGCACTGCGTCGTTGGCCACACCTCCTGACCCTAGGCTGGCCCCTATGACGCCTTCTGACACCTCAGGGAGCCCAGGTGACGCGCACGGCCGCTGGTCGGATCTGGAGCGGCCACCGCTGAACGCCGCCGCGCTGCGCCGGGGGCTGGTGCGCCCCGGCGGGCTGTGGACCGAGGTCGAGGTGGTGCAGGCGACCGGCTCGACCAATACGGATCTGGTCGTCCGGGCCCGCGCGGGAGCGCCCGAGGGCGCGGTGCTGATCGCCGAGGAGCAGACCGCGGGGCGCGGCCGGCTCGACCGCGCCTGGACGGCCCCGGCCCGGTCCGGACTGTTCTTCTCCATCCTGCTACGGCCCGGCGAGGCCGGTGTGCCCACGGAGCGCTGGGGCTGGCTGCCGCTGCTCGCCGGGGTCGCCGGCGCCGCGGCGCTCAGCCGGGCGGCGGGCGTGGACACCGCACTGAAGTGGCCGAACGACCTGCTGGTGACGGTCGCGGGCGAGGAGCGGAAACTCGGCGGGATCCTCGCCGAGCGGGCCGGGGACGCGGTGGTCGTCGGCCTGGGGCTGAACGTCTCGCTGCGGGCCGATGAACTTCCGGTGCCCACCGCCGGGTCGCTGGCCCTGGCCGGCGCGGTCTCCACCGACCGCGATCCGCTGCTGCGGGCCGTGCTGCGGTCGATCGCGGAGTGGTACGGGGAGTGGCGCCGCTTCGAGGGCGACCCCGGGGCGTGCGGTCTCCAGGAGACCTATGCGGCGGGGTGCGCGACCCTCGGGCGCCGGGTGCGCGCCGAGCTTCCGGGCGGCCGGGAGCGGATCGGCGAGGCGGTCGCGGTCGACGGCGACGGACGGCTGGTTCTGGCCACCGAGGGCGGGGTCCAGGAGCCGGTCTCCGCCGGTGACATCGTGCATCTACGCTCCGTACCGAGGGAGGAAGGCCCTCCCGCGCAAGAGTGAGCTACGGCACACCTGACGTATCGTGGTCGCGGTCGGTCCAGCTCGGGACGGCCGTGGGCGAGCTCGGAACCAGGCCGGGAAGAGGGAACGGAAGGGCAGTGCGCAGGGATCGTACAGGGGGCGGGCGGTGACCGCCGACGACGCGGGTTCCGGCACGGCCGAGGAGCGCGGGGTGCGGGACGCCGCCGCTCCGGACGGGGCCGTACGGGACCCCGGGGAGCGGGAGCGCGCCGCCGCGGACGCCCCCGATGAGGACGAGCCGGACCCCATCGCGCTCCGGCTGGAGCAGCTGATCCTCGGCGCCGAGCGGCGCTACACCCCCTTCCAGGCCGCCCGCAGCGCGGGCGTCTCGGTCGAGCTGGCCACCCGTTTCTGGCGGGCCATGGGCTTCGCCGACATCGGCCAGGCCAAGGCGCTCACCGAGGCCGACGTCCTGGCGCTGCGCCGGCTGTCCGGTCTGGTGGAGGCCGGGCTGCTGAGCGAGCCGATGGCCATCCAGGTGGCGCGGTCCACCGGCCAGACCACCGCCCGGCTCGCCGACTGGCAGATGGACTCGTTCCTGGAGGGGCTCACCGATCCGCAGGAGATCGATCCGCAGGAGATCGGGATGACCCGGACCGAGATCGCGTATCCGCTGGTCGAGCTGTTGCTGCCGGAGCTGGAGGAGTTCCTGGTCTACGTCTACCGGCGCCAGCTCGCGGCGGCGACCGGCCGGGTGGTGCAGGCCGCGGACGACGCGGAGATGGTGGACCGGCGGCTGGCGGTCGGCTTCGCGGACCTGGTGAGCTTCACCCGGCTGACCCGGCGGCTGGAGGAGGAGGAGCTCGGCGAGCTGGTCGAGGCGTTCGAGACCACGGCCGCCGACCTGGTGGCGGCGCACGGCGGACGGCTGATCAAGACGCTGGGTGACGAGGTGCTCTACGCGGCCGATGACGCGGGCATCGCCGCCGAGATCGGGCTGCGCCTGATCGAGACGCTGACGCATGACGAGACGATGCCCGAGCTGCGGGTCGGGATCGCGTTCGGCACCGTCACGACCCGGATGGGCGATGTCTTCGGAACGACGGTGAACCTGGCGAGCCGCCTGACGTCCATAGCGCCCAAGAACGCGGTCCTGGTGGACGGCGCGTTCGCGGAGGAGCTGGGCCGCACCGGGGACGCCCCGGTGTCGGAGGCGGAGGCCGCCGAGCAGGCCGCCGCGGCGGAGAAGGAGGGCGAGGAGCCGCCTTCGTACCGCTTCGCGCTCCAGCCGATGTGGCAGCGGCCGGTGCGTGGTCTGGGCGTCGTGGAGCCGTGGCTGCTGAGCCGTCGCGCCTGACCGAGGGACGGCGGGGCGGCCGGTGACGTCGCCGGAGGGTCGCGGGGCGCCGTCCGGACTGTCGGGGAAGGTCGTCCGGATCGTTGCGGTGGTGTTTGAAAGTGCGTCCGGATCTCGCGGTGATGCGGGAAGGCCGTCCGGATCGTTGCGGTGATGCGGGGGAGGCCGTCCGGATCGTTGCGGTGGCGTTTGGGAATGTGTGTCCGGATCGTTGCGGTGATCCGGGGGAGGGCGTCCGGATCGTTGCGGTGAGGCGGTCCGGATCGGTGAAGGGCGCGCGGAGCGGCACCCGTTGGGCTAGCCTACGTGCGCAAGATCCACTCGGTGGAACCAGATCCTGTCGTCGAAGTAGCACCGTCCGCGTCCGCCCGCGGGGTGGGCCCGGCGGTGTCCAGGAGCACGTGTGACCCAGCTTTACGATTCGAGTGCTCAGCGTCCGGGCGCCTTACCCCCGCCGGGCTGTCCCGCCCACGCGGGGACCGGTGCCGAACCACTCCACGCGCCCGAGTTCGGAAGAGACCCCTTCGCGGTCTACCGGCGCCTGCGCGAGGCCCACGGTCCGCTGGCGCCGGTGGAGCTGGATGGGGGCGTACCGGCCATGTTGTGCGTGGGGTACGAGACCGCGCTGGAGATCATGCGGCGCCCCGAGACCTTCTCCAAGGACCCCCGCAACTGGCGGGACCGGAACGAGGGCCTGCTGTCCGAGAGCAGCTTCGCCCCGCGGGTCCTGCGGCCCCGGCCGCAGGTCGACTTCGTCGACGGTGAGGAGCACCGGCGGCTGCGCGGCGCCATCGAGGACAGCACCGGCCGGATCGACCCCGGTGCGCTGCGGACCTATGTCGAGCGGACGGCCGACACGCTGATCGACCAGTTCTGCGAGGCGGGCGAGGCCGAGCTGATCGGGTCGTACTGCGCGCTGGTCCCGGTGCTCGTGATGGGCCAGCTCTTCGGCTGCCCGCAGGAGATCATGGACCGGCTGCTGCGGGGCGTGGCGGCGTTCATCGACGGGTCGGACCCCTTGGGTGGGGACCTGGGCGCCGCTGAGGCGGTGCGCGAGCTGATCGACCTGAAACGGCGCGAACCGGCCGCCGACATCACGTCCTGGCTGATCGCCCACCCGGCGCGGCTGACCGATGAGGAACTGGTCGAGCAGCTTCTGCTGCTGCTCGGCATGGGGACCGGGGTGATGCCCGGCCTGATCGGCAGCGCCCTGCGGCTGCTGCTCACCGACGAGCGGTTCTCCGGGGACGTCATGGGCGGCAGCATGCTCGTCGAGGACGCCCTGGACGAGGTGCTGTGGACCGACCCGCCGCTGGCCAACATGGGGCTCTACTTCCCGGTCCACGACACCAACATCGGCGGCACGCGGCTGCGCGCGGGCGATGCCGTGATGATCAGCCTCGCGGCGACCAACCGGGACGCGCTGCTGAGGTCCCCGCACAAGCAGGGCAACCGGGCGCATCTGGCGTTCGGCGCGGGCCCGCACGCGTGCCCCGGCCGGAGCTCGGCCCGGCTGATCGCCTCCGTCGCGCTGGAGAAGCTGCTGGACCGCATACCGGACCTGGCGCTGGCCGGTGAGGTCGAGCAGCTGAAGTGGCTGTCCGGCGTCTTCGTACGGGGTGTGATCACCCTGCCGGTGCGGTTCGCGCCCGTCATCAAGCCGGGGAGCCGGCGCACCATGGTGCCGCCCGGCGCCCGGCCGGGGGAGCGGGACCAGCCGCCGCACCCGGACCAGCGGGACGGGCGGCAGGAGGCGCCGCAGGGGGCGTCCCCGCTGCCGTCCGTCCCGTCGCTCTCGCTGTCGCTCCCGGCCCCGCCGGGGTCCGGAGGTGAGTTCCAGCCCGAGGGCGAGGACCGGCAGAAGCAGCAGTCGGCCCTGCTGGGCTTCCTGACCCGGTGGCGGCGTTCCCGCTAGGCCCCATGCGGGTGACTCACGCGTCCGGTGCCGGGGTCGCGGTGCCGGGTCGCGGTGGTTGGGTCCCGGTGCCCGGGGCGCGGTGGGTGTGGGGCGCGGTGGCCGGGTCGTGGTGCCGGGGGGCGCGGCGAGTGTGCGTCGTGGTGGGTGCGCATCGCGTGTGCTACGGCGCGAGGCCGCCGCCACGGTGTACCCGTGGCCCACTCGCGCCTCGACGTCACCGGCGTTGCCGCTGGGCCCGTTCTGGCACGGAAACGCCATCCGTCGCCCGCCGCCGGTGCCGTCGCCCGCCGCCGGGGCCGCCGCCCGGCGGCGGCGCCGGTCCGTCCGGGCGCTCCCGGGTACCGGACGCCCCGGGAAGCTGGGATGATCCCCGGCGACGGGTTCACGGTCGTTAACCGGGAGGGTGTGTGATGAGCGAGCGGCGCTACGGGGAGTGGGTCGCGGTCCGGCGGGACGGATTCGTGGCCGAGCTGGTGCTGGACCGGCCGAAGGCCATGAACGCCGTCTCCTCCGAGATGGCGCGCTGTATCGCGGCGGCCTGCGCGGCGCTGTCCGAGGACCGCGACGTCCGGGCCGTCGTGCTGACCTCGACCCATGAGCGGGCCTTCTGTGTCGGCGCGGACCTCAAGGAGCGCAATTCCCTCTCCGACGCCGAGATGATGCGGCACCGGCCGGTCTCCCGCGCCGCCTACACGGGGGTGCTGGAGCTGCCGATGCCCGCCATCGCCGCCGTGCACGGCTATGCGCTGGGCGGCGGCTTCGAGCTGGCCCTGTCCTGTGACGTGATCGTCGCCGATCCCACCGCCGTGGTGGGGCTGCCCGAGGTGTCGGTCGGGGTGATCCCGGGCGGCGGCGGCACCCAGCTGCTGCCGCGCCGGGTGGGCGCCGCACGCGCCGCCGAGCTGATCTTCTCCGCGCGCCGGGTGGCTGCCGGGGAGGCCCATGAGCTGGGCCTGGTGGACCGGCTGGCGGCGGAGGGCGAGGACCGGGCCGAGGCGCTGGAACTGGCCCGGCGGATCGCCGCCAACTCCCCGGTCGGCGTGCGGGCCGCCAAGAAGGCGCTGCGGCTGGGACAGGGGCTGGATCTGCGGGCCGGTCTGGAGGTCGAGGACGCGGCGTGGCGGACGGTGGCCTTCTCCGGCGACCGCGCCGAGGGCGTCGCCGCCTTCAACGAGAAGCGTCCGCCGAACTGGCCGGGGGAGTGAGCCCGGCCGGGCCCGGCGGGTGGTCCGGCCCGGGGCGGCGGGTGATTCCGCCCGGGGGCGGGCGGCCGCCGGGTGACGGTTCGCCCGGATACCCGGGGTGAGCGGCCCGCAGCGGATTGTTCCCGACGTTCTTACGCTGGAGGGCGGAGCGAAGTGTGCGTGCCGTGAGGAATGCGAGGCCGTCGTGACGGACAACGGGGACATCGGCGGACGGCCCGGCGGGGTCGACGGGCGATTGCGGGCCGTCGTGGGGCTCGCCCAGGGGATGGCGGCGGCGCACACCCCGCAGGAGTCGGTGGGCGCGGCCGCCGAAGCGGCCCGCCGCGCCCTCGACGGCAGTTTCGCGGCGATCTCGGTGTGGGAGCGCGAGCGGGGGCGGCTGCGGGTTCTGGTCAATGTGGGCGCGCTGATGGCGGGCGAGGAGCCGTGGCCGGAGGACGAGTCGTATCCGGTGCACGACTTCCCGGAGATCGCCGACTTCCTGCACGAGCGCTGGGCCGCGGGCGGGGAGCCGCACGCCTGGGTCGAGACCGCCGAGGGCCCAGGCACCGGCTCGGCCCCGTACACCCCCCGTGAGGTGCCTTCCGGTGGCAGCTGGGGGAGGGTCGCGGCCCTGCGGCGGCGCGGCCGCGGCAGCTGTGTGGTGGCCCCGATCGTGCTGCACGGGCGGGCGTGGGGCGAGCTGTACGTGGCCCGCGCGGTCGGCAGCCCGGTTTTCGACCGTGACGACGCCGATTTCGCGACCGTGCTGGCCTCGGTGACCGCCGCCGGGCTGGCCCAGACCGAGCGGCTGGAGGAGGCCCGCCGCCTCGCCTTCACCGATCCGCTGACCGGCCTCGGCAACCGCCGCGCGGTGGACATACGGCTGGACGAGGCGCTGGAGGCGCACCACGCGGACGGCACCGTGGTGAGCCTGGTGGTCTGCGATCTCAATGGCCTCAAGCGGGTCAACGACACCCTCGGCCACGCGGTCGGCGATCGTCTGCTGGAACGATTCGGCTCACTGCTCTCCATCTGCGGCGCCATGCTGCCCGGGGCGCTGGTGGCCCGGCTGGGCGGTGACGAGTTCTGTCTGCTGGGGGTCGGCCCCCCGGCGGACGAGGTGGTCCGGGTGGCCGACGAGCTGTGCCGCCGGGCCGCCGAGCTGGAGATGGGCGAGGGCGTCGCCTGCGGCGTCGCCTCCACGGGCGACCCGATCGGCCCCGTGTCGTCGGCCCGCCGCCTCTTCCGGCTGGCGGACGCGGCCCAGTACCGCGCCAAGGCAGCCCGCTCCCTCAAACCGGTCGTGGCGGGCCGGGACGGCGGCCCCGAGGACCCGGTGATCCGGCTGGCCGACACCTCCCCCGCCCGCCCCCCGGAACGCCGCCGCTTCCGTGGCCGCCGGTGACCGCGAGCGGACGGGGGCGGCCGGGCGAGGGCGGCCGAGCGAGGGTCGGGGCGAGGCCCGGGGGAGAGCTATGGCGGAGGCTGTGACGGGCGTCGCGGGGGTAGCCGGGCGGAGGCTTGGACGGGGGCTGCGGGGGCAGCCGGGTGGAGGCTTGGGTGAAGGCTGCGGGGGCAGCCGGGCAAGGGCTACGGCGGGGGCCGTGCCGACGGCCGGGCGGGGGCCTTGACGGGGGGCGGGGCGACGGCCGGGCGAGGGTCGTGCCGACAGACGGGTGACAGGTTCGGATTCAGAATCTAGGGTCCATGAATATGGATATGCACTCTGTGGTGGTGGGAACCTCCGGGACGACCGCCGAGGACGTCATCGCCGTGGCGCGCGGCGCCGCGCGGGTCGAGGTCTCCGAGGCGGCGCTCGAGGCCGTCTCGGCGTCCCGGCGGGTGATCGACGA
>NZ_BBOX01000394.1 GCF_001553455.1 Streptomyces hygroscopicus subsp. hygroscopicus
AGGTCTCCGAGGCGGCGCTCGAGGCCGTCTCGGCGTCCCGGCGGGTGATCGACGACCTGGCCGCCAAGCCCGAGCCCGTTTACGGCGTCTCCACCGGTTTCGGCGCCCTGGCCGTGCGCCACATCAGCCCCGAGCTGCGCGCCCAGCTCCAGCGCAACATCGTCCGCTCGCACGCCGCCGGAATGGGCGCGCCCGTGGAGCGCGAGGTGGTGCGGGCGCTGATGTTCCTGCGGCTGAAGACGCTGGCGTCCGGCCGCACCGGCGTCCGGCCCGTGGTGGTCGAGACGATGGCCGCGCTCCTCAACGCGGGGATCACCCCCGTGGTGCACGAATACGGCTCCCTGGGCTGCTCCGGGGACCTGGCGCCGCTGTCCCACTGCGCGCTGACCCTGATGGGCGAGGGCGAGGCCGAGGGACCCGACGGGGCGCTGCGGCCGGCCGCCGAGCTGCTGGCCGAGCACGGTATCGAGCCGGTCGAGCTCCGCGAGAAGGAGGGGCTCGCGCTGCTCAACGGCACGGACGGGATGCTCGGCATGCTGATCATGGCCTGCGCCGATCTCGCCCGGCTGTTCACCGTCGCCGATGTGACCGCCGCCCTGTCGCTGGAGGCGCTGCTGGGCACCGACCGGGTGCTCGCGCCCGAACTGCACACCATCCGCCCGCATCCGGGGCAGGCCGCCAGCGCCGCCAACATGCTGCGGGTGCTGGAGGGGTCGGGGCTCACCGGGCACCACCAGGACGAGGCGCCGCGCGTCCAGGACGCGTACTCGATCCGCTGCGCCCCGCAGGTCGCGGGCGCCGGCCGGGACACCCTCGCCCACGCCCGGCTGGTCGCCGACCGCGAGCTGGCCTCCGCCGTGGACAACCCGGTGGTGCTGCCGGACGGGCGGGTGGAGTCCAACGGCAACTTCCACGGCGCGCCCGTGGCGTACGTCCTGGACTTCCTGGCCGTCGCGGCGGCCGACCTCGCCTCGATCGCCGAGCGCCGCACCGACCGGCTGCTGGACAAGAACCGCTCCCACGGCCTGCCGCCCTTCCTGGCGGGCGACCCGGGCGTGGACTCCGGGCTGATGATCGCCCAGTACACCCAGGCGGCGCTGGTGAGCGAGATGAAGCGGCTGGCGGTGCCCGCCTCGGTCGACTCCATCCCGTCCTCCGCGATGCAGGAGGACCACGTCTCGATGGGCTGGTCGGCGGCGCGAAAGCTGCGTATGGCGGTGGACAACCTGACCCGTGTCCTGGCGGTCGAGCTGGTGGCCGCCACCCGGGGCATCGAACTGCGCGAGGGGCTGGAGCCCGCGCCCGCTACCCGGGCGGTGCTGGCGGCGGTGCGCCGGGCGGGTGTCGAGGGGCCGGGCGAGGACCGCTATCTGGCGCCGGACCTGGCGGTGGCGGAGGCGTTCGTACGATCCGGAAAGCTGATCGAGGCCGTGGAGTCGGTGACGGGCAGTCTGATCTGAGACGGCCGGTGGCGATCCGCCCCGGGCGGCGCCCAGTACGCCTCCGGACGGGGCAAGATGACGCCCCCGGGCGGGCCCGGGTGCTCCCCCGGCGGGGCCTAGTACGCCTCCGGGCGGGTGCGCCGCACGGAGGCGGTCACCATCGCGACGCCCAGGCCCAGGAAGGCCGTGCCGCCGACGAGATACGGGGTGACGTCCACGCTGCCGGTGTCGGCCAGATCCCCGTCGGGTACGGCGTCGGTCCTGGCTCCGGACCCCTGCGTGGTCTGCGAGGCCGCCGATGACGAACCCGGGTCGTCCACCGTGGCGTTGGCGGACGGGACGAACCACAGGGCGCACAGCAGCGAACCCGCAGCGGCGGCGGTCAGCAGCGGTCGGCGTGCGGACAACGGCATCCTCCTTGAGGCTGCGGCAAATTGGCCCCGTGCGCCGATCGTAGTGACAACTGCGGGTCGTGCGGAAGCGAGGCCGTCCGGGCCCCTAACCTCCGTCGCATGACGAGTACCGAGACATCACGGTTCGTCCGGCTTCGCGTAGAGCTTGTGGTGGAGCTCACCGATACGGACCGGCTACGGCGCGCGGCGTATGAACGCATCGACGGCGACGAGTCCATGGCCGAGGAGGAACGGGGCCACGCGCGCCGCATGGTGGAGTCGGACGAGGCGGAGGCGCTGGCCTATCTGGTCGACCCGTTCGAGCTGGTGGAGCAGGTGCCGGGGGTCGAACTCGCCCAGGCGTCCTGGAGCAGTGAGCACATCGACTACGATCCGCACGCCGCCGAGTGGTCCGGGGCCTTCGGCGACCTGGACGGCGACCTGGAGGAGGACGACTGATCCGGACGAGGAAGGCCGCTGAGCCGTACGGGTCCGGGTTCCGGCGGGTCTTAGGCTAGTCCGGCGCCTTTGCTAAGTGGCCTTGCGCACAGTTTTACTGTGCGAGGAACCGGCCAAAAGGTACCGGCGTTCTAGTCAGATAGGTCCGGGGTTCTGGGGTCCAGATCAAGATCCAGGTCAAATGGAGAAGCGTGTGATGACGGACGGCAAGCGCCGTAAGGGGCTGGTGGCCGCGGCCGCCGTGCTCAGCGGCGTACTCACTCTGGCCGCGTGCGGCGGAGGCGGTGGCGACGACGACGCCAAGAACGGCGGGGGCAAGTCGCAGTCGCAGGTCGACGAGGCGGCCGCCAAGGACGCGTCGGACGCCCACATCAAGATCACGCCGAAGGCCGGTGCGACCAACGCGGGCATCAACAGTGACACAAAGGTCACCGTCAGTGGCGGCAAGCTCACCTCCGTCACGATGACGTCCGCGGCGACCGGCAACACCGTGGCCGGGACCATATCGCCCGACAAGACGTCCTGGAAGCCCAACGGTCAGCTGGAGCGGTCCACCCAGTACAAGATCACGGCGTCCGCGGAGGACTCCGAGGGCCGTAAGGCGACCGAGAACTCGTCCTTCACCACCGTCTCGCCCGCCAACAGCTTCATCGGCAACTTCACGCCGGAGAACGGCGCGACGGTCGGCGTGGGCATGCCGGTGTCCATCCGGTTCGACAAGGCGGTGACCAACAAGAAGGACATCGAGTCGCACATCAAGGTCACCTCCAGCAGCGGCCAGCAGGTGGTCGGCCACTGGTTCGGCGCGAACCGGCTCGACCTGCGCCCGAAGGAGTACTGGAAGGCCAACTCGACCGTCTCCCTGAAGCTGGACCTGGACGGCGTCGAGGCGTCGCCCGGGATCAAGGGCGTCCAGGAGAAGACCGTCACCTTCAAGATCGGCCACTCGCAGGTCTCCACGGTCGACGCCGAGTCCAAGACGATGAAGGTCGTCCGCGACGGCAAGCTGCTCAGGACGATCAAGATCTCGGCCGGCAGCCCCGAGAACACGACGTACAACGGTCAGATGGTGATCTCCGAGAAGTTCAAGGAGACCCGGATGAACGGTGCGACGGTCGGCTTCACGGACGACGACGGCAAGGGCGAGTACGACATCAAGGACGTGCCGCACGCGATGCGGCTGTCCACCTCGGGCACCTTCATCCACGGCAACTACTGGGGCGCCAAGTCCATCTTCGGCAATGTCAACACCAGCCACGGCTGTGTGGGCCTGTCGGACACCAAGGGGGCGGGCGACCCCAACACGGACGGCGCCTGGTTCTACAACAACTCCCAGATCGGCGACGTCGTCATCGTGAAGAACTCCAAGGACAAGACCATCCAGCCGGACAACGGCCTCAACGGATGGAACATGGACTGGAGCCAGTGGGTGGCCGGAAGCGCCGTCGGCGCCTGACGCACCCTCTTCTCACCACCGCCGGGCGGCGGTCGGCCCCGGAGGCCGGCCGCCGCCCGGTGCGTTCCGGGCGGGTTCGGCCGGCCCGGGCAGCTTGGCGGGTCCGGCCGCCGCGGACGGCCCGCTACCGGGTGGCGCCCCGGCCGCACCCGGTAGCGGGCCGCGTCGCGCGGCGGGCCTTCCGGCCGGGGGAGAAGCCGAGTGGCGTTCCGGCCGGGCCGGAGGAGAATGGGCCGTGGGGGCATCCGTCCGGCCGTGACGGCCGGAAGCGGCGATACGGAGGCGGCCCGATGCCCGAAGTCACGTCCTACCAGCCCGGAACGCCCTGCTGGATCGATCTGATGGTCCCCGACCAGCGCGCCGCCCTGGACTTCTACGCCGGGCTGTTCGGCTGGGAGGCGGAGATCGGCCCGCCGGAAACCGGCGGATACGCGATGTGCACCCTGAGGGGCAAGCCCGTCGCGGGGGTGATGTCCGCGGCGGCGATGGGCGATGAGACCCCGCCGCCGACCGTCTGGACCACCTACTTCTGCTCCGCCGACGCCCAGGCCACCTCGGAGGCCGTCAGCCGGGCCGGCGGCACCGTACTGCTGCCGGTCATGGACGTGATGGACCTCGGGCGGATGCTGGTGGCGGCCGACCCGCTGGGGGCCGTCTTCGGCGTCTGGCAGCCGCTCGCCTTCCCGGGCGTGGGCCTCGCCAACGAACCGGGCACGCTGATCTGGAACGAGCTCAACACCACCGACCGGGAGGCGGCTTCGGCCTTCTACGCGGAGGCGCTGGGCCTGGAGTCGACCCCGGTGGGGGACGCCGCGGGCTACTTCGAACTCTCCGTCGACGGCCGCACGGTCGGCGGGCTCCAGCCGCTGCGGGAGGGGCTGCCGCCGGAGGTGCCCCCGCACTGGCTGGTCTACTTCGCCGTCGAGAAGGCCGACCGGTCCACGGCCAAGGTGTCCGCGGAGGGCGGCACGGTGCTCCGGCCGCCGTACGACATGGTCGCGGGCCGGATGGCCGTGGTGCGGGACCCCCAGGGCGCGCCCTTCGCCCTCATCGCCCCGAAGTCGATGGGCTGATGGGCTGACGGGCTGTATGGGCTGATGGGCGGTGGGGCTGACGGGCCGCTGGGCCTCATCGCCCCGAAGCATGGGCTGATGGGCCTCATCGCCTCGAAGCCGATGGGTCGCATACCCGGAAGCCGATGGGCCGATGGGCTGACGGGCCGCTGGGCCGGGTCCTGGGCCGTGGGCCGGGCCGGTCGCCCGGACCCGCGCGGAGCCCCGGTCAGCCCCGCTTGAGGACGAAATAGCCGGAAGCGGAGCCGATGGGCGTGTACCGCGTGCCGGGGTGGAGCTGCCCGGCGTAGTCGGTCACCTGCCGCGCGGTGCGCTCGGGCGGCTCCTGCAGGGCTATGTAGTCCGGCTGTATGCCCTGGGTGGCGCCGACCCACAGCACCCGGCAGCGGCTGGTGAGCCGGCTTATCGGCCCGACGTTGGCCTCCACCGTCGCCCCGTCCGGGATCCGGTCCAGCAGCCGTTCCACCGCGCTGGTCTGCGGCGGTACCTCGTACGTCGCGCTCCGGGTGAGTTCGTACAGGGGCATGGACGACGACAGCGCCAGGGACGCGCCGCACACCGCGGCGGGCAACTGGCGGGCGTAGGAGGAGAGCCAGGGCCGGGCGGTGTCCCGGGTCCGGTCCAGGGCGTCCACCAGGGCCAGCAGGACGATCGGCATCAGCACCGCGTTGTAGTGCCAGTCCGTGCCCCAGTAGTGGTCGTCGTGGGAGAGGAAGCGCCAGCCGAGGGTGGGCACGGCGGCCAGCAGCAGCGGGGAGCGCAGCGCCAGCAGACCGGTGGTCGGCAGCAGGATCCACAGCAGGGTGCGCAGCGCGGTCGCCGCCGGGATGGTGGCGTTCTGCGTCCCGCCGCTGCCGACCTTGTCCCAGTAGTCGTACGAACCCGCGCCGTTGAAGCCGGGGATGACGACGCCGAGGGCGAGTGCCGAGACCAGGACGCCGAAGCCCATCAGCGCGACGGCGAGCGGGGTGACCCGGGGGCCGCGCTCGGGGTCGCGCCGGGCGCGGAGCCAGATGACGGCGCCGATCGCGGCCACGGTGGCGCCCATGTCCTCCTTGACGAAGACCAGCGGGGCGGCCCACAGCATCGCCGCGTACCAGCGCCCGCGTATCACCGCCTCCAGGGAGAAGGCGATGAGCGGGACGGCGAAGCAGATCTCGTGGAAGTCGAAGTCCACGGCGCGCTGGATGCCCCAGGACACCCCGTAGGCGATGCCGATCGCGAGCCCCCGGCCGCGCCCGAGCAGCCGGGCCGCGACGCGGGTGACGGGGACAGCGGAGACGGCGAACAGGGCCGCCTGCGCGACCAGCAGGGTGACGGGGCCGGGGAAGAGCCGGTAGACGGGGCCGAGCAGCGCCGTGATGGGGCTGAAGTGGTCGCCGAGGATATTGGCGCCGGGGCCCTTGAGATCGGCTATGGGGGCCTGGAAGTGCGCGTACGCCCGTATCGCCTGTTCGAAGATGCCCAGGTCCCAGGACATGGTGGCCATGCGGCGGTAGCGGCAGACCGACAGCGCCGTGAAGGCGGCGAAGAGGGCGAGGGCCAGCCAGTACGGATCGGCCCGTGGGTGCCGCAGCGCGCCTGCCCGGGGGAGGAGCCGGGTGCGGCCCGTCGTGACGGCGGTCGCCCCCTCGGCGCCGGTGCCGGGCGGAGCGGTTGCGGCCGTGTCCATCCAGGGTCCTTATCGTGTGGTGGTCTGTGCGAAAAGATACGCGAAGGGGGCGGGAAGGTTGCAGGGACGGTTTCGCATACCGATGCGGGGTTCCGCGGCGTTGCTGGCCGCGCTGCTGGCACTCGGTGGCTGCAAGGCCGGTGACCAGGGTGGGGACGAGAGCGGGGGCTCCGGCGGGGGCGGGGGCGGGGCCACGGCGTCCGGATCGGCCCTCTCGGCTGTGTCCTCCCTCACAGTCAAGGGGCGTGCGCCGAAGACGGGTTATGAGCGGAGCGCGTTCGGCAGCTCCTGGGTGGACACCGACGACAACGGCTGCGGGACCCGTGATGACATCCTCAAGCGGGACCTGGAGGACGTGAGGTTCCGGGACGGCCACTGCCTGGTCGCCTCGGGCACGCTCACCGACGATCCGTACACCGGCCGCGAGGTGCGGTTCGTCCGGGGCCGCAGCAAGGTGGACATCGACCATGTGGTCGCGCTGTCGGACGCCTGGCAGAAGGGCGCCCAGAAGTGGGACCGGGACAAGCGGGTCGCGTTCGCCAACGACCCGCTCAATCTGATCGCGGTGGACTCCTCCGCCAACCGCCGCAAGGGAGACGGCGACGCGGCGACCTGGCTGCCGCCCAACAAGGCGTACCGCTGTGACTATGTGGCGCACCAGGTGGCGGTGAAGAAGGCGTACGGGCTGTGGGTGACCTCGGCCGAGAAGGACGCGATGAAGCGGGTTCTGGGCGGCTGCCCCACGATGAAGCTGCCCGCGCGCTCGGGCTAGCCGCCGTCGTGGCGGCCGGGGGGCGGCCGGGGGCGCCCGCAGCGTCGTCCCCGTCACGTGCGCGTACGGCTGTGAACGGGCCGCTCAGGCCGACTCGTTGAAGGCGTCGTCCCCATCACGTGGCGTACGGCCGGCTGCCGTCGTGGCGGCGCGGCCGGGAGGGCGCCGGTCAGCCGCCGAGGGTGTCCAGGTCGACGATGTCCCCGGTGGGGGCCTTGGCCCCGACGGGCCGGTCGAAGTCGCCGAGCCGCAGCGTGCCGGGCTCCTTGCCGCCCTTGGTCACCAGCTTGAGGAGGTACGGCTTGCCCTCCGTGGCGATGTAGGCCGTGTAGGTCTCGTCGCCCTCCGACTCGGTGACCGTGATCGCGGGTCGGCCGTCCACGGTGGCGGGCCCGCCCTTGCGCGCGGCGTTGTCGGCGGCCGAGAACCCGGCGAGCAGCTGGTCGGAGTCGCACATGGCGGTGAGGTCCTTGGCGTCCGCGCCCGAGGCGTCGGCCTTGGTCCAGCGGTCGCCGATCAGCTTGGCCGCGGCCTCGCCGTCCTTGCCGCCCTGGGAGCGCCAGAAGGCCGCGTCGTACTTCATGTAGGCGGTGTGACCGGTCTTGATCAGGCGGACGGTGCCGCCGTCGACGGTCATGCGGCCGGTGCACTCCCCCTTGTTGTCCGAGGACATGTGGTACTTCATGGGCGCGCCGTCGATGATGGCGTCCATGTCGATGGTCAGGGAGGTCGCCGCCTTGGTGGTCTTCAGGGCCCTGTTGATGATCTGCGGCCCGGTCAGGGCCTCGATGCCCGGGGCGGACGTGGTCTCCTTGGCCGGTGCGGAGCCTTTGGCCGGGGCGTCCTTGTGCGGGCCGGTCCCGTCGGTCCCGCATGCCGTGAGGGTGAGGGCGGTGGCGGCGCACAGTGCCGCCAGGATCGTGGTGGAGCGCATCAGCCCGTCTTCTTCCAGTTCTCGCAGCCGTTGGTCTTGAAGTAGCCGTCCTGGGCGCCGATGGTGACGATGGCGTTCCCCGAGGCGTTGTCGTTGGCGATGATCGATTCGATGCCGTGCAGGGCGTCCTTGGTCCGCTCCCAGTAGCAGCCGTTGTCGGAGCCGTTGCCGGTGGACTTGTAGGTGCCGGGGGCGATGTCGGCGCCGACGCGGTACATGCCGTCGCCGGCCATCTCGGTCTTCGGGGTTCCGGAGGCGGTCGCGGGGACGGCCTCCCAGTCCTCGCACCCCTGTGACGTAAAGATCTTGTCGCTGGCCTTGATCGTCACATAGCTGCTGCCGGTGACGTTGTCGTTGGCGAGGATCGCGTCGGGCTGCCCGGAGGAGTTCTTGGCCCGCTCCCAGTAGCACATGCCGTTGGTGTTGCCGGTGGTTCTGTAGGTGCCCGGTCTGACGTCGGTGCCGACTTGGAGGGTGCCGTCGCCGCTGAAGGCGGTCTTGGTCTTCTTCGGCTCGGTCTCCCCGGTCTCCTTCCGGTGCTTGCCGGAGCCGCCGTCGGCGGACGAGGCGGCCGTGTCCGTGCCGTTGCCCTTGTCACCGCCGCTGCCGCCGCTTCCGCCGCCCGAGAGGGCGCTGCCCAGGGCGATGACGGTGATGAGCGCACCGGCACCGGTGAGCACCTTGTGCCGGGCGAACCAGTTCTTCTCTTCCCGCTGCTGGGACATGACGGATCGACACCTTTCGGGTGGTGGGCGGTCGGTGGGGAATTTCCCGCGATCGATGCGTCAATAAGAGCAGAGCTTGTGAACCGCGTCAACAAGGATGCCGTGGAGGGGGGAGTTCACGGCGTGAACCGGCCTGTGTGTACTGATCGTCGGTATGCTGGGCCGCCAGCCGCCACAGCAGCACCACGGGACGGAGTCAGCCAGGTGCCGGACAACGCAGCAGAGGTGACCGCCGCGGGAATCGCCCGGCTCGCCGGGGTGGGGCGCGCCGCCGTCAGCAACTGGCGCCGCCGCCACGCCGACTTCCCCAAGCCGGTGGGCGGCACCGAGACCAGCCCGACCTTCGCGCTCGGCGACGTGGAGCGCTGGCTGCGCGCCCAGGGCAAGCTCGCCGAGGTCCCGCTGCGCGAGCGCGTCTGGCAGCTGCTCACCGGGCATCCGGCGGGCGGCGCGGCCGCGCTGTGCCAGGTCGGGGCCGTCCTCCTGCTGGTCAGGGACCGGCCCGCGGTCTGGCACCGGCTGAGCGAGGGCACCGATGACCAGCTGGCCGAGATGCTGCCGGTCGCCCTCGCCCCGGCCCTGACCGCACGGCTCGGCGAGGCCCACCCCGTGCACCTCCCGGACGCGGCCGGGCTCGGCCCCACGGTGCCGCTGCTGCGCGGCGCGGCGGAACTCGCCGCGGACCTCGGCCCGCGCGAGGCGTACGCCTTCCTGCTGGGCCGGCACCTGGACGCCAACCTGCGGCAGTACACCCTCACCCCACCGGCCCCCGCCGCCCTGATGGCCGCGCTGGCGGGCCTGGTTCCGGTGGAGCGGGCGGCCACCTCCCCCGGCGGGAAGGGGGCGCCCGGCGGACCCGGTGGCCCGGATGTGACGGCCGCCGGTGCACAGGCTGCCGGTGCACAGGCCATCAGTGCACAGGCCGCCGGTGAACAGTCCGCCGTTGCACAGACCGCTGGTGAACAGGCCGTCGGTGAGCGGGCCGCCGGTGAGCGGGCCGCCGGTTCCGTGCTCGACCCCGCCTCCGGGACCGGGGGGCTGCTGGGCGCCGCCGGGGCGGCGGTGAGCGTGTACGCGCAGGAGCGGGACCCCGACCTCGCCGCGCTCACCGCGCTGCGGCTCGCGCTGGACACCGACGCCCCGGTGCGGGTGGCCGGGGGAGACAGTCTGCGGGCCGACGCCTTCCCGGGGCTGGCCGTCGACGCCGTCGTCTGCCACCCGCCGTTCAACGAGCGCAACTGGGGCCATGACGAACTCGCCTACGACCCGCGCTGGGAGTACGGCTTCCCCGCCCGGACCGAGTCCGAGCTGGCCTGGGTCCAGCACGCCCTGGCCCATGTGCGCGACGGCGGCACCGCCGTACTGCTGATGCCCCCCCCCCCCCCCCGCCGCTCCGGCCGCCGCATCCGCGCCGATCTGCTGCGGCGCGGGGCACTGCGGGCCGTCGTGGCGCTGCCCGCCGGGGCGGCGCCGCCGTACGGGATCCCGCTGCACCTGTGGGTGCTGCGGCGCCCCGGGGCCGGTCAGCCCGCGGCCCCGCACGTGCTGCTCATCGACGCCGCGGCGGCGGTCGCGGCCCCGGCCGAGGCCCCCGCCGCGCCCGGCGTCACCGCGCCCGCGCCCGCCGCACACGGTGCCGTCGCCCCCTCGCCAGGCCGCGGCAAACTGCCCTGGCAGACCGTGCACAGCACCGTCCTGGACGCCTGGCACGCCTTCGACCGCGGGGGCGCCGCCCCCGAGCGGGCCGGGGTGTGCCGCGTCCTGCCGGTCATCGAACTCCTCGACGACGACGTGGACCTGGCCCCGGCCCGCCACCTCCCGCCGCCCGCCGCGGGCGGCGGGGTCGCCGAACTCGCCGCCGTACGGGACCGGCTCACCGCCACCCTGACCCGCACCGCCGAGCTCACCCCCGCCGCGCCCGCCCGGCCCCGCGCCGAGGAGCCGGCCGCTGACCGCCGGCCCATGACCACGGTCGGCGAGCTGGCACGCGCGGGCGCCCTCGTGCTCAAGAGCGGTACGACGGCGGCGGGCGGCTCCGTCCCCGTCCTCACCGAACAGGACGTGCTGGCCGGAACGGGCCCCACCGGTCCCGCCGGAGGGGCAGCCGAGGGGGACGAGCCGGTGCTGACCGAGCTCGGCGATGTCGTCGTCCCGCTGATCGGGGGCGGCACCGTCGCCCGGGTCGTGGACGAGTCCACCGCCGGGGCCGCGCTGGGGCGCAATCTGAGCCTGCTGCGGCCCGACCCCGAGGCGCTCGACCCCTGGTTCCTCGCCGGATATCTGCGGGGCAGCGCCAACCAGCGGCAGGCCAGCAGCTACGCCTCCACCGCCACCCGGCTCGACGTCCGCCGGCTGCGGCTGCCCCGGCTGCCCCTGGCCGACCAGCGGCGCTACGGGGAGCGCTACCGCACCCTGGCCTCCTTCGAGGAGTCCCTGCGGCACGCGGCCCGGCTGGGCGAGCAACTGGTGCGGGGGCTGTACGACGGGCTCGCGGACGGCACCGTCGAGCCCCATTGATCACGATTCCACGACCAATCCCCTCCGGGATCGGTACAACCTGGACCCGGTCCGCCGTGTCCATGTATACGCTCAAAAGGCGTCAGCACCCCGTGTCACCCCCGTGTCGCCACCCCGTGTCGCCACCCCGCGTCGGCACCCCACGTCAGCACCCTCGCATGCCTTGGCATCAGGTCCCTCCAGGAGCAGCAATGCACGGCCCTCTCCCCGCGCCGCCGCAGCCCCGCCCCGCCACCACCGCACTGGTGGTGGTCCTGCGGGTGGTCCTGGTGACCGTGACCCTGCTGAGCCTGGGCATCCTGTCCTGGGCCGCGATGCTGCGGATCGCCATCCTGCGCCGGCGGCCGCTGG
Source organism: Streptomyces hygroscopicus subsp. hygroscopicus (assembly GCF_001553455.1). GTDB lineage: Bacteria > Actinomycetota > Actinomycetes > Streptomycetales > Streptomycetaceae > Streptomyces > Streptomyces hygroscopicus. The sequence continues at coordinate 11,794 of NZ_BBOX01000394.1, forward strand.
ACTGGGCGCTGTTCTGGGGCAGCTGCGCGCTGGTCATGGCGGCCCTGGTGCAGCTCGGCACCGGGCCGGACGACGATCCGGGCATGCTCGGGTACCTCTCCCTGACGGTTCTGCTCTCCCTGGCCGTCGGGGTCACCACGCACTACCTGATCGCCGACATCCGGCACCACCGAGCGGCCCGGCGGCCGGTCGCGGCTCCGCTTCCGCCCCCGCCGCCGTTCCCGTCGCCCGGTTACGCGGCGCCCGTACCGCCGCCGTACGGCTTCGTCCCGCAGCAGCCGCAGCCACCTGCGTACCCTCAGCTCCACCAGCCGCGACTGCCCCAGCAACCGCAGCAACTCCAGCAACCGCACCAGCCCCTCCAGCCCCTCCAGCCCCAGCAGCCCCACCGGCCTGAGCGCATCGACCGCGTCCGTGCCGAACTCGATGAGCTGAGCGACTACCTCCGCAAGGAGCAGGGCCGTTGAACGGGCGCGTCATCGCCGACCGCTACGAGCTGGCCACGCTCCTCGGCCAGGGCGGTATGGGCCAGGTGTGGACCGCGTACGACCGCAGGCTGGACCGCCGGGTCGCCGTCAAGCTGCTGCGCGCCGACCGGATGGCGGGCCCCGGGCCCGGCGGTGGGGACGCGGACGCCGCGGACGAACTGCGCCGCCGCTTCGTCCGGGAGTGCCGCGTCACCGCGCAGGTCGACCACCGCGGCCTGGTCACCGTGCATGACGCGGGCAGTGACGGCGCGGACCTCTACCTCGTGATGGGCCATGTCGAGGGGGCCGACCTCGCCGACCACCTCGCCGAGCACGATCCGTACCCCTGGCCCTGGGCGGTCTGTGTGGCCGCCCAGCTGTGCGCGGCGCTCTCCGCCGTGCACGCGGTGCCGATCGTCCACCGCGACCTCAAACCGCGGAACGTGATGGTGCGCCCCGACGGCGTGGTGACCGTCCTGGACCTCGGCATCGCCGCCGTCCTGGACACCGACACCACCCGCCTCACCCACACCGGGTCACCCATCGGCAGCCCCGCCTATATGGCGCCCGAGCAGGCCATGGGCGGCACCGTCGGTCCGTACACCGATCTGTACGCGCTGGGCGTGCTGCTGCACGAACTCCTCGTCGGCAGCGTGCCGTTCGCCGGTTCCACCGCCCTCGGCGTCCTCCACCGCCATCTCCACGAGGCCCCGATCCCGGTGCGCCGGATACGCCCCGAGGTGCCCGAGGCGCTGGAGGCGCTGGTGCTGCGGCTGCTCGCCAAGGACCCGCAGGCCCGGCCCGCCGACGCCCACGAGGTCTACCAGGCGCTGGCGCCCATGCTGCCGCGGCCGGAGCACGGAACCGGCCCGGCCACCGGCCCCATGGACCCCACGCGCCCCTTTCTGCGCCCGCACGCGCCCT
>NZ_BBOX01000395.1 GCF_001553455.1 Streptomyces hygroscopicus subsp. hygroscopicus
AGCACCGGACCCACACCACCAGCGGGCGCCACCGGACCCACGCCACCGGCCGCGCCGGTGCCGGAGCGGGTGAGGCCGGGGCCCACCACGCCCGGGTGGGTCTCCCCGGCCGCCAGCGCCCCGAGGGCGGCGGTGAGTTCGTCGCGGTCCCCGCCGACCAGCACCGCGCGGTGGTCGAACACCGTCCGGGTGGTGAGGAGGGACCAGCCCACGTCCCGGGGTGAGAGTGCCCGGTCGGCGGAGGTGCGAGCGGCCAGCTGCCGTGCCTGTCCCCGGAGCGCCGCGGCGCTCCGGGCGGACAGCACCCAGGGCACCGGGCCCTCGCCCCGGCCGGTTCGGGGGCCGGTGGGGGCGGCGTCGGGCTCGGGAGCCTGTTCCACGATCAGATGCGCGTTGGTGCCGCTGATGCCGAAGGAGGACACACCGGCGCGGCGGGGGCGGGCGCCGGGCGGCCACTCCACCGGCTCGGTCAGCAGCCGCACCGCACCGCTGTCCCAGTCGACATGGGGGCTGGGCGTGTCGGTGTGCAAGGTGGCGGGCAGCAGTCCGTGCCGCATGGCCATCACCATCTTGATGACGCCCGCCACGCCGGCCGCCGCCTGGGTGTGGCCGATGTTGGACTTCAGCGAGCCCAGCCACAGGGGCCGGTCCACGGGCCGTTCCCGGCCGTAGGTGGCGATCAGGGCCTGGGCCTCGATCGGGTCGCCCAGGGTGGTTCCGGTGCCGTGTGCCTCGACGGCGTCCACGTCGGACGGCGACAGCCGGGCGTCGGCGAGGGCTCGGCGGATCACCCGTTGCTGGGCGGGGCCGTTGGGCGCGGTCAGACCGTTGGAGGCGCCGTCCTGGTTGACGGCCGAACCGCGGATGAGCGCCAGTACGCGGTGCCGGTCGCGCCGGGCGTCGGACAGCCGCTGCAGGAGCAGCAGGCCGACGCCCTCGCCCCAGCCGGTGCCGTCGGCCGCCGCCGCGAACGGCTTGCACCGCCCGTCGGGGGCCAGCCCCCGCTGGCGGGAGAAGCCGGTGAACATGCCGGGCGCGGCCATCACCGTCACCCCGCCGGCCAGGGCCAGCGCGCACTCGCCCTGCCGCAGCGCCCGCACCGCCAGGTGGACGGCCACGAGCGACGACGAGCACGCGGTGTCCACCGACACCGCGGGTCCCTCCAGGCCGAAGGTGAACGCGATCCGGCCGGAGACCACGCTCGGGGTGCCACCGGTCAGCAGATGGCCGTCGAGCCCGTTGGGCGCCTCGTGCAGCCGGGGCCCGTAGTCCTGGGGCATCACTCCGACGAACACTCCGGTCGGGCTGGTCCGCAGGTCGGTGGGGCGGATGCCCGCCCGTTCGAAGGTCTCCCACGCGGTTTCCAGCAGCAGCCGCTGCTGGGGTTCGGTGGCCAGCGCCTCGCGGGGGCTGATCCCGAAGAACTCCGCGTCGAATTGCGGGGCGTCGTACAGGAAGCCGCCCTCGTGGGCGTAGCTGGTGCCGGGGCGGTCCGGGTCGGGGTCGAAGAGTCCCGCCAGGTCCCAGCCGCGGTCCCGGGGGAATTCCCCGATCGCGTCGACGCCTTCGGCCACCAGCCGCCACAGCGCCTCGGGTGAGTCGGCCCCGCCCGGGAAGCGGCAGCCCATGGCCACCACCGCGATCGGCTCGTCACCGTCGCTGGTTGCGCGGGCCGGTCGCGCGGGCGGGGCCGCCGAGGGGCCGGTGGCGGGGGTGGCGGTGCGGGCCCGCAGGTGTTCGGCGACGGAAAGTGGTGTGGGGTGGTCGAAGGTGAGCGTGGCGGTCAGGGGCAGCCCGGTGGCCGTGCCGAGCCGCTCGCTCAGTTCGGTCGCCGCCAGCGAGTCGAAGCCCAGTTCCTTGAAGGTGAGGCTCAGGTCGATGGCGCCCGGCTCGGGGTGTCCGAGGACGAGGGCCACGGTCGTCCGTACGGTGTCCAGCGGATCGCGGTCCCGCTCCGTGCCGCCGAGCCGGTCCGTCCGGTCCGTCCGGTCCGTGGGCGGCACGGGGTCCGGGTCGGTGTGCGTCCCGGTGGTTCCGGTGGCCGGTGCGGCGGG
>NZ_BBOX01000396.1 GCF_001553455.1 Streptomyces hygroscopicus subsp. hygroscopicus
GGCCAGTAGCGGTCCCGCTGGAAGGCGTACGTCGGCAGCGGGACCCGCCGCCGGGGGTGCCCGGCACCGGTGCGTTCCCAGGCCACTTCGGCGCCGTGGACGTACGCCTGGGCCATGGCGGCGGTGAAGGTGCGCGCCTCGGGACGGTCACGGCGCAGCGCCGCCGCGGCGGACGGCCGCGGCCGTCCGGGGGCCGGTCCGGGCCGTGCGGTGAGGCATTCCCGGGTCATGGCGGTGAGCGGAGCGTCCGGCCCGAGTTCGAGGAAGGTGGTGACACCGGCGTCCAGGAGGGTGTGCACACCGTCCATGAACCGCACCGCGTGGCGGGCGTGCCGGGCCCAGTACTCCGGTGAGGCGAGCTGTGAGGCGGTGGCCGCCCGTCCCGTCACGTTGGAGACGAGGGGGACGGCCGGTGCGCGGAAGGTCAGTGCGGAGGCGACGGTGCGCAGGTCGTCCAGCACGCCGTCCATGTGCGGCGAGTGGAAGGCGTGGCTGACCTTCAGCGGCCGGGCCTTGCGGCCGCGCCCGCGCCAGACGGCGACGGCCTCGTGCACGGCGTCGCGGTCGCCGGAGATCACCACGGACGACGGCCCGTTGACGGCGGCCAGGTCCAGCCGGTCCGCCCGCCCGGCCAGGAGTCCGGCGGCCTCGTCCGCGTCGGCCTGGAGCGCGGCCATGGCGCCGTCCGCGGTGACCGACCGCATCAGCCGGCCGCGGGCGGCCACCAGTGCGCAGGCGTCCGGCAGGCTGAGCACACCGGCCGCGTGCGCCGCGGCGATCTCGCCGACCGAGTGGCCCATCAGATGGCCGGGGGCCGCCCCCCAGGATGTGGCGAGCCGGTACAGGGCCACCTCGAGGGCGAACAGCGCGGGCTGGGTGTAGTCGGTCCGGTCGAGCAGTGCCGCCCGTGGCGAGGGGGGCCGGGCGAACATCACCTCGCGCAGCGGCTCTTCCAGGTGGGCGTCGAGACAGTCGCAGGCCTCGTCCAGCGCCGCGGCGAAGACCGGGTGGGCGGTGTACAGCTCCTGGCCCATGGCCGGGCGCTGGCTGCCCTGGCCGCTGAAGAGGAACGCGAGGCCGCCGCCGGTGGCCCTGCCCTGGACCGCTCCGGCGGTCTGCGCGCCCGCGGCCAGCGCGTCCAGTCCGCTCAGCAGCTCGTCGGCGCCGTCGCCGAGGATCACCGCGCGGTGGCCGAAGGCGGTCCGGGTGGTGGCCAGGGCGTGTCCGACGTCGGCCGGGGCGAGGCCGGTGTGGTCCGCCAGGTGGTCGCGCAGCCGCCGGGCCTGGGCGCGGAGCGCCGCGGGGGTCTTCGCGGAGAGCGGCCAGGCCACCACGGGCGGTTCGCGGCCGGGGGTGGCCGGTGCGGTCGCGGCCGCCGGCGGGGGCGCTTCGCCGACTACGAGGTGGCAGTTGGTGCCGCCCATGCCGAAGGAGCTGACCCCGGCGATCAGCGGCCGGTCCGGGTGTGGCCAGCCGGTGAGCCGGTCCTGGACCCGCAGTCCGAGTTCGGTCAGGGGGATGCGGGGGTTCGGGGTGGTGAAGTGGAGGCTGGGCGGGAGCTGCCGGTGCCGGATGCCGAGGGCGGTCTTGAGCAGTCCGACGATGCCCGCGGCGGCCTCGAGGTGGCCCACGTTGGTCTTGGCGGAGCCGACGAGCAGCGGTGTGCCGTCCGTGCGGGCGGTGCCGAGCGCGGCGCCGAGCGCGGCGGCTTCGACGGGGTCGCCGACGGGGGTTCCGGTGCCGTGCAGCTCGACGTACTGGACCTGGTCGGGTGGGATCCCGGCCCGCAGGTGGGCGGTGCGCACCACGTCCTCCTGGGCCGCCGGGCTGGGGGCCGTCAGCCCGTCGGTGGCGCCGTCGTTGTTGACGGCGCCCGCGTGGATGACGCAGTACACCGGGTCGCCGTCGGCTGTGGCCGCGGCCAGCGGTTTGAGGAGTACCACCGCGCCGCCCTCGCCACGGACGAAGCCGTTGGCGCGGGCGTCGAAGGTGTGGCAGCGCCCGTCCGGGGAGAGCCCGCCGAACTGGGCGGCGGCGGCCGCCATGCTGTCCTCGGTGAGGATGAGGTTGACGCCCCCGGCCAGCGCCAGGGCGCACTCCCGGCGCCGCAGGCTCTCGCAGGCCGTGTGCACGGCCACCAGCGAGGAGGACTGGGCGGTGTCGACGGTGAGGCTCGGGCCGCGCAGGCCGTAGCCGTAGGAGACCCGGTTGGCGATGATGCTGCGGTGGACGCCGGTCATGGCGTGCCGGGTGGCCGCGGTGGGGGTGTGCCGGCGCAGGAGGGCGGCGTATTCGTCCCAGATGGCGCCGATGAACACACCGGTGGCGCTGTCCCGCAGGGTTCCGGGGCGGATGCCCACGTCCTCGAACGCCTCCCAGGCGAGTTCGAGCATCAGCCGTTGCTGGGGGTCCATGGCGGTCGCCTCGCGGGGGGAGACGCCGAAGAAGGAGGCGTCGAAGGTGTCGACGCGGTCCAGGAACCCGCCGTACCAGGCCGAGGCCGGCCGGTCGGGGCCGCCGGCGGTGGGGCCGGCTCGGCGGCGGTCGTCCGGCATGGTGGTGATGGCGTTCCCGCCCTCCCGCAGCAGCCGCCAGAAGGCTGACGGGCTGGGTGCGTGCGGCAGGCGGCAGGCCATTCCCACCACGGCGACGGGCTCCGCGTGCTGAGGTGCCGGAGTGGGCGCGGCGCTATCCATCGCACCCCATACGGCGCTCGGAGAACATCTGGGTGTTCTTGGTCATGGGCGGCACTCCCGCTCCGTATTGATGATCGGTGCGAGCACGTGGCCCATCGTGGGGCGCGGTTCTAAAGCAAGACCAAATGGGCTACGGCCGGTGACTTTAGAGACGCGTTACCGGAACCCCGGACCATCGCTGAGCGGGTGAGCCTTTATGCGCCCTGGGGCCTGTCGTCAAAGGGGGCGTCGGGAGCGGGGCGCCCCCTTTGACGACAGGCCCTGGGCCGACCCGTCTTTCGAGCACAGGAGGAGTGCCATGACCTCTCCATCGGCCGTGCCGCCCAGCGGTACGGTGTCGGACTACTACAGCTCGCTGGGCCCGCTTCTGCGGATGGCGTGGGACGACAACTTCCACTTCGGCTACTGGGACGGCCCATCGGATACCAGTTCGGTCCAGGAGGCCACCGACCGTTTCACGGATCTGCTCATCGAACGGCTGCGGGTGGGGCCGGGTGACCGGGTGCTGGACGCCGGCTGCGGTATCGGGAAACCGGCGATGCGGGTGGCGACCGCCACCGGTGCCGATGTCCTCGGCATCACGATCAGCGAGCTCCAGGTCACACAGGCGACCGAATCCGCCCGGCTCGGCCGGCTGTCCGACCGGGTGGCTTTCCAATACGCCGATGCCATGGCGATGCCTTTCGACGACGCGTCTTTCGATGCCGTACTCGCATTCGAATCCATCAATCACATGGACCGCCCGACGGCACTGCGCGAGATGGCGCGCGTGCTGGTGTCCGGAGGCCGGCTGGTGCTCACGGACGTCACCCCGCCGAGCGACGGCAGCTACCAGCCCGCCGACGGTCCCGGGGTGGTCACCTCGCTGGTCGCGCTGGCCGACTGGCCCGCTCTGATCAGCGACGCGGGGCTGGTGCTGGAGGAACTGACCGATGTCACCGAGCACACCAAGGACACCGCCGGCCGGATGATCGACGGCATCCTGCGCTGCCGCCGGGAGTTCGAGGAGCGGCACGGGGTCAGCGTGCAGGAGGTGCTGGACGCCGCCAAGTCCGCCCTGCCCGCCGTGGGGAGCGCCGGCTGTGCGATCGTGGTCGCCCGCAAGCCCTGAATCGACAACCGGCCCAACGGTTATTCGACCCGCCGTTCATGGACCCCGCGGAGCCGGAATTTCCCGCTCCTCATCTAAACGGCGGCAAGGGGCCCACGATCTCGCAGGACGCGCTTGTCCCCGCCGACGCGATCCGCGTATTCTCTTTCGCGGACTGCGACACCTCCAGGTGCGAGGTATCCGGACTCCGATCTTCCGGACCCGATTCACGAATACTCGTTCCGCGCCGCCGGGGAGATGCCTCGAGGGCGTGTATATCCGGATTCTAGGTGGGGTGGGTAGTCATAGGACTCGCTTACGAAGTGGGGCACCTGCCGAAGGCACACTTTGGCCCGTTCTCTGATTCCTCGGCAGGTCCGCGATAAAAGAGGGGTGAGTAATGGCAGTCGCGAACGGCGTGCGTCAGTGGATCCGGCGGCACCACCCGTCCCCGCGCGGCGAGGCGCGGCCGGACCACTTTCCACACGCAAGCGGCTCGGCGAACGCCCACTTCCCATCCCCTTCCGGGGCGCCGGATTCCGGGTCCGCGGTAATTCCCGCGCACCGTCCGGACGGCCGGGGCGGACGGTCCGTACGGACCGTCCCGACCCGCCCCGTACAGGCGTTCGTCTCCGAAAGCAGACGGACGTCGCCCGTGACATCGAAAGAGCATACGGACAACCCCGCGGGCACTTGCGGCAAAGGCGCCGGCTGTCCCCTGACCGCATTCGTCGGCGACTCGGATGGGGCACATCGTGCGATATGAGATCATGGGACCTCTCCGAGTGGTGGAAGAGGAAAAGAAATTAACCATCAGGGCCCGCAAGATCGAGGTCCTGCTGACCGTCCTCCTCGTCCGCGCCGACCAGGTGGTCCCCATCGACCAGCTCATCACCGAGATCTGGGGAGAGGACCCACCGCGCCGGGCGATCGCCGGACTTCATGTGTATGTCTCCCAGATCCGTAAGTTCCTGCGCCGGCCCGAGCAGAGCGAAAGCCCCGTTCTCACCCGCCCCCCGGGCTATGTGCTGCGGCTGGGGCCGGACCATCTGGACTTCCACTGCTTCGAACGGCTGGTGTGCGAGGGCCGGGATCACCTCCGGGAAGGGCGTTACCAGCAGGCCACGGCCACGTTCGAAGCCGCACTCGACCTCTGGCGCGATCCGTCGCTGGACGACGTGTGCCACGGACCGATCCTGGAAGGCTTTCAGACCTGGCTGAAGGAAGCCCGGCTGGAGTGCATCGAGATGCTCACGGATTCCCGGCTCATGCTCGGCCGCCACCGCGAGCTGGTGAGCGATCTGTACCAGCTGACCACCGAACACCCGTTGCGGGAGGCCCTGCACCGTCAGCTGATGCTGGCGCTCTACCGCTGCGGCCGCCGGGCGGACGCCCTGCATGTGTACCAGGCGGCCCGCAAAACGCTCAACGAGGAACTCGGGCTCGAACCGTGCCGGGCCCTCCAGGACATGCAGCGGGCCATCCTCACCTCGGATGACCGCCTGGAACTCCAGGTGCCCGCATGAAGACCGCGGAAGGAGGTGGACACATGAGTGATCACACCAGTTGTCTGTCCGACGGCAGCCCGATCGAGGTCGTCCTCGAAGGCGGACCGGACGATCTGCCCCGGGCAGTGCGGACCGGGCGGTCGACCCTCACCACGAAGAAGCTCAAAATCCCGCACCGCAATGGGTACGAGCATTTCGAACTCGTCAACGACTCCGCTGACATCACCCCAGCGATCTTCCGCTGGACCATGCGGACGAAAATCGCCGAGTAGTCCCCACGGCCCCGTTCCCCCGCGCTCGCCGGCCTCCGCCGCCGGGTCGCCATCCCGGGGCGGGGGCCGGGTGGCCAGGAGGTCAAGCGTGCTCACCTCACGATGGCGCGGAGCCGTGATCGCCGCGCTCGCGATCTCGACGTCCCTCACCGCCCTGCCCGCCGGGCCCGCGTCGGCCCGGACCTCCGCCGCTCCGGCCGGGGTCCGGGTGGCGGGCGGCCGCACCCAGCCGGTCTTCTCCTACCGGCATGCCGTGCGGGAACACCTCATGGTCCAGACCCCCGTCGACAGTGACCGCGACGGGCACAAGGACCGGGTCGCGGTGGACATCATCCGGCCCGAGGAGACCCAGCGGGGTCTGAAGGTGCCGGTCATCATGTCGGCCACGCCCTACAACGACACCGTGGGCCGCGGATTCGAACTGGAGCGGAAGACCTACGACGCCCAGGGCGCCCCGGTGAAGTTCCCGCTCTTCTACGACAATTACTTCGTGCCGCGCGGCTACGCCGTGGTCGATGTCGACATGACCGGGACCGGCAGGTCCGAGGGGTGTCCGACGGTCGGCGGCACCTCTGACGTGGCGGCCGCCAAGGCGGCGATCGACTGGCTGGGCGGCCGCGCCACGGCGTACGCGGCCGACGGCAGCGAGGTCGAAGCATCCTGGACCACCGGCAAGGTCGGCATGATCGGCCACTCCTACGAGGGAACGCTGGCCAACGCCGTGGCCGGCACCGGCGTGGAGGGGCTGGAGACCATCGTCCCGATCTCCGGCGTCAGCTCGTGGTACGAGTTCGCCCGCAGCAACGGCGCCAAGCACTGGAACGGTTTCGCCTCCTGGCTGGCCAGTGCGCTGGACTCCGACCCGCCCCAGAAGTGCCAGGCCGTCCGGAACCGGCTGCAGGCCGGTGAGGACGACGCCACCGGCAACTACAACGCCCACTGGCATGAGCGCAATTACCTCGCGCCCCCGGCGCCCGAGGTGAACAAGGTGCGCGCGAGCGTCTTCGCGGTGCACGACACCAACGACTACAACGTCCGGATCGACCAGTTCGCGAACTGGTGGGCCCCGCTGGCCCGGCGCCATGTGCCGCGCAAGCTGTGGCTGGGCGCCTACGGGCACACCGATCCGTTCGACTGGCCCGGCCGGCGCGCCCGGTGGGTCTCCACCGTGCACCGGTGGTTCGACCACTGGCTGTACGGCATCCGGAACGGGATCATGGACGAGCCGCGGGTCGATCTGCAGACCGGCCCGGCCACCTGGACGACCCAGGCCGACTGGCCCGCGGGCACCTCCTCGGTGCCCCTGCGCCCCGGGCCCGACGGCTCGCTGGCACTGAGCCCCGCCGGTGGCACCGGGACCTTCACCGACACCAAGCTGAGCGAGGCGGATCTCACCGCCGACCCGTCGGCGAGCCGTCCGGGCCGGCTGGCGTTCCTCACCCCGCCGCTGCGCACCGGGGTACGGCTGTCCGGTACGCCCACCGTGGACCTGCGGGTCAGGCTCGACAAACCGACGTCGAACCTGACCGCGCTGCTCGTGGACTACGGCGAGGAGGAACGGATCGACTGGAACCGCAACGAGCCCGAGCACGGCATCCACGACGGTCTGCGACGGCTGGACGAGGAGTCCTGCCACGGGGAGAGCACCGCCCAGGACGACGCCTGCTACCGGAAGACCGTCACCGTGACGGCGCGCGAACCCTCCGAGGTGATCAGCCGCGGCTGGATGGACGCCCAGAACCGCCACTCGGTCACCACCCCCGAGCCGCTGATCCCCGGCCGGTCCTACCGGATCACCTTCAGGACACTGCCGGACGACTACGAGATCAAGCCGGGCCATCGGCTGGGGCTGGTCCTGGGCGGCACCGACGCCGACTTCCTGTACTTCGAGGACGCCACCGGGGCCACGGTGACGGTGGACCTGGGCGGCAGCCGTGTCACCGTACCGGTGACCACCGCCGAGGGGCTCCGCACCACCCGGCGTCCCTAGGCCCTGTCCGAGCTGTCCGAGGGGACTCCGCGGCGTCGCCGGGAACCGCCGGACGGGCCCTGGTCCTCGGTCCAGGCGTGGACCACATGAGCGCCCAGATCCGCATGGTCGCCGGCCGTGCGGTGGGCGCTCCCGTACCGGGCCGTCAGATCGCGGTAGCGGATGTCCTCACCGGCGGAGAAGCGCAGCCGGCGCAGTTCGGCGGCGAGTTCCCCCGGGGTGAAGAAGCTGAGGAAGGGCTCACCGGCCCGGGCGGCCCAGGCCGCGCGGGCCTCGTGCACGGCGCGCTGCTCCGGTGGCAGCGCGTCCGGCGGCTCACCGTAGTCGAAGACCACTCCGGAGCCGTTCGGCAGGGCCGCGATGAAGCCGAGCGTGCCCAGCACGGCGGTGCGCGTCAGATACGGCACCACGCCGAGCCAGACGAAGAACGCCGGGCGGACCGGGTCGAAACCGGCCGCCCCGAGTCCCTCGGCCAGGCTCTGCCGCTCGAAGTCGACCGGTGCGAAGGTCAGTGACGCCGGTACCGGGATCCCCACCGCGGCCAGCCGGCCGCGCTTCCACCCCTGGGTCGCGGGGTGGTCCACCTCGAACACCCGCAGACCCTCCGCCGCGTGCGGATTGCGGCAGCCGAAGGTGTCCAGCCCCGCCCCCAGCACCACCGCCTGCCGTACCCCGCGCGCCACGGCGGCCGTGACGGCGTCCTCGGCGAACCGCGCACGGGCGGCCACCGACAGCCGCACGTCCTCCCGCTCGGGCCGGAAGGCCGCCTCGAGCGCGGGGTCGTCCGCGTCGGCGGCGAGGACGCGCAGCGCCAGCGGATCGTGGAACACCCGGCCGCCCTCCAGCTCCTGGTGGGCCGCGCGGAACGCGGCGGCGCCGCGTGCGGTGGTGCTGGGCCGGCCGGTCCGCATGGCACGCCCTCCCCCTTCAGGCCCCGCGACACGGCGCGGGTGACCCACCCCATGGTGTCAGCTCCGCGCCCCGCCCACACCGCCAACGGGCCACGTGCACGCGGGGGTTGCGTCTGGAACGGCGCTCCGGTGAACCGCCGGGGCGGGTGGGCGCGCCCGTTCCGGACGGGTGCAACCGATCGGCCGATCAGGTGAAGCTCCGCACCGCTCCGCAGGGCAGCCCCCTGCCGTGCATATAAATATGACAATCCGACAATCAGAACAAAACGGTCCCCTGTAAGCCGGACCAGTGCGGAGTGAACCGTGTCCCCTCACCGTCACCACCGGACGGCGCTGCTCGCCGTCGCCCTGCTCGGCGCCGTCACCGCCTGCGGCAGCGGGACACCGGCCGCCCCGAAGGCCGAGGAGAAGCCCTCCAAGAGCGCGGCGGCGCTCCGGCACCGGGCCTTGAAGGACTTCACCCTGGTGGCCACCGGCGATCTGCTGGTGCACGCCTCGGTCATCCGGCAGGCACAGGCCGACGCGGGCGGCGAAGGGTATGACTTCCGGCGCATGATCAAGGCGGCCTCACCCCTCGTCTCCCAGGCGGACCTGGCCATCTGCCACATGGAGACGGTCTACGGGGCCGCCCACGGGCCGTTCACCGGCTATCCGACCTTCAAGACGCCTCCGCAGCTCGCCCAGGCCGTGAAGAGCCTCGGCTACGACTCCTGCTCCACCGCCTCCAACCACACCCTGGACGCCGGCGCCGAGGGGGTGGTCCGCACCCTCGACGCGATGGACAAGGCCGGACTCAAGCACACCGGGTCGGCCCGGTCCGCCCAGGAGCGCACCCGTCCCGCGATGCTGCAGGCCGGCGGCGCCAAGGTCGCCCAGCTCGCCTACGCCTACGGCACCAACGGCATCCCGGTCCCCAAGGACAAACCATGGCTGATCAACCTGATCGACCCCGAGCGGATCATCAAGGACGCGCGGGCCGCCCGCCGCGCCGGGGCCGATGTGGTCGTCGCCAGCATCCACTGGGGCACCGAATGGCAGCAGGCGCCGGACAAGCTCCAGCTCGCGCTCGCCAGGAAGCTCACCGCGTCCAAGGACAAGGGCCGCCGCGACATCGACCTGATCATCGGCACCCACGCCCATGTCCCCCAGGCGTACGAGAAGGTCAACGGCACCTGGGTGGTCTACGGCATGGGGGACCAGATCGCGGGGGTGATGCCCGACGAACGCGGCCAGCTGGGCTCGGCCGCGCGCTTCACCTTCGCCCCGCCCACCGCCCCGGGCAGGGCGTGGCGGGTGAAGAAGGCGGAGTACATCCCGCACGCCGTGGACAACGACCCGATCAGCCTGGTGAACCTCCCCCGGGCCCTGGAGAAGAGCCCCGGCAGCCCTCGCTACACCAGCGCCCTGAGCACCATCCAGGAGGCGGTGCTCAGCCGGGGCGCCAAGAAGGACGGGCTCACCATGGGCCGCTGATCCGGCCCGCCACGCCGGCCGCGCCGCCCCTCCGGCCTACCGCCGCGGCGGACCGCCCCGGTCCGCCGGGCCGGACTCCTCCGTCCGCCCGGTGGTGCGGAAGGCCAGCTTGTCGTTCTCCACCTCGACCCGGACATGGCTGTGCGGCGGCAGCGTGGAGCCGAGCAGCATCCGGGAGAGCGGATTGTCGACCTCGCGCTGGATCGTGCGGCGCAGCGGCCGGGCGCCGTACTCCGGCTGGTGCCCGTGCCGGGCCAGCCACTCGACGGCGGCCGGGGTGAACTCCACGCCGACGTCCTGGGCGCGCAGCCGGCGCCGGGTCTCCTCCAGCAGCACATCGGCGATCTGCCGCAGCTGGTCGTCGGCGAGCCGGCGGAAGATGACGATCTCGTCGATGCGGTTGAGGAACTCCGGCCGGAAGTGCTCCCGCAGCGGGCGCAGCACCCGCTCCCGGCGTGCCGCCTCGTCGGCCTCCTCGTCACCGCCGCCGAAGCCCAGCGGGCCGCCGCGTCCGGTGATGGCCTCCGAGCCGAGGTTGCTGGTCATCACGATGACGGTGTTCTTGAAGTCGATGGTGCGGCCCTGGGCGTCGGTCAGCCTGCCGTCGTCGAGCACCTGGAGCAGGACGTTGAAGACATCGGGGTGGGCCTTCTCCACCTCGTCCATGAGCAGCAGCGAGTAGGGCTGGCGGCGCACCGCCTCGGTGAGCTGCCCGGCCTCCTCGTGACCGACGTATCCGGGGGGCGCGCCCACCAGCCGGCTGACGGTGTGCTTCTCCTGGTACTCGCTCATGTCGAGGCGGACCATGCGGTCCTCGCTGCCGAAGAGCGCCTCGGCCAGCGCACGGGCGAGTTCGGTCTTGCCGACCCCGGTGGGGCCGAGGAAGAGGAAGCTGCCGCTCGGGCGGTTGGGGTCGGCGAGCCCGGCGCGGGCGCGCAGCACGGCGTCGGCCACGGCGGACACGGCCTGCTCCTGCCCGATGACCCGCCGGCCGAGGTGCTCCTCCAGGCCGAGGAGGCGTTCGCGCTCCTCCTGGGTCAGGCTGGAGACCGGGATCCCGGTCTGCCGGGAGACGATCTCGGCGATGTCCTCGACGGTGACCTCGGCGACGCGCCCGCCGTGGTACTGGGTGCCGGACGCCTCGGAGATCCGGGTGTTCAGCTCGGCGATGCGGTCCCGCAGGGCGGTGGCGCGTTCGTAGCTCTCGGACGCGACGGCCTGGTCCTTGTCCCGGGTGAGCTGCTCGACCTCCCGCTCCAGGGCGCGCAGATCGGTGCCGCGGGCGCTGGAGCGCAGCCGTACCCGGGCCCCCGCCTGGTCCATGAGGTCGATGGCCTTGTCCGGCAGGAACCGGTCGGTCAGATAGCGGTCGGAGAGCTCGACGGCCGCGAACAGCGCCTCGTCGGTGTAGCGGACCTGGTGGTGGGCCTCGTACCGGTCGCGCAGCCCGTGCAGGATGGCGACCGCGTCCGCGGGGGTGGGCTCGGGGACCATGATGGGCTGGAAGCGGCGGGCCAGCGCGGCGTCCTTCTCGATGTACTGGCGGTACTCCCGCAGCGTGGTCGCGCCCATCACATGGAGTTCGCCGCGGGCCAGCGCGGGCTTGAGGATGTTGCTCGCGTCCATCTGGCCGCCCTCGGAGCCGCCGCCCGCGCCGACGACCATGTGCAGTTCGTCGATGAAGATGATCAACTCGTCGGAGTTGGTACGGATCTCGTCGACGATGCTGGTGACCCGCTGCTCGAAGTCGCCGCGGAAGCGGGTGCCGGCCACGACGCTCGTGATGTCGAGCTGGACGACCCGGCGGCCGAGCAGGATGTCCGGCACATCGGCGTCGGCGATCCGCTGGGCGAGCCCTTCGACGACCGCCGTCTTGCCGACTCCGGCCTCGCCGATCAGGACGGGGTTGTTCTTGCCGCGCCGGGCGAGCACCTCAATGGCCTGCTCGATCTCCTCATCGCGGCCGATCACCGGGTCGATCCGCCCCTCGCGGGCCAGTTCGGTCAGATCGCGGCCGAACCGGTCGAGGGTCGGGGTCTTCTGCTGGTCCACCACGGGCCGCTGGTCAGCGGAGGGTGCGCTGGGGGTGAGGCCGCCGGTCTGCGGCCCGGGGGGCCGGGGCTCGAAGCGGGCGGCGTTGAGGATCTGCCCGGCCGTGGACTCGCGGTTGGCGGCGAGCGCGATGAGCACGTGTTCGGGGCCGATGTACGAGGCGCCGCGCGAGCGGGCTATCTCATGGGCGTCGAGCAACGCCCGCTTGACGGCCGGGGTGACGGCGACCGAGTTGCGCGGCGGCCCGTCGCCCGCCTCCCGGTCGATGTCGGCGGCGATCCGGTCGGGGTCGGCTCCGGCGCGCGAGACCATGGTCCGGGTGGGCTCGGCGGCGAGCGCCGCGCGCAGCAGATGTTCGGTGTCGAGGTCGGTGCTGCCGTGTTCGGCGGCGTAGGAGGCGGCGGCGGAGACGAGGTGCCGCGCGTTCTCGCTCATCAGCCGGCCGAAGTCGACGTGGCGTGAGTCGGGCCGCTGCCCGGCCGGCCCGGTCCCGAGGAAGCGTGCGAGGAAGTCGCCGAGTGGGTCCGGCCCGAAGTCTTCGGGGCCCTGGTTCGGGCCCTCGTTCCCACTGCCCATATGGACAGTTTAATGGTGATCGACACCGATGTCCGATCCTGGGCGGTTCCACCGGCGGGCCCGAGCGGCGGACGGAGTCCGCCCCGGAGCCCCGCCCGACGCCCACGGATCCGACGCCACGGTCACGGGGCGGACTCTGCGGTGACGGTCGGCCCAGCGGTCGCGGGTCCGACCCTGCGGTCACGGCTCCGCGCCACGGTCGCGGATCCGGCCCTGCGGTGACGGCCCCGCCCAGCGGTCACGGGTCCGGCGCCACAGCCACGGGTCCGGCCCCGCGGTGACGGCCGACCCAGTGGCCACGGGGTCCGGCCCCGCGGTGACAGCTGGCCCGGTGGCCACGACTCCGGCCCTGCGGTGACGGCCAGCCCGGCGGTCGCGGGCCCGGCGCCACACCCACGGGCCCGGCGCCACGGCCACGGGCCCGGCGCCACGGCCACGGCGTCCAACGCCACAGCCACCGGTCCGGCCCTACGGTCACGGGTCCGGCCCTGGGGTCGAGGGTCCGACACCACGGCCACGGATCCGACCCCACACCCAAGGGCCCGACCATGCGGTCACGGGGTCCAACGCCACAGCCACCGGTCCGGCCCTGCGGTCACCGGTCCGGCCCTGCGGTGACGGCCGACCCAGTGGCCACGGGCTCCCACCCTGCGGTGACGGCCAGCCCGGCGGTCGCGGGCCCGACGCCACACCCACGGGCCCAACGCCACAGCCACGGCTCCGCGCCACGGCCACGGCTCCGACCCTGCGGTCACGGCGTCCAACGCCACAGCCACCGGTCCGGCCCTGCGGTGGCGGCCGGTCCGGTGGCCACGGGTCCGAACCCCACGGTGACGGCCCGGCCCCGCGGTGACGGCCAGTGGTGGCCGTCAGCTCTCCGTCCCGTGTCGTTCGAGGACGACCATGGCGGCGTCGTCCCCCTGGTGGCCCCCGATATGGCTGAGCAGATCGCGGCGCAGGTGGTCGACGAGACCCTGGGGCCCGTCGCCGTCCCACCCCGGGAGCCGCTCCGCGAGCGGGTAGAAGGTGCCCTCGGCGTCCCGCGCCTCGATCACCCCGTCCGTATAGAGCAGCAGCTGATCGCCCTCGCCGAAGGGGAAGTCCTCGGCCTGGTAGCTTCCGGCCGCCAGGTGGCCGAGACCCAGCGGCAGCGCGGGCGCCGGTCCCTGCAACTCCTCGACCCTGGAGTCGCGCAGCAGGATCGGCGGGGGGTGTCCGCAGTTGACGAGGCGGACCACCGGCCGGTCGTCGGGGATCTCCAGCACCGCGGCGGTGACGAACGACTCCCCCGCCCCGGGCGCCGTGTCGCGGTTCTCGGCCCGCTCGGCGTACAGGGCGGTGTCCAGGTGGGCCACCAGATCGGTCAGCGGCACGGGCCAATGGGCCATCGCGCGGAAGGCACCGAGCACCAGGGAGGCGTCCGCGACGGCGGTCAGTCCGCTGCCCCGCACATCGCCGATGATCAGGCGGGTGGTGGTCGCGGTGCGCGCCGCCGCGTACAGATCGCCGCCGATCTCCGCTCCCGGTTCGGCCGCGAGGTAGACCGAGGCGATCCGCAGCGGGCCCACCCTGCCGGGGAGCGGGCGCAGCAGCACCCGCTGCGCCACGTCGGCCACCGCCCGCACCCGGTTCAGCTCGCGTCTGTGCCGGTCGAGTACCGCGCGGAACAACACGATCAGCGCGGAGACCAGGGCCAGGGTGATCACCTCGGCGAGGCGGCCGGGCTGGGTGAGGAGGCCCTCCGAGGCGTTGGTGATCACCTGTGCGACCACGGCCAGGAGTCCGATGCACGCGGTGAGCAGGGGCCCGGCGAACGAGGCGGTGAGGGCGGGGGCCGCGATCAGCAGCGGGCTGAGCCGGATGCTCGCCGGGGTGAACACATCGCCGAGCGTGATCAGCACGATGACCAGCAGGGGAATCACGGCCAAGACGTGGGACCGCCACCTTGGCCGGCGCAGATCCGAGGGACCTTGCCGCGTGTGCACATGTCTTGCTTACGCCTGTCCGTGGCCACCGCGCCAGCCCAGCCCGTCCGGAAACGCGCCACCGCCCCCCCGGAAGGTCCCGGTCCTGGCGAGGAGAGCGCTGTCACACTTCCGGCCGCCGTGTCGTCCTTCCTCCCGGGCCGACGAGAGGATCAGTACATGGCGGAGCTAGCAGACTTCGAACAGCAGCGCGACCGGCTGTGGGCCGTCGCCTACCGCATCACCGGCTCGGTCGCCGACGCCGACGACGCGGTGCAGGAGACCTGGCTGCGCTGGCAGGCACTGCCCGAGGACGAGGTGGCCGACCCCCGTGCGTACCTGACCACCGTCATCAGCCGGATCTGCTACGACCTGCTGGGTTCGGCACGGGTGCGGCGCGAGGCGTACATCGGCCCCTGGCTGCCCGAGCCGGTGGTGGCGGCCGGCGGTCCGGAGGACCGGGTGACGCTGGACGAGTCGGTGGGTCTGGCGCTGCTCACCGTGCTGGAACGGCTGACCCCGGCGGAGCGGACCGCGTTCATCCTGCACGACGTCTTCTCGGTGCCGTTCCCCGAGATCGCCGAGGTGGTGGGCCGGAGCCCGGAGTCCGTACGGCAGCTGGCCTCACGCGCCCGCAAGCGGGTCCGGGCGGAGGCGCCGCGGCGCTCGGTGGACCGCGGTGAGCACCGGCGGGCCGTGGACGCGTTTCTCCGGGCCGTCATGGGTGGCGACATGGACGGACTGCTGGAGGTCCTCGATCCGGAGGTCGTCTGGCGCTCGGACGGTGGCGGCAAGGTGACGGCGGCCCGGGTCCCGGTCCTGGGCCGGGAGAAGGTGGCCCGCTTCGCCCGCCGGCTCACCCGTGGCTTCGATCCGGCCACGATGGCGGTGCACCGTCGCGACGTCAACGGCGCCCCGGGCCTGGTCATCGTCGACCACACGGGCGGACAGGCGCTCGTCTTCGCGTTCTCCGTGCACCACGGTCTGATCACCGAGATCGACGCCGTCATCAACCCCGACAAGCTCCACCACCTCGATCTGCGAAACCTGTGACCGACATCACCGTCACACCCCGGGCCGCCATATCGTCCTCCACGTGAAACACCGCCCAGGGAGGAGCCGGCAATGGAGAAGCAGCAGGTCGTGGTGGTCGGCGCGGGCTATGCGGGGCTGATGGCGGCCCTGCGTCTGGCCCCGCACACCCGCGTCACCCTCGTCGAGCCGAACACCGTTTTCACCGAACGCGTCCGGCTGCACGAGCGGGCCGCCGGCCGCCCCGATGTGACGCATCCGCTGGACGCGCTGACGCGACGGGCCGGCATCGTCCACGTGGCCGCCCGCGCCGCCCGGCTCGACCCGGCCGACCGGCGGATCACCACCGACGACGGCCGCCGGCTCCGCTACGACCGGCTGGTGTACGCGCTCGGCAGCCGCACCCCCGACCCCGGTGAGCGCGCCTACACCCCGGAGACGGCGGCCGAGCTGCACAAGCGGCTGCTGGACGGCCCCGGTGAACTGACGGTGGTGGGCGGCGGGCTCACCGGCATCGAGCTGGCGGCCGAGATCGCCGAGTCCCAGCGCGCCTGGAAGGTCCGGCTGGTCACGGGCGGCGAGATCGGCACCGGGCTGTCCGCCACGGGCCGCGCCCACGTGCGTACCGCACTGACCGGGCTCGGTGTCCGGATCGAGGAGGGCCGGCGGGTGGCGGGCCCGGAGGACGTCGACGCCGACGCGGTGGTCTGGGCCACCGCGATGACCGCGAACACCGCCCTGGCCGAGGCGGCCGGCATCGCGCTCGACCCCACCGGGCGCATCCGCGTCGACGACGCCCTGCGCTCGGTGTCCCACCCGGAGATCTACGCGGTGGGCGATGCCGCGGCCATGTCCACGCCGTCCGCCGGCTCCCTGCGCATGGCCTGCGCCACCGCGCTCCCGGCGGGTGTGCACGCCGCTTCCTCGATCATCGCCGAGACGCGGGGGCGGCGGCCCGGGCCGCTGCGTTTCCGCTACCGGATGCAGTGCGTGAGCCTCGGCCGCCGGGACGGGCTGATCCAGTGGGTACGGGCGGACGACTCCCCGCGCGAGCGGGTGCTGCGCGGGGGCCTGGCCGCCCGCACCAAGGAGCAGGTGGTGCGCTCCACCGTCAGCATGCTGCGGCTGGCGGCGCGCCGCCCCGGGGCCGTGCCCCTCGTCCCCGGGATGAGCTGAGGGGCGCCCGGCGGCCGGGCCCGTCCGCGAAGGAGCCGCTGTCAACGGCGACCGTGCGAAAAGGGACCGCTTCGCAAAGGGACCGCTGCGCAGCGGGCACGTCACACCGAGCCGCTGCGCGAGGGCCGTCCGGGCAGCGGCCACGTGGAGGAGCCGGAAGAGGCCGCCGCGCAGGGGACCGCCCTGCGCGCGGCCGGGCCGCCCACGTGACGACGGACCCGCCACCCGGCGCCCCGGAGCGGCACCGATCAGTGAACGATCCGTACCCGGGGCGGCGGTGAGCGCCTCGGCGCCCTCGCGGGCGTTGGTCACCACGTTGCGCACCCCTCGGGCAGCCCGGCGTCGCGCAGCACATCGGCGAGAAGGGGCCCGCAGGCGAGCGGCGCGTCCTTACTGGGCCGCCTCAGCACGACCGTGTCGCCCGCGGCCAGGGGACGCGGCGAGCGAGCGGACGCCGAGGGCGAGCGGAGCGGTTCCCAGGGGCGAAGGCGGCGACGGCACCGGCCGGTTCGCGGACGGCCGAACCGAGCGCGCCCGCCTCCTGCCCGCTGAGCACCTCACTTCGCGGGACGGTGAGCGCGGCGGCTTCGCGGAGGCGGAACCTCGGTGTCCAGCGCGCCCCGGGCGGTGTCCGACGCGCCCCGGGCGGTGTCCACGCGACGGCGGGGGCGGGGGCGCGGGCGGGGCCACCGGATGCCGCCGGACGCCGTGACGGCCAGGACCCCCAGGAGGGCCAGCGCGGCGGCGGGGGCGAGGACCGCCCAGGGGGCGCGCTCGGCGTAGGGGTGGTTCTCGGCGAGCAGCCGGCCCCATTCCGGGGACGGCGGCTGGGCGCCCAGGCCGAGGAAACCCAGCGAGGCCAGGGCCAGCGCCACGGACGGCAGGCGCAGCAGGGCGTGGCGGACGACCGGGGGCAGGACGGCGGGCAGGAGGTGGCGGCGCAGCAGGTGGCGGCGGGACGCGCCCAGCGCGCGGGTGGCGGCCAGATGCGTGGCGGCGCGCTCCTGCCGCAGCAGGGCGGAGGTGTGGGCGCCCAGCGGGGCCCAGGCGACGGCGGCCACGGCGAGCGCGGGGGTGTACGGGCCGCGGCCCGCCGCCCCGGCCACCAGGAGCCCGGCGAGCACGGGGGGCACCGCGTTCACCGTCTCCACGAGTCCGCCGGACAGCCGGGGCACCAGCCCCAGCAGCACCCCCGTCACCAGCGCGGCGGCGCTCACCGCCACCGCCAGGGCGAGGGTGGACAGCGCGCCGTGCCCCACCCGGGCCAGCAGATCGCGGCCGAGCGCGTCGGTGCCGAACGGATGCGCCCAGGACGGTGGGGTGAGCCGGGCGGCGGTGTCCACGGCCAGCGGGTCGCGCAGGGCGCCGAGCGCCACGACGGCGAGCAGGATCGCGCCGTGGAGCAGGGGAAGGGAGCGGGCGGACGGCTGGGACGGCCGGGTGAGCGAGGGCAGCGCCCCGTCGCGCAGCGCGGGCCCGAGCAGCAGCCGCGCCGCGAGCCGGGCGAGACCTCCGGCGGCCGCGGCGAGCAGGACGAGGACGAGGGTGCCCGCCTGGAGCACCGGCAGGTCCTGGGCGACGGCCGCCTGGAGGGTGAGCCGGCCGAGCCCGGGGATGTCGAAGACCTGCTCGACGGCGACCGCGCCCCCGGTGAGCCCGACCACGAAGAGCCCGGTGTTCGGCAGCACCCCGGGCACCGCTCGCCGCAGCGCCTGGCGGGCGATCCGCCGGGCGGGCAGCCCGCGTGCGGCGGCGGCCCGCGCCCAGGGTTCCGCGAACGCGCCGGGCAGCACGTCGTCCAGGATCCGGCCCAGCAGGGCGCCCGCGGGCAGGCCGAGGGCGAGCGAGGGCAGCACCATCCAGCGCGGTCCGTACCAGCCGACGGCGGGCAGCCAGCCCAGCCGCACCCCGACCACGGCGGCCAGCACGGACGCCAGCAGGAACTCCGGCAACGCGGCGAGCAGCGCGCCGC
>NZ_BBOX01000397.1 GCF_001553455.1 Streptomyces hygroscopicus subsp. hygroscopicus
GCGCCCGGTACCTCCGCGCCCGCCACCCCCGGCCCGTCCCGGACCCCGTCCGGGGGCGCCACGGACGGCGGGGCGGACGCCGGCGGCGCCACGCCCACCGCCGGTGCCACCGCCGGGCGGTGAGGGGTCAGTCGCCGAGCACCCGCCGCAGATAGTCGTTGGCGAACAGCCGGTCCGGGTCCAGCCGGTCGCGCAGGGCCGTGAACTCGCCGAACCGCGGATAGACCCCGGCCAGATAGGCGGCGTCGCGGCTGTGCAGCTTGCCCCAATGTGGACGGCCGCCGTGCGCGATCATGATCTGCTCGGCCGCCGTGAAGTACGCCCGGTGCGGGGTGCCCCGGTACAGGTGGACGGCGACGTAGACGGTCTCGCGGCCGGAGGCGGTGGACAGCGGGATGTCGTCGGCCGGTGCGGTGCGCACCTCCACCGGGAAGCTGACCCGCAGTCCGGACCGTTCGACGGTCGCCTTCAGTTCGCGCAGCACCGTGACCGCGGCCTCGCGCGGCACCGCGTATTCCATCTCCAGGAACCGCACCCGGCGCGGACTGGTGAAGACTTTGTAAGGGATGTCCGTGTAGGTCCGGGCGGACAGGGCGCGGCTGGAGATTTTGGCGATTCCGGGGATGGTGGCGGGCACCGCCCGGCCCACCGAACAGGCCACCTGGAAGATGCCGTTGGACAGCAGTTCGTCGTCCACCCAGCCGCTGACCCGGCCGACCGGGGCGGCGGGGCCGGTGCTGCGGTTGTTGCGCTTGGTGTTGCAGTTTCCGGTGTGCGGGAACCAGTAGAACTCGAAGTGCTCATTCTCGGCCACGAGCTGTTCGAAATCGGCCATTACGCGATCGAAGGGCATCGGTTCCTCGCGTGCGGTGAGCAGGAACTCCGGTTCCACCCCGAAGGTGATCGCGCTCACCACACCGAGCGCACCGAGCCCGATCCGGGCGGCCGCGAAGATCTCCGGATGCTCCGCCGCGGAGCAGTTCAGCACCGAGCCGTCCGCCGTCACCAGCTCCAGACCCTTGATCTGGGCGGCGATCGAGGCGCTGTCCCGGCCGGTGCCATGGGTGCCCGTGGCGGTCGCCCCGGCCACCGTCTGGTCCATGATGTCGCCCATGTTGACCAGCGACAGGCCATGGGCCGACAGCGTCTCGTTGAGCTGCCGGAGCGGTGTGCCGGCCGCGACGGTCACGGTGCCCGCCTCGCGGTCCAGCCCGCGCACGCCCGTCATGCGGTCGCAGCGTATCAGCAGCCCGTCGGTGGCGGCCGCGGTGGTGAAGGAGTGGCCGGTGCCCACCGCCTTCACCCTCAGCCCCTCCGCCGCCGCCCGGCGCACCAGCTCAACCAGCTCCTGGGTGGACGACGGAGCCACGCTCCGCGCCGGGCGGGCGGTCACATTCCCCGCCCAGTTGCGCCACACGCCGCTCCGCACGGTCTTCACGGTCCTGACGGCCATCCGTACCCGACCCCTCCCGCTGTGGCGCCGGCCGGAGCCGGCGGTACCCGAGGAACGCCACCGCCGCCGCGAGCGCCCCGGCCACGGCCGGCACCGCGTACCCCGCGCGGGCGCCGGCCGCGTCCACCACCCCTCCGGCGGCCGACGAGCCGAGCGCCACTCCGACCGCGAGCCCGGTGCTCACCCAGGTCATGCCCTCGGTCAGGTGCGCGCGTGGTACGTGCCGTTCGACGAGGGCCATGGTGGTGACCATCGTGGGAGCGATGGCCAGGCCCGCGACGAAGAGCGCCACGGCCAGGAACGGCAGGTTCCTGACCAGTTGGAGCGGGATCATACTCACGGCGATCGCACAAATACCCCACAACCAGCGACGGGACACCGACCCCCGCAGCCGCAGCATCCCGAAGACCGCGCCCGCCAGGCACGAGCCCAGCGCGTAGACCGAGAGGACCAGGCTGGCCGCGCCCTTGTGGCCCTCGTCCTCGGCGAAGGCCACCGTCACCACGTCGATCGCCCCGAAGATCGCGCCGGTCGCCATGAAGGTGGTCACCAGCACCTGGAGCCCGCGCGAGCGCAGCGCCGAACCGCCGGTGTGGTGCCCGTGCGGATGCGGTACGGGCTCGGTGGCCCGCTGCGCGGTCAGCGAGAAGACCCCGGCCGCCAGGAAGCAGGCGGCCAGCAGCGGGCCCGCCTCGGGGAACCAGGAGGTGGACAGCCCGATCGAGACGACCGGCCCGACGATGAAGCAGACCTCGTCGACGATGGACTCCCAGGCGTACGCGGCGTGCAGCTCCCGCGGGGAGTCCTGGTAGATCGCCGCCCAGCGGGCCCGCACCATGGAGCCCACGCTGGGCACACAGCCGGCTCCCGCGGCGAAGACGAACAGCGTCCAGTCCGGCCAGCCCCGGTGCGCGCTCAGCAGCAGCCCGCCGACGGCGGTGAGCGCCACCAGGGTCGCCGGGCGCAGCACCCGGCGCTGGCCGTGCCGGTCGACCAGCCGGGAGATCTGCGGGCCGATGACGGCGGCGGAGAGCGCCAGCGTGGCCGACAGGGCGCCCGCCAGCCCGTACCGGCCGGTGAGCTCGGAGACCATGGTCACCACGCCGATGCCCGCCATGGACAGCGTCATCCGCCCGAGGAAGCCGGCCGCGGAGAACTTCTTGGCGCCGGGGGCGGCGAAGATCGCACGGTAGGTACTGGGCAAGGCAGGCTCCGCCGGTGAGCAGGGTAAGGACCGTATGAGCTGATACAGCTTACGGTCCCGTCCCCCGCCGCGCAGGGCCGTTTTCCGCCCGTCAGCGGCTGGTGGCAGGATCGGGAGCATGCCGGATCAGTCAGTACAGCCATCCCCGGACCCCTATGACGCACTGCTGCTGCTTTCCTTCGGCGGGCCGGAGGGCCCCGAGGACGTGGTGCCGTTCCTGGAGAACGTCACGCGCGGGCGGGGCATCCCCCGCGAGCGGCTGAAGGAGGTCGGCCGGCACTACTTCCTCTTCGGCGGGGTCAGCCCGATCAACGCGCAGAACCGCGAGCTGCTGGAGGCGCTGCGCGAGGACTTCGCCGAGCACGGCCTGGACCTGCCGGTCTACTGGGGCAACCGCAACTGGGCGCCGTATCTGACCGACACGCTGCGCGAGATGGTCGCCGACGGCCGCCGCCGCGTCCTGGTGCTGGCCACCAGCGCCTACGCCTCGTACTCCGGCTGCCGCCAGTACCGCGAGAACCTCGCGGACGCCCTGGCCACCCTGGAGGGCGAGGGCCTGCCGCTGCCGCGCGTGGACAAGCTGCGGCACTACTTCAACCACCCCGGCTTCGTCCGGCCCATAGTGGACGCCACCCTCGCCGCGCTCGCCGAGCTGCCCGAGGAGCGGCGGGCCGGGGCCCACCTCGCCTTCACCACGCACTCCATCCCCACCGCCGCCGCCGACACCTCGGGCCCGGTGGAGGCGCACACGGAACACGGGAAGGGCGGCGCGTACGTCGCCCAGCACCTCGATGTCGCCCGGCTGATCGCCGACGCGGTGCGTGCGGAGACCGGCACCGCGCATCCGTGGCGGCTGGTCTACCAGTCGCGCAGCGGCGCGCCGCACATCCCCTGGCTGGAGCCGGACATCTGCGACCACCTCGAGGAGCTGCACGGCGAGGGCGTGCCCGCCGTCGCCATGGTCCCGATCGGCTTCGTCTCGGACCACATGGAGGTCAAGTACGACCTCGACACCGAGGCCGCGGCCAAGGCCGCCGAACTCGGCCTGCCGGTCTCGCGCGCCTCGACCGTCGGCGCCGATCCGCGGTTCGCGGCGGGCGTGCGCGAGCTGGTGCTGGAGCGCGCGGCCACCGAGCGCCTCGCCGAGGGCCGGGCGGCCGCCGCCCCGGAGCGCTGCGCCCTGGGCGCCCTCGGCCCGAGCCACGACGTGTGCCCGGTGGGCTGCTGTCCGGCCCGGTCGCCGCGCCCCGCCGCCGCGGGGTCCGACTGAGCGCGCCCGCCCCCCTTCCGGTCCGCACCGCCGCTCGCCCCGTCCGGGCAATCCACCAAGGAGCACGATGACCGACCCGCTCATGACCGAACTCCTCGACACGGCGCTGGAGGCCGCCCGCGGCGCGGCGGACCTGCTGCGCGACGGCCGTCCGGCCGACCTCGGGGTGGCGGCCACCAAGACCAGCCCGATCGACGTCGTCACCGAGATGGACATCGCCGCCGAGAAGCTGATCACCGACCTCCTCGCGCGCCGCCGCCCGCAGGACGGGGTGCTGGGGGAGGAGGGCGCCAGCAGCGCGGGCAGCAGCGGTGTGCGCTGGGTGGTCGACCCCCTCGACGGCACCGTGAACTATCTCTACGGCCTGCCGTCATGGGCGGTCAGCATCGCCGCCGAGAAGGACGGCGAGACGGTCGTGGGGGTGGTGGCCGCCCCGGTGCGCGGCGAGACCTTCCACGCCGTCCTGGGCCAGGGCGCCCGGCGGAACGGGGAGCCGGTGTACTGCCGCCCCGCGGCCCCGCTGGAGCAGTCGCTGATCGGCACCGGCTTCGGGTACGTGCGCGAGCGCCGCGTCGGGCAGGCCAGGGTCCTCCAGGAGCTGCTGCCGCGGGTGCGGGACATCCGGCGGGGCGGGTCGGCCGCCATCGACCTGTGCGACGTGGCCTGCGGCCGGCTCAACGGCTACTACGAGCGCGGGCTCAACGCCTGGGACTTCGCGGCCGGTGCGCTCATAGCGCGCGAGGCGGGGGCGCTCACCGGCGGGCGGCCGGGGGCGGCGGCCTCCACGGAGCTGACCGTCGCCGCCGCCCCCGGCCTCTTCGAGCCGCTGCAGCGGCTTCTGGACGACCTGGGCGCCTGGCACGACTGACCCCGCTCCGTCCGCCCGTCGGTAGTCGGTAGCCGGAGACTGTCCCGGCGCGGAGCACGCCCGACGCGGAAGCGCCCCGGTGCCACGAGGACACCGGGGCGCTTCGGCGTGGTGACCGGATGCTGTCTGGATCACCATCCGGCGGTGAGTGGGAATCGGCTACGCGGAATCCGGATCTGGATCGGGTCCGGAATCCACCGGGGATCAGGCAAACGAGGCGCTGACCTCGACGCCGTGCTCGGCGGCGAGGCGACGGAGGTCTTCAAGCTCCGACTGCTCCACGTCCACAAGGAAATCGTCGCCCGTCTCACGGGCGCGAATGAGATCGGACTTGGTGTTCTCTATGCGCTGCAGAATGCCTGCGGTGAACGCGTCCATGTTGCGCCCCCTTGTCGTGGGTCGGTGGCACGGGGGTGTGCCGACGGCGGGACGATCACGTGCGTGGCTCCTGCCGACGGCAAGGACAGTCAAAGGGATGCCGGAGGCAGGGCGTGATCGCGGGTGTGCAGTCGTCCTCCCCACCCCGTCCTGGGCGGAAACCTGAAGTCACCAAAGAATCTGAATCCGGCCGTTCCGGACCCTCCGCCGCGCGGCGGAGGGTCCGAAAACGGCCCCGGGCTTCGCGGAGATCCCTCTTACCGCCGGTTTACGAGACTTCGAGGCAGGATGGAGGCGCCGAACGCTCATCGAGTTTGGCGAGATCACGCCCACTGCGGCAATGACGGAAGGACTAACGACGTGCGTGTACTCGTCGTCGAGGACGAGCAGCTGCTCGCCGACGCGGTGGCCACCGGACTGCGCCGGGAGGCCATGGCCGTCGACGTCGTGTATGACGGAGCCGCCGCCCTGGAGCGCATCGCCGTCAACGACTACGACGTCGTCGTCCTCGACCGGGACCTGCCCCTCGTCCACGGCGACGACGTATGCCGCAAGATCGTCGAGCTCGGCATCCCCACCCGCGTCCTGATGCTCACCGCCTCCGGAGACGTCAGCGACCGCGTGGAGGGCCTGGAGATCGGCGCGGACGACTACCTCCCCAAGCCCTTCGCCTTCAGCGAGCTGATCGCCCGCGTCCGCGCGCTCGGCCGCCGCACCACCGTGGCCCTGCCGCCGGTCCTGGAGCGCGCCGGGATCAAGCTGGACCCCAACCGCCGTGAGGTGTTCCGGGACGGCAGGGAGATCCAGCTGGCGCCGAAGGAGTTCGCGGTCCTGGAGGTCCTCATGCGCAGCGAGGGCGCCGTGGTCTCGGCCGAGCAGCTGCTGGAGAAGGCCTGGGACGAGAACACCGACCCGTTCACCAACGTGGTGCGGGTGACCGTGATGACCCTGCGCCGCAAGCTCGGCGAACCCGCGGTGATCGTCACCGTTCCCGGCTCGGGCTACCGGATCTGATCCGGCATGGCGACCACTCCGACCCCGCTGCCGCCGACGGTGCCGCCCAAGCCCAGCTGGGACCCGCAGCACACCTCGCCGCCCAACCCGTGGCTGCGCCCCACCATCCGGATACGGCTCACCCTGCTCTACGGCGGGATGTTCCTGATCGCCGGGGTGGTGCTGCTGACGATCATCTATCTGCTGGCGGCGGACGCCATCCGCCGGGGCAGCGAGTTCCCGCTGCAGATCGTGCGGATCGACTACAAGCCGAGCGACACCTGCCACCTGCCCAGCCAGGGCAACAACGACGCGTTCAACCGTGCGGTGGCCCAGTGCATGCAGCAACAGCGCGACTACGCCCTGGACGGGCTGCTGCGCCGCTCCCTGATAGCCCTCCTGGGGCTGGCCGTGGTCGCCTTCGCGTTCGGCTACGCGATGGCCGGCCGGGTGCTCTCGCCGCTCGGCCGGATCACCCGTACCGCGCGCCAGGTGGCGGGCTCGGACCTGTCCCGCCGGATCGAGCTGGACGGGCCGGACGACGAGCTGAAGGAGCTGGCGGACACCTTCGACGAGATGCTGGAGCGGCTGGACCGGGCGTTCACCGCGCAGCAGCGGTTCGTCGCCAACGCCTCGCACGAGCTGCGCACCCCGCTGGCGATCAACCGCACCCTGCTGGAGGTGCAGCTCTCCGACCCGAACGCGCCCCCGGAGGTGGTCCAGCTCGGCAAGACGCTGCTGGCCACCAACGAGCGCAGTGAGCAGCTCGTGGAAGGTCTGCTGCTGCTGGCCCGCAGCGACAACGAGATCGTCGACCGCAAGCCGGTGGACCTCGCCGAGGTCGCCTCCCAGGCGCTGGAGCAGGTCCGGGCGGAGGCCGAGGACAAGGGCGTGGAGCTGCGCGGGGAGCGCGGTCCCGCGGTGGTCCAGGGCAACGGGGTGCTGCTGGAGCGGATCGCCCTCAACCTCGTGCAGAACGCGGTGCGCTACAACGTCGCCGAGGGCGGCTGGGTGGAGGTCACCACCGAGAGCCGGCAGGGCCAGGCGGTGCTGGTGGTCGCCAACACCGGTCCGGTGGTCCCGGCCTATGAGATGGACAACATCTTCGAGCCCTTCCGCAGGCTCCGTACCGAGCGCACCGGCAGCGACAAGGGCGTGGGCCTCGGGCTGTCGATCGCGCGCTCCGTGGCGCGCGCCCACGGCGGCAGGATCGCGGCGGAGCCGCGCGAGGGAGGCGGCCTGGTGATGCGGGTGGTGCTCCCGATCTGACGCCGGAGCGCCCGGGCCGGGGACGCGCCGGGAGATGTTCGCTTTGGGCGGAATTTTCGTGATCCGCCCACCAGGGGTATCGTGTGTGATCGATCACATGGGCGATTTTCCGGCCATATACTCTCAGTGATCGCCACGGTTGACGGAAAGCCGGGAAAATCCGGGTTTTCGGGCACCGTGATCACGGGAAGTACACGTCATGGCGCATGCGAGTGCGACATTCGGACCGTGTACGGTCCCGATGGCCATCCAACCCGATCACCTCTTCAGGGGTGCGGTTGGGTGTCGATTGAGTAACAGACCTTGATGTGAGGCAAAATCTCCGCCTCGGGTCGGGCACAAGTCCGGCCTCTCACGCGTTACGTGCGCTGGAGACACCACAGACACCCAGAGGGGGAGAGCGATATGGCAACGGATTACGACACCCCACGCAAGACCGACGATGACGTCAACGAGGACAGCATCGAGGAACTGAAGGCCCGGCGTAACGACAAGTCCGCGTCCACTGTCGACGTGGACGAGTTCGAGCAGGCCGAGGGCCTCGAGCTGCCCGGTGCGGACCTCTCGAACGAGGAGCTGTCCGTCCGGGTGCTGCCCCGCCAGGCGGACGAGTTCACCTGCATGAGCTGCTTCCTCGTGCACCACCGCAGCCAGCTGGCCGCCGAGACCAAGAACGGCCAGCCGATCTGCCGCGACTGCGCGGCCTGAGCCGCGGGGTCGGCGTGGAGGCGGAACACGACGACACGGACCAGACGCATGTCGAGCGAGGCCGGCCGGCCTCGCTCGCGAACGCCGTCGGCCGTGGTGTGCGACGAGGCGGTGAGCGTGCGAGAGCGGGGGTTCACGCGGTCGCCGACCGGATCGTCGCGAATGCCCCGCGCATTCCGGTCCGCGACCTCGCGACCCTGCGCAAGCAGTTCCCGGGGCTGGGCCCCGAAGGGCTCGCGGACAAGCTGGTGGCGGGGGCCGCGGGCGGCTCCGCCGCAGTGGGAGCGGGCGTCGGCGCGGCGGCGATGCTGCCGACCCCGCCCGCCATGCCCGCGGAGCTGGCCGCCGAGATCGTCGGCGTGGCCTCCATAGAGATCAAGCTGATCGCCGAGCTGCACGAGGTCTACGGGGTCCGCGCGCCCGGCACCGCGCCTCAGCGCGCCATCGCCTACCTCGGCGCCTGGGCCCAGGAGCGCGGTATCGACAGCGCCGTGCCGGCGAGCGTCAACGCGGCCCTCGGCGTCCGGATGAAGCGGGAGCTGCGGCAGCGGGTCCTCAGGCGCGGCTTCCGGAACCTTCCGGTGCTGGCGCCCTTCATGGTCGGCGCGGCCGTGGGCGCCGCGATGAACCGGCGCGACACCAAGAAGCTCGCACACAAGGTCCGCAAGGACCTGCGGACCCAGCAGACCCCCTGGGACCTCCCCCCGGACGCAATGACTCCCCTCACCAGCCCGCTCACGCGGAGCGCACGGCCGTGAGCGCGGCGGCGAGTGCCTCGGGGTTCCGTGTGGACACATAGACGTACGGCGTCGGGTCTTCCGGATCGGTGACCTCCACCCGCAGCGCGGTCGGGATGTAGCCGCGCAGCAGCATGAACGCCCGCGGATCGGCCTTGTACGTCCGCCAGGGCCGCCTCGGCAGCGAGCCCGCTTACGCGGAGCGCACGGCCGTGAGTGCGGCGGCGAGCGCCTCGGGGTTCCGTGTGGACACGTAGACGTACGGTGTCGGGTCTTCCGGATCGGTGACCTCCACCCGCAGCGCGGTCGGGATGTAGCTGCGCAGCAGCATGAACGCCCGCGGATCGGCCTTGTACGTCCGCCAGGCGGCCGCCTCGGGAGCGTCCAGCACCTGCGGGGTCCCCAGGGCCGAGACCGGGATCCTCGCCTCACCGGCCACCAGCGAGTCCGCCACCACGCGCACCCGCGCCGACCCGTAGGAACTCACCGCGACGCAGGCCAGCGCCGCACCGCCGATCAGCCCGCCGAGCATCGGCAGGGTGCCGAACGGCAGCATGATCAGCCCCACCGAGACCCCGATCAGGAAGGCGATGAACCACCAGGAACGGGGCGCGCTGAGGCGTTCTTCGTAAGGCTGCATGCGTATCAGCTTGGCACGGCCTGCGGTCCGGGCTGTTCTCGCGGGTAAGGTCAGCCGTTGTGAGTGGACGAACGACAGGGCTGACGCCGCCGGAGGGCGCCACGGCGCCCGTGCGCCACCCCGACGCGCCCGCGCCCGGGGAGCTCCTCGGCGCGCACTACGACCAGTGCTTCGGCTGCGGCGACCAGGCGCGGGGCCTGGGGCTGAGCGCACGGGCGGGCGAGGGCGTGAGCGTCACCGCCGTCTTCACGGTGCGCACCGGGCACCAGGGCGCGCCGGGCCTGGCCCACGGCGGGGTGCTGGCCGCGGCGCTGGACGAGACGCTCGGCTCGCTCAACTGGCTGCAGCGGACCATCGCGGTGACCGGACGGCTGGAGACGGACTTCGTGCGGCCCGTGCCCGTCGGCGCCGAGCTGCACCTGGAGGCACGGGTGACCGCCGTGCACGGCCGTAAGATCTACTGCTCGGCCACGGGCCGGATCGGCGCTCCGGACGGCATCGTGGCGGTGCGCGCCCAGGCCCTCTTCATAGAGGTGCGGGTGGACCACTTCATCGGACACGGCAGGGCCGAGGAGGTCGACGCGGCGCTGGCCGATCCGGACCAGGTGAAGGTCGCACGTGCCTTCGAGGTGAACCCGTGAGCGGTGCGCCCCGGACGGTGCCGAGCGCGGCGCCCGCGCGTCCCGCGGGCGGAGAAGTGAACGGTGAGAGGGAAGCCAACGCATGAGTCCGGTACCCGTCGACGTGCTGATCCGCAGGCTGGACCCCGAGGTGCCGGTCCCCGGGTACGCCCACCCCGGCGACGCGGGAGCCGATCTGGTCACCACCGAGGCGGCCGAGCTGGCCCCGGGGGAGCGCGCGGTTCTGCCCACCGGAGTGTCTATCGCGCTCCCGGAGGGGTATGCCGCCTTCGTGCATCCACGGTCCGGACTCGCCGCGCGCTGCGGCGTCGCCATGGTGAATGCCCCGGGGACCATCGATGCCGGGTACCGTGGAGAGATCAAGGTGATCGTGGTCAATCTGGACCCGCGCGAGAGCGTGCGGTTCGAGCGCTTCGACCGGATCGCCCAATTGGTCGTCCAGCAGGTCGAGAAGGTGCGCTTCCAGGAGGTGGCGGAGCTTCCCGGGTCGGCGCGGGCCGGAGGGGGCTTCGGGTCCACTGGCGGCCATGCCGCTGTGGACGGCTCAACGGGTAGGGCAACGGGCGGGAATAGATACGCTTCGGTCGGTTCCGACCGGGAAGGACGATGACGTGTTCGGACGTCGCCGCAAGCGCAGCAAGGAGGACGTCGAGTCGCTCGACGTGGCCTCCGAGGAGTTGGCCGAGGACGCTAGGGACGCGGACGGCGCTGAGGACACCGCCGCACCCGTGGAGGCCGGCCGGGTGAGCCTGCCGCCGGCCCCGCGCCCCGACGGCCCCTGGGACGTGTCCGAGGTGCGCGAGCCCGGCGAGGGCCGGGTGGACCTCGGCGGGCTGTTCGTGCCCGGTGTCGAGGGCATGGAGCTGCGGGTGGAGGTCGCGGGGGACGCGATCGTCGCCGCGACCGTGGTGCTGCGGGACAGCGCCGTGCAGCTCCAGGCGTTCGCCGCGCCCAAGAAAGAAGGCATCTGGGGCGAGGTGCGGGACGAGATCGCCACCGGCATCACCCAGCAGGGCGGGGTCGTGGACGAGGTCGAGGGCCCGCTCGGCTGGGAGCTGCGCGCCCAGGTGCCGGTGCAGCTCCCGGACGGCAAGAACGGTGTGCAGGTGGTCCGCTTCGTCGGCGTGGACGGGCCCCGCTGGTTCCTGCGCGGTGTGATCTCCGGGCAGGGCGCGGTGCAGCCCGAGACCGGCAGCCTGCTGGAAGCGATCTTCCGGGACACGGTCGTGGTGCGCGGCGAGGGCCCGATGGCCCCGCGCGATCCGATCGTCCTCAAGCTGCCGAACGACGCGCAGATGGTGCCCGACGGGGTGCAGCAGGACGAGGCGCAGGGCTCGCGGTTCGCGGGCGGCGCCGACCGGCTCCAGCGCGGCCCGGAGATCTCCGAGGTGCGCTGAGCCGCCGTCGCGCACGGCACGGAAGCCAAGGCCCGCAGGGGCCCGGGGCAGGGCCCCCGGGCCCCTGCGGCGTTCTCCGCCGGTCTCCTCGGTGTTTTTCCGCGGCGCGGTGAACACCTCCGCCGCACCGGCCGTACTCATGGGCGCGAGACCTTGTTACGCCCCGAGGGGGAGACGGCCGCGTCGCGGGTCACGCTCCTGTCCGACCTCAACGAGGTGAGTGATCAGATGTCGCGTGGCCTTCCGTTACTGCACCGCCGGAGAATCCTCCTCTCCGGGGCGATCGGCGGTATCACCTGTGCGGCCGTCGTGGTGGGAGCCGCCATGGCCGGTCAGGACGGCGGCGGTGGCGCCGGGGCGTCGGCCGGGGCGGCCCCGGCCGTCAGCTGCCCCGCCGTCGCCGCTTCCCTGCCGGAGGTCCCGGCGGAGTCCCGGGCCGAGGTGGACCGCAACCTCGCCCTGCTGGACACCCAGATAGCGGAGGCGGACAAGCGGCTGGCCACCAGCCGGGGCGAGGGCGGTCCCGACTTCGTGCGGAACGCCATCCTGGGCCCGCTGAAGGACAAGCGGGCCTCGACGATCGACCGCATCGAACTCTCGTTCTCCCGCCAGGGCTCGGCCGCCCCCTCCGGTCTCGACGCCCTGGCGGGCTGCTCGCTCACGTCCGGCTGAGCCGACGGCGTAAGGCCCGGTCCGGCGTGAGCGTCCACCGGTGGGCCGTACTCTTCTCTGCGGAGTACGGCCCACCGGCTTTCGCGCGGCCCGGTCGCGGGGACCTCCGCGCCGGACCCGCCGCGCGGGCCGGGGTCGCCGCGCGTCAAGGACGCGTCAAGAGGGCGCCACCGGCCGTAAGAGAGCCGTCAACGGACGGCCGGCCGGGCCAGGGCGGCGGTTTCCTCGAGAAGTCCTTCCTCCGCCGGGCCTCCAGGAGCACACGGCGGCCGATCCGGCCGCCGCGGCACCGCCCCCGAGAGGCCGCCATCAGCTGAGGCGCGGTCCGACAGGGAAAATAGGGGCATGGGACGCGGAAAGTTGCGGATCTACCTGGGTGCGGCGCCGGGCGTCGGCAAGACGTACGCGATGCTGTCCGAGGGCCACCGGCGCGTCGAGCGGGGCACCGATCTCGTGGTGGGCTTCGTGGAGCACCACGGCCGCCGGCGCACCGCGGTGATGATGCACGGGCTCGAGGAGGTGCCGCGCCGGGAGCTGGAGTACCGGGGGAGCACCTTCACCGAGATGGACGTGGACGCGGTGCTGGCACGCCGCCCCGCCGTCGCGCTCGTCGACGAACTCGCCCACACCAACGTTCCCGGCGCCCGCAACGCCAAGCGCTGGCAGGACGTCGAGGAACTGCTGCGGGCGGGCATCGACGTGGTCTCCACCGTCAACATCCAGCACCTGGAGTCGCTGGGGGACGTGGTGGAGTCGATCACGGGGGTACGCCAGCGGGAGACCGTTCCGGACGAGGTGGTGCGCCGGGCCGACCAGATCGAGCTGGTCGACATGTCGCCCCAGGCGCTGCGCCGCCGCATGGCACACGGCAACATCTACGCGCCCGACAAGGTCGATGCCGCGCTGTCGAACTACTTCCGGCCCGGAAACCTGACCGCGCTGCGCGAACTGGCCCTGCTGTGGACCGCCGACCGGGTCGACGAATACCTCCAGCAGTACCGCGACGAGCACTCCATCCGCTCCACCTGGCAGGCGCGGGAGCGCATCGTCGTCGGGCTGACCGGCGGCCCGGAAGGGCGGACGCTGATCCGCCGGGCCGCCCGGATGGCGGCCAAGGGCTCCGGCAGCGAGATCCTGGCCGTCTACATCGCCCGCAGCGACGGGCTGACCTCGGCCTCCCCCAAGGAGCTGGCGGTCCAGCGGACCCTGGTCGAGGACCTCGGCGGCACCTTCCACCACGTCATCGGGGACGACATCCCGGGGGCGCTGCTGGAGTTCGCCCGCGGTGTCAACGCGACCCAGATCGTGCTCGGCTCCAGCCGCCGCAAGACCTGGCAGTACGTCTTCGGCCCCGGCGTGGGCGCCACCGTCGCCCGGGACTCCGGGCCCGACCTGGACGTCCACATCGTCACCCATGACGAGGTAGCCAAGGGCCGCGGGCTGCCGGTCGCCCGCGGCGCCCGGCTCGGCCGCTCCCGGCTGATCGCCGGCTGGGCGGTCGGGGTGGCCGGACCGGTCCTGCTCACGCTGCTGCTCGCCGGCACCGGCGTCACCCTCGCCACCGAGGCCGGGCCCGGTTTCGCCAACGAGGTGCTGCTCTTCCTGTTCCTCAACGTGCTGGCGGCCCTGCTGGGCGGCATGGTGCCCGCCCTCGCCTCGGCGGCCGTCGGATCGCTGCTGCTCAACTACTACTTCACCCCGCCCACCCACACCCTGACCATCGCCGACCCCGAGAACATCGTCGCCATAGCGATCTTCGTGGCGGTGGCCGTCTCGGTGGCCTCCGTGGTCGACCTCGCCGCGCGCCGCACCCACCAGGCGGCCCGGCTGCGCGCCGAGTCCGAAATACTGTCCTTCCTCGCGGGCAGCGTGCTGCGCGGCGAGACCAGCCTGGAGGCGCTGCTGGAACGGGTCCGCGAGACGTTCGCCATGGACACCGTGGCGCTGCTGGAGCGGGAGAGCGATGTCGCCCCCTG
Source organism: Streptomyces hygroscopicus subsp. hygroscopicus (assembly GCF_001553455.1). Taxonomy (GTDB): domain Bacteria; phylum Actinomycetota; class Actinomycetes; order Streptomycetales; family Streptomycetaceae; genus Streptomyces; species Streptomyces hygroscopicus. The sequence goes on from NZ_BBOX01000397.1 coordinate 14,207, forward strand.
GACCTGCGCGGGCAGCGTCGGCGGCCAGGGCGGGGCCCCGCCGCCCGAACGGCCCGAGGACGCGGAGGTGGACATGCCGGTCGGCGACCACATGGCGCTCGCGCTCTCCGGCCGGGTCCTGCCCGCCGAGGACCGCCGGGTGCTCGCCGCCTTCGCCGCCCAGGCCGCCGTCGTCCTCGACCGGCAGCGGCTGGCCCAGGAGGCCGAACAGGCCCGTGAGCTGGCCGAGGGGAACCGCATCCGCACCGCGCTGCTCGCCGCCGTCAGCCACGATCTGCGCACCCCGCTCGCGGCCATCAAGGCGGCCGTGAGCTCCCTGCGCTCCGATGACGTCGCCTGGTCGGCGGAGGACGAGGCCGAGCTGCTGGAGGGCATCGAGGACGGCGCCGACCGGCTGGACCACCTGGTGGGCAACCTGCTGGACATGTCCCGGCTGCAGACCGGCACCGTCACCCCGCTCATCCGGGAGATCGACCTGGACGAGGTGGTGCCGATGGCGCTGGTGGGCGTACCCGACGCCGATGTCGCCCTCGACGTCCCCGAGGAGCTGCCGATGGTCGCGGTCGATCCCGGGCTCCTGGAGCGCGCGGTCGCCAACATCGTCGAGAACGCGGTGAAGTACAGCCCGCCGGACCGCCCCGTGCTGGTGTCCGCGAGCGCCCTGGGCGACCGGGTGGAACTGCGCGTCGCCGACGGCGGCCCGGGGGTGCCGGACAGCGAGAAGGACCGTATCTTCGAGCCCTTCCAGCGGTACGGGGACGCCCCGCGCGGCGCCGGGGTCGGCCTCGGGCTCGCCGTCGCCCGCGGCTTCGCCGAGGCCATGGGCGGCCGGCTGACCGCCGAGGACACCCCCGGCGGCGGTATGACCATGGTGCTCACGCTGCGCGCCGCCCCCGGCCGCCCGCCGGTCACCCCCGGCCTCCCGGCCCAGGTGGTGTCGTGACCGTGCTCGGTCCGGGCACCCCAGAACAACCGAACGGAAAGGCAGGCCACCAGATGAACCGGGTGCTCGTGGTGGATGACGAGCCGCAGATCGTGCGCGCCCTCGTGATCAACCTGAAGGCGCGCAAATACGAGGTCGACGCCGCCCAGGACGGCGCCACCGCCCTCCGGCTCGCCGCTACCCGCCACCCCGATGTGGTCGTGCTCGACCTGGGCCTGCCCGATATGGACGGGGTGGAGGTGATCAAGGGACTCCGGGGCTGGACCCGGGTGCCGATCCTGGTGCTCTCCGCCCGCCAGACCTCCGACGAGAAGGTCGAGGCCCTCGATGCCGGGGCGGACGACTACGTCACCAAGCCGTTCGGCATGGACGAGCTCCTCGCCCGGCTGCGCGCCGCCGTCCGCCGCGCCGAGCCCGTGGGGCGGCCGGACGACTCGGTGGTGGTGGAGACCGACGCGTTCACCGTCGACCTGGCCGCGAAGAAGGCCCATCGCGACGGCCGTGACGTGCGGCTGACCCCCACCGAATGGCATCTGCTGGAGGTCCTGGTGCGCAACGCCGGCCGCCTGGTCAGCCAGAAGCAGCTGCTGCAGGAGGTCTGGGGCCCCTCGTACGGCACCGAGAGCAACTACCTGCGGGTGTACATGGCCCAGCTGCGCCGCAAACTCGAGGCCGACCCCTCGCATCCGCGCCACTTCGTCACCGAGCCGGGGATGGGCTACCGGTTCGAGCGATGAGTGCGGGGACGGCGTTTCGCCCGGGGCGCACCGGTACGCTGGCCGTATGAGTTCCGCAACCCACCCCGCTGACGGGGCTGACAGGGGAGACAAGGGCGACAAGCCGGCCGGCCGGTTCCGGCGGATGCTGGACCGGCTGTCGAGCTCCCCGGAGGAACTGCACTCGGCCGAGCTGCAACAGGACGCGGAGGCCGCGGGCTGCACCAGGATCGGCGACTGCGGGGACCGTCAGATCGTGAAGGTGACCGGCACGCTGCGCACCGTGACGCTCAGGCCGCGGGCCGGAGTCCCCGCGCTGGAGGCGGAGCTCTTCGACGGCACCGCCGCGCTGGACGTGGTGTGGCTGGGCCGTCGCTCGATCATCGGGATAGAACCGGGGCGCAAGCTGATCGCCTCGGGCCGGATCTCCATGAGCCATGGGCGCCGGGTGCTGTTCAATCCGAAGTACGAACTCCGACCGCTCGGACAGGAGTAGCCGGTGACGCCAGACGACAAGACGACCCCGACCGGGCACCGAGCCGCCGCGGCCGACAGCAGGGCGGCGGCGGACACCGCGCTCCTGGAGGCGTTCGGCGGGGTGCGGGGCATGGTGGACACCACCGTCCCCGGTCTGGTCTTCGTCCTGCTGTACACGATCAAGCGGGACATCCATCTCGCCGCGATCGCCGCGCTCGGCCTCACCGTGCTGCTCGCGCTCGCCCGGCTGGTGCGCAAGGAGACGCTCAAGCACGCCTTCAGCGGGGTGTTCGGGGTCGCGTTCGGCGCGGTCTTCGCGATGATGTCCGGCGACGCGAAGAACTTCTACCTGCCGGGCATGCTCTACACCCTGGGCCTGGCGGTCGCCTACGTCCTCTCGGCGCTCTTCCGCTATCCGCTGATCGGGGTGCTGCTCGGGCCGATGCTCAAGGAGAACCTCTCCTGGCGCACCCGTAACCCCGGCCGGTTCCGCGCCTACACCCGGGCCACCTGGGCGTGGGGGCTGATCCTGCTGGCCAAGTCGGCGGTGCTGTTCCCGCTCTACTGGTGGGGGGACGCCACCCAGCTCGGCTGGGTCAAGGTGGCGCTCGGCATCCCGCCGTTCCTGCTCTGTGTCTACCTCACCTGGATCTTCCTCGCCAAGGCCCCGCCGCCGATCGACGTCATCGCGGAGATGGAGGCGGAGGAGAAGGCCGAGCGGGAGCGGGAGCGGGGGACGCCTGACGCCGGGCAGGCCACCGACCCGCTGCTCCCGGGGTGGACCGACCGGGTCGTCTCCGAGGCCGGTACCGAATCGGCCGACCGGCAGCCGCCCCGGCACTGAAGGCCCGTACCCGCCGCGCCCCGGACTCCCGTCGGCGGAAGTCCGGGGCGCGGCGGCATCCGGTGTGAAGGGGCCCGCGGCTGGGGCGTGTTTCGGCAG
>NZ_BBOX01000398.1 GCF_001553455.1 Streptomyces hygroscopicus subsp. hygroscopicus
TAGCTAGCCGGCGGCGTCCTGGCGCTGGACGGACAGCAGCTGCTCCAGCTGCTCCTCGCGCGCCTGGGCCGCGACGAACAGCAGCTCGTCACCGGCCTCCAGCACATCGTCCTTGTTCGGGGTCAGCACGCGGGTGCCGCGGATGATGGTGACCAGCGTGGTGTCCTCCGGCCACTCCACGTCGCCGACCCGGGTGCCCACCAGCGCGGCCTCCGGCGGCAGCGTCAGCTCCACCAGGTTGGCGTCGCCGTGGCTGAAGCGGAGCAGCCGCACCAGATCGCCGACGCTCACCGCCTCCTCGACCAGCGCCGACATCAGACGCGGGGTGGAGACGGCGACATCGACGCCCCACGCCTCGTTGAACAGCCACTCGTTCTTGGGGTTGTTGACCCGGGCGACCACCCGGGGCACCCCGTACTCGGTCTTGGCGAGCAGCGAGACGACCAGGTTGACCTTGTCGTCACCGGTGGCCGCGATGACCACGTTGCAGCGCTGCAGCGCCGCCTCGTCCAGGGAGGTGATCTCGCAGGCGTCGGCCAGCAGCCACTCGGCCTGCGGCACCCGCTCCACCGAGATGGCGGTCGGCGCCTTGTCGATGAGCAGCACCTCGTGCCCGTTCTCCAGCAGCTCGCTCGCGATGGAACGCCCCACGGCGCCCGCGCCGGCGATGGCAACCCTCACCGGTTCACCTCCTCGGGACCCTTTTCGAAAGCCGCCTCGACCTTCGCCACCTCATCGGTGCGCATCATCACATGCACCAGGTCGCCCTCCTGGAGCACCGTCTCGGAGGTGGGCAGCATCGCCTCGCCGAGCCGGGTGAGGAACGCGACCCGCACCCCGGTCTCCTCCTGGAGCCTGCTGACCTTGTGGCCCACCCAGGAGGGGGAGGTGTGCACCTCGGCCAGCTGCACCCCTCCGCTGGGGTCCCGCCACAGCGGCTCCGCGCCGGACGGCAGCAGCCGCCGCAGCATCTGGTCGGCCGTCCAGCGCACGGTGGCCACGGTCGGGATGCCGAGGCGCTGGTAGACCTCGGCGCGGCGGGGGTCGTAGATACGGGCGGCCACGTTCTCCACGCCGAACATCTCCCGGGCGACCCGGGCCGCGATGATGTTGGAGTTGTCGCCGCTGCTGACCGCGGCGAAGGCCCCGGCCTCCTCGATACCCGCCTCGCGCAGGGTGTCCTGGTCGAAGCCGACACCGGTCACCCGGCGCCCGCCGAAGCCCGCGCCCAGGCGGCGGAAGGCGGTGGGGTCCTGGTCGACGACCGCGACCGTGTGCCCCTGCTGTTCCAGGGTCTGGGCGAGCGCCGCGCCCACCCGGCCACAGCCCATGATCACGATATGCATGCGTCCTACCCCGCACTCCCGATGACAGTGCCGACCTGCACAAACACCCTGCTCACATCTTCCTTCCAGGACGTACGGGGCGACAGCGGGGCGGGGCCCCGGTGCCGGTGCGCGGGGGCGACGGGGGTCGGCCGCCGCGGCACCTGTTCCCACCGTATCCGTCCCGGTGGCCCGTTCCTTTCGTCCGTGCGCGGCGGTCGCGCATGAACGTGGTGACATGCGACATACCGGCAAGGTTCCCACGGTGCTTCGGCGGTGGTCGGTGGTGATCGGTGGTGAGCGGAGGTGGTCGGAAGTGATCGCAGGTATACCGAGGGCGGTGATGGCGACGATCATTTCCGCTTGCGGACGCGCAGTGAAAATGCTGTCGGCAAGCGGCTTCGGCCACTACGGTGGGCCCGGACCGCGACGCTCCATCCGCGGTCGCGCCACCTCATCTTCGCCTGATATCCAGGAGCTTCACCGAAACCACATGACAAGTACCGGGCCCGCACCACCGGTTCGACCTTGTTACGGATGTCGGACACTCGGTCACGACATGGCTAAGATGATCGTCGTATTCCGTTTTCGAACGGGACATCAGGGCACTGAACACTCTTTCCGCGCCCGCGCCCGCGTTCTCCTGCACGAGGTTCCTGATGACTGATCACATATCGGAGGCGGTGAGCTGGTGTCTGGCCGTCGCGCTTCTCGTCGTCCTGGTGCTCCTGATCCGCCAGCGCCGGATCACCGCCGGCGTCCGCAGGCGCAGCGCCACGCTCGAGGACAGCCTGCGGTCCCGTGACGAGGAGGTGCAGCACCTCGTCGACGTACGCCTCCCCTCGATCGCGGACGCGCTGAGCCAGCCCGGCCCGCTGCCGGGCCTGCGGGACGAGAAGCTGGCCGGTACGGCCTTCGCGCAGAGCCTGCACGCCGTCATGGAGCAGTTCACCCGCACGGTGGACAAGGCGCAGGCACGGGCCGAGGCATCCGCCAAGGCGGCGCTCAAGGCGTCGATGCGCGCCGTCCAGGGACTCGCGAACGAGCAGCAGGTCTTCATCTCCGAGATGCAGGAGCGGCACGACAACCCCGATGTGCTGCGGGACCTGCTGGAGATCGACCACGCCAACGCCCAGTTCGGCCGGCGCGCCCAGGCCATCGCCGTGCTCTGCGGCTCCTGGCCCGGCCGGCAGCGGGTGGCCTCCTCGCTGACCGATGTCGTCCGCGGCTCCAAGTCGCGCATCCGCGACTACCAGCGGGTGCAGGTGCACTCCCTGATCGACGTCGCGGTGGTGAGCCGGGCCGTGGAGCCCGTCGTGCTCGCGGTCGCCGAGCTGCTGGACAACGCCGCCCGCCACTCGCAGCCCAACACCAGCGTGGAGGTCAGCCTCCAGCCGGTGCACAACGGGGCCTGCATCGTGATCGACGACGCCGGTGTCGGCATGGACGGCCTGGAGGTCCAGCGGGCCGCCGCCCTGCTCTCCGGTCAGCGCGCCGTGGACGTCTCCCGGCTGGGCGACCCGCCGCAGTTCGGCTTCGCCGTCGTGGGCCTGCTGGCCGCGCGGTACGGCTTCAGCGTCTCGGTGGACACCCGGTCCCCGTACGGCGGGGTGCGCGCCGTGCTGTTCCTGCCGACCGCGCTGCTCACCCATCTCGACGCCGACGGCGGACAGCCGGGCGCCGGGGCCCACGACCCCCAGGGCGCCGAGCCGCTGCACACCCTGCCCTCCCGCCGGACCCGCGCCCCCAGAAGGCAGGCACCGGCCGCCCCGCCCCAGGCCCAGCCTCCGGTACCCGATCCGGCGCCGGCCCCGGCG
>NZ_BBOX01000399.1 GCF_001553455.1 Streptomyces hygroscopicus subsp. hygroscopicus
GCGCGGACCGCCGCGGGCGGCTCCGGGGCCGCTCCGGCGGCGGCCGGGCCCGCGATCCGGCGGCCGGTGGGGGAGAGCACCCACGCGGCCAGGTCCAGGTCGGAGCGGAGTAGATCCAGGACGACTTCGGGGCCGCCGCCCGCGGGCCCCGACGACATCAGCCGGCGGTGCCGGTCGACGACCGCCGCGAGATCCCCGGCCCGCTCACCGGAGACCTGGCGCACCACATGCTCGGTGATCGTGGCGAACGCCACGTCCTCGACGACGGAGAACAGCGGCAGCCGGTGCCGTCCGCAGGCCAGCACCAGATCCTCGGGTACGGCGCCCAGCTCCGCCTCGCCCGCCGCGAGACCCGCCACCCCGGCCGCCGCGAGGATGCGGACGAACCGCTCGGAGTCCGCCGGGTCACGCCGCCAGGCGAGCCCGGTCAGCACCAGCTCACCACCCGAGAGATAGCGGCTCGGGTCGCGCAGATCGGTGGTCATCACGCCGCGCACGGTGCGGTCCAGCTCGGCCTCGCCGCCGAGCAGGCGCAGCCCCAGGGCGTCGTTCTCCAGCAGTGCTCGCAGCCGCATGTGATGCCAGCCGATCTCGTCCCGTGTTGCGGTTCCCATACGGCGAGGTTTCGGTGCCCCGCCGTTCGTTCGAATCTACAAGACCCGGCCGCTGGCCAGCCAATTGCTTCATGGTTTCGGTGACTGCACCAGGTGGCCCACACCCCGGTCTACTGGCGTGGAGCCGCGTGCAGAGTTCTCGGAGGGGAGCGCCCTCCCGACGACACCGACGCCGACGATTCGAGAAGAGAGACCCATGGACTTCCTGCGCCCCGCCGGCTGGGAGGAGGCGCTCGCCGCGAAGGCCGAGCACCCCACCGGCGTGCCCATCGCGGGCGGCACCGATGTGATGGTCGAGATCAACTTCGATCACCGGCGGCCCGAGTACCTGCTCGATCTCAACCACGTCCCCGAACTGGCCGAGTGGGAGGTCACCGACCGTACGGTCCGGCTGGGCGCGGGCGTCCCGTACACCCGCGTCATCGAGGAGCTGCGGACCGAGCTGCCGGGGCTGGCGCTCGCCGCGCGCACCGTGGGCTCGCCGCAGATCCGCAACCGCGGCACCGTCGGCGGCAACCTCGGCGCCGCCTCGCCCGCCGGGGACGCGCATCCCGCGCTGCTGGCGGCCGGGGCCGAGGTGGAGGTGGCGTCGGTGCGCGGCACCCGGCTGATCCCGGTCGAGGAGTTCTTCACCGGGGTCAAGCGGAACGCACTGGAGCCCGATGAGCTGATCCGGGCGGTGCACATCCGGCGCGCGGACGGCCCGCAGCAGTTCTCCAAGGTCGGCACCCGCAACGCCATGGTGATCGCGGTCTGCGCCTTCGCCATCGCGCTCCATCCGCGCACCCGCACCGTGCGCACCGGGATCGGATCGGCCGCGCCCACGCCGGTACGGGCCCGGGAGGCCGAGGAGTTCCTGGGCGCGGCGCTCGCGGAGGGCGGTCTCTGGGAGGGCGGCGCGCCCCTCGACCCGTCGATCGCCCGCCGGTTCGCCGAGCTGTGCGCCGGGGCGTGCCGCCCGATCGACGACGTACGGGGCAGCGCCGCGTACCGCCGCCACGCGGTGGGGGTCATGGCGCGGCGCACGCTCGGCTGGGTCTGGGAGGCGTACCGCGAGGACGAGGGGAGGACCGCACAGTGCGCGTGAACATCACGGTCAACGGGCGGCCGTACGCGGCCGATGACGTCTGGGAGGGCGAGTCCCTGCTGTACGTCCTGCGGGAGCGGCTGGGGCTCCCCGGCTCCAAGAACGCTTGTGAACAGGGCGAATGCGGTTCCTGCACGGTCCGTCTGGACGGGGTGCCGGTGTGTGCGTGCCTGGTGGCGGCGGGGCAGGCCGAGGGGCGTGAGGTGCTCACCGTCGAGGGGCTCGCGGACCACGCCCGGCGGCGTTCGTCCGCCACCGCGGAAGCGGCTGAGGCGGCCGGTCCCGGGGCCCCTGGGGCCGTCCGCCCCGGGGAGTCCGAAGCTGCCGGGGCTGTCCGTCGGGGGGCGGCCGAGGCGGGACGGCCCGGGGAGTCCGTTCCGCTGGCCCCCGTCCAGCGGGCGTTCATCGACGCCGGCGCCGTCCAGTGCGGTTTCTGCACCCCCGGACTGCTGGTGGCCGCCGATGAGCTGCTGGAGCGCAACCCCGACCCCTCCGACGCCGATATCCGCGAGGCGCTCTCCGGCAACCTGTGCCGCTGCACCGGCTACGAGAAGATCCTCGACGCGGTCCGCCTCGCGGCCGCCCGTACCGCCGGGGAGGCGGTCTGACATGGCAGCCGGCCGCACCGCCAGTGCCCCGACCCCCCTCGCCCGGACCGGCGGCGCCCCCAGGGGGGTCGTCGGCGAGTCCGCTCCGCGCCCCGACGGCACGCTCAAGGTGACCGGCGAGTTCGCGTACTCCTCCGATCTGTGGCACGAGGACATGCTGTGGGGCGTCACCCTCCGCAGCCCGCACGCCCACGCCGCGATCAGGTCCATCGACACCGCCCCGGCGCTCGCCCTGCCCGGGGTGTACGCCGTGATGACCCACGCCGACCTGCCCGCCGAGACCCACTACGGGCTGGAGATCCGCGACCAGCCCGTGCTCGCGAAGGACCGGGTCCGCTACCACGGCGAGCCCGTCGCGATCGTCGCCGCCGACCACCCCGAGACCGCCCGCCGGGCCGCCGCCCTGATCGTGGTGGAGTACGAGGAACTGCCGCTGGTCGTGGACGAGGCGACCGCCACCGCACCGGACGCCCCGCTGCTCCACCCCGGCCGCCGGGACCGCCACGCCGCCCACGTCCCGCACCCCAACATCGTCCACCGTCAGCCGGTCCGGCGCGGTGACGTCGCCGCCGCCCGCGCCCGCGCCGATGTGGTGGTCCGCCGCACCTACGAGGTCGGCATGCAGGACCAGGCGTTCCTCGGCCCGGAGTCGGGGCTCGCGGTGCCCGCCGAGGACGGCGGTGTGGACCTCTACATCGCCACCCAGTGGCTGCACATCGACCGCGATCAGCTCGCTCCGGTCCTCGGGCTGCCCGCCGACAAGGTGCGGCTGACGCTCTCGGGGGTGGGCGGGGCGTTCGGGGCGCGCGAGGACCTGTCGATGCAGGCGCACGCCTGTCTGCTGGCGCTGCGCACCGGAAAGCCCGTCAAGATCGTTTACAACCGGTACGAGTCCTTCTTCGGCCATGTCCACCGCCACCCCGCCAAGCTCAGCTACGAACACGGCGCGACCCGCGACGGCACGCTGCTCTACGTCCAGTGCCGCATCGTCCTGGACGGCGGCGCGTACGCCTCCTCCTCCCCGGCGGTCGTCGGCAACGCGGCCTCCCTGTCGGTCGGCCCCTACGTGGTGGAGAACGTCGATGCCGAGGCCATCGCGCTCTACTCCAACAACCCGCCCTGCGGGGCGATGCGCGGCTTCGGCGCGGTCCAGGCGTGCTTCGCCTACGAGGCCCAGATGGACGCGGTGGCGGCCGAACTCGGTCTGGACCCGGTGGAGTTCCGGCAGCGCAACGCGATGTCCCAGGGCGCCACCATGCCCACCGGCCAGCTGGTCGACTCCCCGGCCCCGGTCGCCGAACTGCTGCGCCGCGTCAAGGCGCTGCCGATGCCGCCCGAGCGCGCCTGGGAGACGGCGGGCGGAGCCGTGGACGTGCGGGCGCTGCCGGGCGGACTGTCCAACACCACCCACGGCGAGGCCGTGGTGCGCGGGGTGGGCTACGCGGTCGGCATCAAGAACGTCGGCTTCTCCGAGGGCTTCGACGACTACTCCACGGCCCGGATCCGGCTGGAAGTGATCGGTGGCGAACCGGTCGCCCTGGTGCACACCGCGATGGCCGAGGTCGGCCAGGGCGGTGTCACCGTGCACACCCAGATCGCCCGCACCGAGCTGGGCGTGGGCCGGGTCACCCTGCACCCGGCCGACACCCGGGTCGGCTCGGCCGGTTCCACCTCCGCCTCCCGGCAGACGTACATGACCGGCGGCGCCGTCAAGCACACCTGCGAGGCGGTACGGGAGGAGGTGCTGCGGCGCGGCCGCGCACGGCACGGCGCCGGCCACCCCGCGTGGGCGGCGCCCGACCGGCTGCGGCTGGCGGACGGCAAGGTGGTCACCGACGGCGGTGAGGTGATCGGCGATCTCGCCGAGATCCTCGGCGACGAGCCGATCGACCTGGAGCGGGAGTTCCGGCACCGGCCGACCGAGCCGTTCGACCTGCGCACCGGACAGGGGTCCGGCCATGTCCAGTACTCCTTCTGCGCCCACCGCGCGGTGGTCGAGGTCGACACCGAGCTGGGGCTGGTCAAGGTGGTCGAGCTGGCGGCCGCGCAGGACGTGGGCAAGGCGATCAACCCGCTGTCGGTCGTCGGGCAGATCCAGGGCGGTTCGGCGCAGGGGCTCGGGCTCGCCGTGATGGAGGAGATCGTCGTCTCGGCGGACGGGGCGAAGGTGCGCAATCCGTCCTTCACGGACTATCTGATCCCCACCGTCCTGGACACCCCGACCATGCCGGTGGAGGTGCTGGAACTGGCCGACGACCACGCCCCGTACGGGCTGCGCGGCGTCGGCGAGGCGCCCACGCTGTCCTCGACCCCGGCCGTCGTCGCCGCGATCCGCGCGGCGACGGGCCGCCCGCTGAAACGCGTCCCCGTCCGCCCGGAGCACCTGACCGACACCTGAGCCCCGGTCGCGGGTGGACGGCGGCGAAGGGGCTGCGCGGGCGGGCCGTGTCGGGGGGTGACCCGGGCGCGGGCGGGGCGTGTCGAGGGGGCGATCCGGGGCGCGGGCGGCCCCGTGTCGAGGGGCGCGGGCGGGCCCTGTCGGGGGATGCGGGCGCGGGTGTGCCGCATCGAGGGACGGTCCGGGGCGCGGGCGGGCTGTGGTCGGAGGGCATCCGCATGAGCAGTTCCCGCGCGACGGCCCCGAGCGCGGGCGGCCATATCGAGGGACGGCCCTGGTCGTGGGGTGCCGTTTCGAGGAACGGCCCTGGCACGGGTGGGTCGCGTCGACGGGTTGCCCCGGGCGCGGGCGGGCCGCACCGAGGGGGCTGCCCCCGGTCGCGGGCGGCCCCGTGCCGAGGGGGTGAACGGCGTGGCCGCCCCGGGGCAGATTTCGCGGGTCCGGTGTGTTGTCCCGGATACGTCGACGCGCGGTACAAGGAGCTGATCACCATGCTGGACATCGCGGGCGAGCTGCACCGCTGGTGCGAGGAGGGCCGGGATTTCGCCGTCGCCACCGTGGTCTCCGTGGGTGGTAGCGCGCCCCGGCTGCCCGGCGCGGCCCTCGCGGTGGACGGCGAGGGCACGGCGGTCGGGAGCGTGTCCGGCGGCTGCGTCGAGGGCGCGGTGTACGAGCTGTGCCAGGAGGCGCTGCGCACCGGCGAGACTGTGCGGGAGACCTTCGGCTACTCCGACGAGGACGCCTTTGCGGTGGGTCTGACCTGCGGCGGGGTCATCGATGTCCTGGTCAGCCCGGTCCCGGCGGCCGATCGCGGGGTGCGCCCGGTGCTCGCCGCCGCCGCGTCCGCCGCCGCCGGCGGCCGGACGACGGCGCTGGCCCGGATCGTGGACGGCCCGCCCGAGCTGCTGGGCCGCGCCCTGCTGGTCCGCCCGGACGGCGGCTGGGACGGCACCCTGGGCGGCCATCCCGAGCTGGACCGTACGGCGGCCGCCGAGGCCCGCGCCCTGCTGGACGCCGGGCGCACCGCGACCGTGGTCATCGGTGCCGAGGGGAGCCGCTGCGGACGCCCGGTCACCCTGCTCGCGGAGTCCAGCGTGCCGCCGCCGCGCATGATCGTCTTCGGGGCGATCGACTTCGCGAGCGCGCTCGTACGGGTCGGGAAGTTCCTGGGCTACCACGTCACGGTCTGCGACGCCCGTCCGGTCTTCGCGACCGCGCTCCGCTTCCCGGACGCCGACGAGGTGGTCGTCGACTGGCCGCACCGCTATCTCGAGAAGACCGAGGTGGACGCCCGGACAGCGCTGTGCGTGCTCACCCACGACGCGAAGTTCGACGTGCCGCTGCTGGAGCGGGCGCTGCGGCTGCCCGTGGCGTACGTGGGCGCGATGGGCTCCGCCCGCACCCATCGGGACCGGCTGCGGCGGCTGCGCGAGGCGGGTGTGGGCGATCCGGAGCTGGCCCGGCTGCTCTCCCCGATCGGGCTCGACCTCGGCGCCCGTACGCCCGAGGAGACCGCACTGTCCATCGCGAGCGAGATCGTCGCAAGCCGCCGGGGCGGCAGCGGGACGCCGCTCACGGGCGCGCGGACCCCGATCCACCACGACACCCGGACGCCCTCGGACCCGGACCGGATCGGCTCGGTGGTGTGAAATCGCATCAGATCACAGGAGGATCGTCTGACATAAGGCCACTCCTGGGCGGGAAAAACCCTCCGCCACCTGGCGGAGCCTTCCCTTGCCGGGCGTCGGTTTCTGAGTGAAAGTCAGAAATCGACCTTGGTCCTGCCGCCCCCCCTGGAGTGCGCCCGTGCGTAAGAGACGCAAGATTCTCACCGTGTCGACGGCCGTCGTGGCCGCGGTCACCCTGCCCCTGCTGATGAGTCCCGTGGTGAGCGCGGCCGGCCGGGAGGACGACGACGAGTCCTCGCGTGCGGCCCGCCTCTACGTCCCGCCTCCCGACCGGGAGTCCTACCGTCAGGTGGCCCGGCTCGCCTGGCGGGGCGACTTCCGCGACTCCGCCGGGCTCCTCGCCATGGTGCGGACACCGCAGGCGATCTGGTACGGGGACGAGACCCCGGAGCAGGTCGAGCGGCTGGTCCGCAGGACGACGCTCAGCGCCGCATGGCAGGGGAAGCTGCCGGTCCTCACCCTTTACAACGTCCCGGGCCGTGACTGCGGCAGTTACTCGAGCGGGGGAGCGAACGGCATCGCCGCGTACGAGGCGTGGATCGATGCCGTCGCCGACGGCATCGGCGACCGCCAGGCGCTGATCGTCCTCGAACCCGATTCGCTGGCGCTGCTGCCCTCCGACTGCACCGCCGCCGCGGACCCGGATCCGTCTGGTCAGACGGACCAGACCGATCCGGCCGCTCAGAACGACCAGAACGACCAGACCGGTCAGAACGACCAGGCCGACCAGAACGACCAGACAGGTCAGGCCGACCAGCCTGGTCAGGCTGACCAGACCGGTCAGGCCGCCGCCGACGAGCCGCCCGCCGCCGGGGAGCAACCGGCCGAACTGCCGCCGCTGCCCGACGCCCACGCGTCCACGGCCCCGCCCACGGGGTCGGCCGCCCCGGGCACCGCCCAGGAGGCCGCGCAGCCAGCGAACCCGCAGCCGACAGCCCCGCAGCCAACCGGTCCCCAGCCAACCGACCCCCCGTCAACCGACCCGCAGGCACCTGGTCAGCAGTCCACAAGCCCTCAGACCCCCGCGCCGGACCCCTCCGCCTCCCAGAGCCCCGCGCTCGAACCCTCCGCCGCACAGCCCAGCACCCTCCCCGAGCTGCCCCCGCTTCCCAAGCCCGACCCCGTGACCCCCGACCCGGACGGCGCGACCGGCGCGAGCGACCCGGCCGACGTGACCGACACGCCGGAAGTCGAGGACCCGGAGACCGCCGCCCGCTACTCCGAGATCAACTACGCGGTCGACGTCCTCACCGCGCTCGGCCACACGGCGGTGTACCTGGACGCGGGCCACGCCGGCTGGCACTCCGTCAGCAGCATCGTGCCCCGTCTGATCAAGGCCGGGATCGACCGTGCCACCGGCTTCGCCCTCAATGTCTCCCACTACCAGACCGACCAGGACAGCGCCTGGTACGGACGGCTGATCTCCTCCTGCCTCGCCTACGCCGACGAGGGCGGCGACCCCGAGGACTGCGCCGACCAGCGCTGGTCCAAGCGGCATGCCCGCCGCTGGCTGCGGGCCCACGCACCGGGCGACTCGTCCCGGATGAAGCACTTCGTCACCGACACCAGCCGCAACGGCCGGGGCCCCTGGATCCCCCGGCTCGGCGCGCACGTCGACGCGGAGCCATGGTGCAATCCGCCGGAGCGGGGCCTGGGCAGGCGCCCCACCACCCACACGGGCGATCCGCTACTGGACGCCGCGCTGTGGGTGAAGACGCCGGGCGAGTCGGACGGGCGGTGTCTGCGCGGTACGGACGGGCCGCTGGACCCGGAGCGGGGAACCGTCAATCCGGAGGCGGGGGAGTGGTTCCCCGAGCAGGCGCTGGAGCTCGTGCGCTACGCGGAACCGGCGGTCGGCGTCATCCGCCGGACCACCGGCCCCCGGCACTGACCACCGAGGGCCGCACCACCCGCCCTCGTACCACCTGCGGCCCCACCACCCACCGTCGTACGTACCACCCGCCGCCGTACCATCCACCGCCGCACCACCGGCCGCTGATCGCCGACCGGTGACCGCCGGTCCGTGACAGCCGCCCGCGGTCAGCCCGCCGGATTGTGCCGGATGAGGGCGTCGACCAGGCCGGACGTGGTGTTCGGGAAGTCCATCGGAACGATCCCGAGCCCCGTCCAGCCCTGTGCCTCGGCGCCCTCCAGGAACGACGTCACCCGGGGGTTCAGCCGGTCCGCGTTGGAGCGCGGCGGCAACAGGGCGGCGGTGGACACGTAGTTGACGAAGAGCTTGCCGGGCTGGGCCGCGGCCTTGCGGAACTGCGCCTCGATCTTCGGGTACTTGCCGATCGGCTCCGTCATGTAGTCGTCCTGGATGTCGAAGAGCGCTCCGTCGCCGTACCGCACCCCCGGCATGTTGTCCGAGTCGGCGAGCAGCACCACCCTGCCCCGGGCCTGGCCCAGGGTGGGGAGGGTGCTGTCCAGGCGGAAGAGCGAACGCCAGCCCTTGTCGTCCAGATAGCTGTCGAAGATCCGGCGGAACTCCGCGGCGCTCTCCTCCGAGTACTCCTGCTTGACCCGCATCAGCACGGTCTCCGACGGATGCGCGGAGAGGAAGGAGCGGCAGGCGCCGAGCACATCGTCGAAGTTGAGGTGCTGGTAGAAGGCGCCGTGGTGGATGGGGAAGGCGTTGTCGAAGGCGCGGCAGCGGACGTCCAGGAAACGGATGCCGGAGGCCAGTTGGTCGGCGACGGTGGTGTTCTGGCACTCCGTCCACGGACCGCCGAAGCGGGCGCCGGAGTTATGGGTTCCGGGTAGCGTCAGCCGCTGGACGGGGGTGGAGTCGGCGATGGCCGACAGCCAGTCCTGGGCGGCCAGCAGCCGGGGCGGCGCGGCGGCCGTGGCCGCCGCGGCACCGCTCGCGGCGGTGATCAGCCCCGCCGTGGACAGCGCGGCCGCGCCCCTGAGGAACCCTCGCCGGTCCATACTCACACTCCCGTCGCTCGTGCGTTGTGTCGTGTGCATGGCATGGAAGCACACGTGGGCGGGAGGGGACTACGGAAAGCGGCTGAATCGGCGGTGTGTCGAGGGATTCCCTTGGAGCACGACGCACCAGCCCGGACCGGCCCGTGGGGAAGACCGGATCACTGCGGGCGCTGTGCGCGCCCGCAGTGCCGTACGGGATCGGGGCCCACGGTGTCGAACGGGGCGCTCGGCGCGTCCGGGCGGCGGCTCGCGGACTCAACTCACC
>NZ_BBOX01000400.1 GCF_001553455.1 Streptomyces hygroscopicus subsp. hygroscopicus
CCCGACGGGGTGCTGCTGGCGGAGCCCTGGCCGGCCTTGGGCGTGGAAGCCGCGGACTGCGGGGTGCTCGCGGAGGCGGAGGCGGAGGCGGAAGAGGCCGAAGAGGCCGAAGAGGCCGAAGAGGAGTCGGTCTCGCCGTCCTGGCAGGCGGTGAGCCCCAATGCGGCGACCGCGATCAGCATGGCGGCGGCGGCCTTGCGGGTGTGGCGGAGTGCAGTGCGGTGCGGCATTTTCTTCCTCGTTCTCACGACGTGGTGTCCGGGTTGGTGAGAACAAGACTGCCGACCGCCGCTGTTGATCCGTCGCCGTCCGGCTAACGCTCCGCTAACGCCGCGGACCAAGGTCGGACCCCGCGGTCAGGATGTCAGAGCCAGTCGCGCCGCTTGAAGATGACGTACAGGCTGACGCAGACCACCGCCATCAGCAGGATCGCGAACGGGTACCCCCACACCCAGCGCAGCTCGGGCATATGGGTGAAGTTCATCCCGTAGATGGTGCCGACGAGGGTCGGGGCGAAGAGGATGGCCGCCCATGCGGAGATCTTCTTGACCTCCTCGTTCTGCTCGAACCCCGCTTCGGCCAGCGCCCGCATCTCGGCGTTCTGCTGCTGGGTCACCAGCGTGGCGTTGACCGCGAGGATATCGGTGAGGGCGGAGCGGAAGCCGTCCACGCGCTCGCTGGTGTGGGTGACGTGGTCGGCCACGTCGCGCAGATAGCGCTGTAGCTCCTCATCGGTGCCGTATTTGTCGAAACCTGCCATCAGCCCGTGCAACATTCCGACCAGGGGGCGGGTGGCGCGCTGGAACTCCACCATTTCGCGGGAGAGTTCGTAGATGCGCCGCGACACCTCCGGGTCGCCGCGGAACACCTCGGTCTCGATCTCGTCGATGTCGTTCTGCACCCCTGCCACCACCGGGGCATAGCCGTCCACGACCGCGTCGAGTATCGCGTACAGCACGGCCTCCGGGCCCAGCGCCAGCAGCTCGGGCGTGGACTCCATCCGGGCGCGCACCGCGGACAGGTCCGGTGCGGCGCCGTGCCGGACGGTGATGACGAAGTCGGGCCCCACGAAGACGTGCAGCTCGCCGAAGTCGACCTCCTCGGGCGCGTCCAGATAGCGGGCCGCGCGCAGCACCACGAAGAGCGTCTCGCCGTAGCGCTCCAGCTTGGGCCGCTGATGGGCCTCCATCGCGTCCTCGATGGCCAGCTTGTGCAGATCGAACTCCTCGGCGAGCGAGAGCAGCTCCGCCTCGGTCGGCCGGTACAGCCCGATCCAGGCCATGGCGCCCGGCTCCTCGCGCAGCCGCCGGTAGGTGGCGGCCAGGGAACCGGGGGTGCCGACCCGGCGGCCGTCGCGGTACACGGCGGCGTCCACCACACTGCGCTCGTCGAGGTCACGCGGGGTGCCGTCGGCGGAGGCGGCCCGCGGCCCGCCGTGGGGCGGACCCGGGGGAGCCGGGGCGGGGCGCGGGGCCGCGTCGGCCCGGTTCATCCCGGCGGGGCGCAGCCAGGGGTACCGCCTTGTCGGACGCGGGGTGCGACGGCGCTCGGACATGGAGGGTCCTTTACGGGTAGCGGACGCGGGCTCGGGTGCGCGGGGCGCAGGCTCGGGTGCGCGAGGCACGGACGCGGGGCGCGGGGGCCCGTCGTCCCGGGCGCACCACGGGCGCCACCCCCGGGCCCGGGCGGGGCCGAGCCGGGGATCGCGCTCAGCGTGCGCGGACCCGGGCGGCGCCCCGCGGCACACGACTGGGAGGTTCACCGTTCATCCGTGGACCTCACCTCCTCGTCGCGGGTGCGCGGGCACTGGCCTCCCAGAAGGATATCGCCCCATATGACCGTGGTGCGGCCCGGGGGAGCGGTCCCCGCCCGGCCTGGTGTGCCAACGGGTGTTGCCTACAGGTGTTGGTATGGCGGACGAGACGGCCGCGACCCCCGAACCGGGTCGGCGCTCCGAGCGCACCCGCGCCGCCGTCCTCGCCGCTGCCCGCGGCCGGAAACCCGTTCCGGCGAAGGCCCCCGCTCCGGAAGCCCGCTACGGCAGGGCCGTGCCTTGTGTCCGAGTCCTGCCCTACGGCCGTGTCCCGCGTCCGCGCCGTGCCCTGCGGCAGAGCCGTGCCCTGCGGCAGAGCCCTGTGGCAGAGCCTTGCCCTGATGCCGCGCCCTTCCCTGCGGCAGAGCCCTGTCCTGCATCTGCGCGCTTCCCTACGGCCGACCCCCGCCCCGCGGCAGTTACCCCGCGGCAGCAGTCCCCGTCCTACGGCAGCAGTCCCTGTCCTGCGGCCGGACCCCCGCCCCGCGGCAGCAGCCCCGCCTACGGCCGACCCCTGCCCCGCGGCAGCTACCCCGCGGCAGCAGCCCCCGCCCAACAGCAGAGCCTCGACCAACAGCCGACCCCCGTCCTACGGCAGCAGCCCCGCCCTACGGCCGACCCCTGCCCCGCGGCGGCAGCCCCGCCCCGCGGCGGCAGCCCCGCCCTACGGCAGCAGTCCCCGCCCTACGGCAGCAGTCCCGCGCGGCGTGCCTCGACCACCGCGTGCAGCCGAGTGTGGGCGCCCAACTTCCGCATCGACGAGCGCAGATAGCTCTTGACCGTCTCCGGCCGCAGCCCCAGCCGCTCCGCCGCCGCCGAGTTCGTCGCCCCCGACGCCACACACGCCAGCACGTCCACCTCGCGCGGCGACAGCTCCACCCCGCTCCGGCGCTCCCGCTCCCGGCCGCGTCCCGAGGAGGCCCTGGCCAGCCGGGAGCACACGGTGAGGATCTCGTCCCGCAGCTGGGGGTCGGTGACCCGGTGCGCCAGGGCCCGCAGATCGACATGTGCCTCGCGCACCTCCTCCCACACCGCCGGATCGGTCTCCTCCACCGGGGGCGGCCCCACCGGGGGCGGCTGCCGGCGGGCCACCGTCAGCAGCCGCTCCGCCTCGTCCCGCCCCGCCAGGACCCGCTCCAGTTCGCGCGCCGCCTCCACGGCCGCGCTCAGCGCCCGGTCGCCGAGCATCAGTGGCTGGCGCAGCGCGCCGTACAGCACTCCGCGCACCCGCCCGCGCACCACCACCGGCACCGCGAGCATCGAGCGCAGCCCCTCGGCGCCCACCGCCGCGTCGTATTCATGGCTGATGGCCCGTGAGGCGGGGTAGTCCGCCACCGAGATCGGGCGGGACGTGGTGAGGACCTTGCCGCCGAGGCCGTTGCCGGGGATGACCGCGAGCCCCCGCAGGGAGTTGGTCGTGGTGCCGGTGAGTTCCGAGATCCGGAACTGCCGCGAGCCCGAGAACAGCCCGCCGAACGCGACGGGCAGTCCGCCGCGCCGGCGCATCCGCTGCAATGTGTTCCGTACGTCGACGGCACCGTCCGATCCGGCCACGGCCACCTCCCGCTTCCAGCGCCACCCCCGTCCGGGGGTAGTGAGACTCAGATCACCCGTCGCACGATGCTAGCGAGCGGTACGGCTTTCAGGAGGACAAGTGACAGCAACGAATCCGGCTCACGACTTCCGCGTGGCACGGGACTTCCTGCTCGAACACCGGGAGGACTACGCGGCGGCCTACGAGGGGTTCCGCTGGCCACGCCCGGAGCGGTTCAACTGGGCCCTGGACTGGTTCGACGGGATCGCCGGGCGAAGCGGCGACCGTACCGCCCTGCACATCGTCGAGGAGGACGCGAGCGAGATCCGCCTGAGCTTCGAGGAGCTGCGCCGCCGCTCCAACCGGGCCGCGAACTGGCTGCGCGACCGGGGCGTCCGGGCCGGTGACCGCATCGTGGTCATGCTCGGCAACCAGGTCGAGCTGTGGGAGACCGCGCTGGCCGCCATGAAGCTGCGCGCGGTCGTCATCCCCGCCACCCCGCTGCTCGGCCCGCTCGACCTCGCCGACCGCGTCGAGCGCGGCCGGGCGCGGCACGTGGTCGTGCGGGCCGGGGACACCGGCAAGTTCGCGGACGTGGCGGGCGACTACACCCGGATCGCGGTCGGCGGCGCGCCCGAGGGCTGGCTCGCCTACGAGGACGCGGGTACGGCCGGTATCACGGCGGACCGCGCGGAGGACGACGAGCCCTTCGTCCCCGACGGGCCGACCCTCGCCGGGGATCCGCTGATGCTGTACTTCACCTCCGGCACCACCGCCCGGCCCAAGCTCGTCGAACACACCCACATCTCCTACCCGGTCGGGCATCTGGCGACGATGTACTGGATCGGGGTCGGGCCGGGCGATGTCCACCTCAATATCTCCTCCCCCGGATGGGCCAAGCACGCCTGGTCCAATCTCTTCGCCCCCTGGAACGCCGAGGCCACCGTCTTCGTCCACAACTACACCCGCTTCGACGCCACCCGCCTGATGGCCGAGATGGACCGCTGCGGCGTCACCACCTTCTGCGCCCCGCCCACCGTCTGGCGCATGCTCATCCAGGCCGACCTCACCCAGCTGCGCACCCCGCCCCGGGAGGCCGTCGCCGCGGGCGAGCCGCTGAACCCCGAGGTCATCGAGCATGTGCGAGGTGCCTGGGGGGTGACCATCCGGGACGGTTTCGGCCAGACCGAGACCGCCGTCCAGGTGGCCAACACCCCCGGTCAGCCGCTCAAGGCCGGTTCGATGGGCCGGCCGACCCCCGGGTTCCGGGTCGTCCTGCTCGATCCGGTCACCGGGCGGCCCGGCGAGGAGGGCGAGATCTGCCTCGACCTCACCGGCCCCGAGGGCCGTCCGGTCGGGCTGATGACCGGCTACGAGGGCGATGAGGAGCGCACCGCCGAGGCCACCGCCGGGGGCTACTACCGCACCGGTGACATCGGCTCGCGCGACGCCGACGGCTACATCACCTACATCGGCCGCGCGGACGACGTCTTCAAGGCGTCGGACTACAAGATCTCGCCGTTCGAGCTGGAGAGCGCGCTGCTGGAGCACGAGGCGGTCGCCGAGGCCGCCGTCGTCCCGGCCCCCGATCCGCTGCGGCTCGCCGTGCCGAAGGCGTACATCGTGCTGGCGGAGGGCTGGGAGCCCGGTCCGGACACCGCGAAGGCGCTGTTCGCGCACTCCCGGGCGGTGCTGGCGCCGTACAAGCGGATCCGCCGATTGGAGTTCGCCGACCTCCCCAAGACGGTTTCCGGGAAGATTCGCCGGATCGAGCTGCGTGAACGCACGGCACGAGGCGGCGGTATCGAGTTTCATGAGGAGATCTGATGACGAACGCTCATCTGATGACCAACCCTCACGAACGTGAAAGCGACCGCAAGGAGTCCCCATGACCGACCTGACCTCAGACCCACCGAGCCCGGCCGGGCTCTCCTACGCCAGCGGGCCCAGTGACCTCCCGCTGCTCGGCGACACCATCGGGTCGAGCCTGGCCCGCGCCGTCGAGCTGTACGGCGAGCGCGACGCGCTCGTCGACATCCCCTCCGGCCGCCGCTGGACCTACGCCGAGTTCGGCCGGGCGGTCGAGGAGGTCGCGCTCGGACTGATGGCCAAGGGGGTCGCCAAGGGCGACCGGGTCGGGATCTGGGCCGTCAACTGCCCCGAATGGGTGCTGACGCAGTACGCCACCGCCCGCATCGGCGCCATCATGGTCAACATCAACCCCGCGTACCGCGTCCACGAGCTGCGGTACGTGCTCCGGCAGGCCGGCATCTCGGTCCTGGTCTCCTCCACCGAGCACAAGACCAGCGACTACCGCCGGATGGTCGAGCAGGTGCGCTCGGCCTGCCCCGCGCTGCGCGATGTCATCTACATCGGCGACCGGACCTGGGACGGACTGGTGCGCGCCGGCTCCGATGTCTCCCCCGACCGGCTGGCCGAGCGCGAGGCCCGGATCGTCTGCGACGATCCGGTCAACATCCAGTACACCTCCGGCACCACCGGCTTCCCCAAGGGCGCCACCCTCTCCCACCACAACATCGTCAACAACGGCTTCTTCGTGGGGGAGACGGTCCGCTACACCCCCGCGGACCGGATCTGCGTACCGGTGCCCTTCTACCACTGCTTCGGCATGGTGATGGGCAACCTGGCGGCCCTCACCCACGGCGCCTGCGTGGTCATCCCGGCCGCCACCTTCGACCCCGCCGCCACCCTGGCCGCCGTCGAACGGGAACGCTGCACCTCGCTGTACGGCGTCCCCACCATGTTCATCGCCGAGCTGGCCCTGCCGGACTTCGCCACCTTCGACCTCGGCTCGCTGCGCACCGGGATCATGGCCGGATCACCCTGCCCGGTGGAGGTGATGCGCCGGGTGGTCGCCGAGATGCACATGGCGGAGGTGTCCATCTGCTACGGCATGACCGAGACCTCGCCAGTCTCCACCCAGACCCGGCCCGATGACGACCTGGTGCGCCGCACCGGGACGGTGGGCCGGGTGATGCCGCATGTCGAAGTCAAGATCGTCGATCCCGCCACCGGGCTGACCGTGCCCCGCGGCACCCGCGGTGAGCTGTGCACCCGCGGCTACTCGGTGATGCTCGGCTACTGGCAGGAGCCCGAGCGGACCGCCGAGGCGATCGACCCGGCGCGCTGGATGCACACCGGCGACCTCGCGGTGATGGACGACGAGGGATACGTCCAGATCGTCGGCCGGATCAAGGACATGATCGTCCGCGGTGGGGAGAACGTCTATCCGCGGGAGATCGAGGAGTTCCTCCACACCCACCCCAAGATCGCGGACGTGCAGGTCGTCGGCGTGCCGGACGAGAAGTACGGCGAGGAGGTCCTGGCCTGCGTCATCCTGCGCGAGGGCGCCAAGACCCTCACCCGCGACGAGCTCGCCCGCTTCTGCCGGGGCCGCCTCGCCCACTACAAGGTGCCCCGCTACCTGCGTCTCATGGACGCCTTCCCGATGACGGTCAGCGGCAAGGTCCGCAAGGTCGAGCTGCGTGAGGCGGCCGCCCGCGAGCTGCTGCCCGAAACCCGGTCCGAGGCCGACCCGGCCGCCAGGACCGAGGCATCCGTCGCACGCGCCGAACCACAGGCCGCGCGCAACTGATCCGATGAGGGCCCCTCCACCCAGCAGGGGCCCACACTCCCGCCGAGACACGCCGCCCGTCACCGGCCCCGTCAGGGTGCTCCCGCCACCCACCGGGCTCCAGCCACTGGGTTCGCGCCACTCGGCTCGCGCCACTGGGTTCGCGTCCTCGGGCTCCCGTCACCCGGCTCCCGTCACCCGGTTCGCGCCACCGCTCCCGTCACCCCATATGGAAGCGTTCTCCGGTCATGAGCGCACGTGCGGGCGGTTGGTGAAGGCGCGTATGTCCGCGGCCACCGTGCGCGGGCACTCCAGCAGCATGGCGTGCGTCGCGTCGACCGTGCCGACCGTGACATGGGGGTGGCCGGCGGCGAGTTCGTCCAGGTCCCGGCGGAGCCCCTGGGCGAAGGCGGTCATCAGCGCGTCGAACCAGGCCAGCTCGCCGCCCTGCTCCGGCAGGCGCTCGGCGCGGACGATCAGCACGGGACAGGTCAGCCGCCGGTAGACCGGGAACATGTCGAGCTCGCGCAGGACGGCCAGCATCTCCACGGCCCGCTCCCGCTCGGGCCGCAGGAACAGCTGTCCGTCCTCGGTCTCGCCCAGCGAGCGGCGGAACCCCTCCTCGAACAGCTCCGGCGCGATCCCCAGCTTCTCGCCCATCGCGGTGGTCCGCTCGCGGACGCTGTCCAGGGCCTCGGGCGGAAAGGTCCGGCCCGCGGCGGCCCGTGCGAACGCGTGGGCGCGGTCGAGGTCCTGGACCACCGCCTCCGGGTCCCGTCCGGCGTACTGCTCGGGCCGCCCCCAGCCGAAGCCGTCGAGGTTGACGGCGGCGGGGGTCCGCGGATGTGCGTCCGCGTACAGCACGGCGAGCATGCCGCCCAGCGAATGCCCCACCGGCACGGCCTCGGGGATACCGAGGCGCTCCAGGACGGCCTCGATGTCGCCGAGCACCGCCGGGATCGTCCAGGGGCCGGAGCCGGAGGACGAACGGCCGTGCGCCCGCAGGTCCATGGAGACGACCCGGAGGTCGGCGGTCAGCTCCGCCGCGACCCCCGACCAGTCGGCCAGGGTGCGGGAGGCGCCGTGGAGCAGCAGCACGGGGGTGCCGCTGCCGCCGTGGTCGCGGACGGCCAGGGTGGTATCGCCGTTCTCGACGGTCAGATCGGTGGGGTGGACGCGGCGGCTGGGCATGAGACAGCGCTCCAATGCGGTGACGGATCGGCGACGGATCGGCGACGGAATGAACGGAACGGGCAGGGACGAGCACCACCGTAGAGCGTCCCGGGAGCTTGAAGATCGTCCGCGCAGAGGACGGAAAACGGCCCCCGGCGGGTTGATAATGGACAAGGGCCGGACGGGGATCAGCGGTCCGGCGGCCCCACCCGGATCAGCGAGTCCGCCGGGTCGTTGACGGGCTGCGGGGTGCCGGTCAGATCCATGATGAACAGCGGCAGACGCAGTGCGTCGGCCCGCGCCCGCGCCTCCCTCGCATAGCCCGCGAGCGAGAAGAAGACGCTCATGGCCGACTTCTGGAGCCCGTTCAGCCACAGGCATTCGACGTCCCGCGGCCCGGTGGGGCGGGTGGTCGGATCGACCTGGGCGACGACGCCCGGCCCGTAGAGGTCCACCCCGGACACGGCCCGGTCCTCCGACGGCCGCAGGCCGCGGAAGCCGAGCCAGTCCAGATACCGCGCGGCGGCGGTGACCGCGTCCCGCGCGGTACGGATCGTCACCGGCCGGAAGGCCGGGCGTGACAGGGCCGGGCCGCCGGGCCCGGCCACCGCGCCCGGCTCCGCCGGGGGCGGGCCGGGCGGGGGCGGTGCGGCGGCGATGGGGACGCGGATCACCGCGCCGCAGCCGCAGCCGAGCTCCGGCTGCGGCCAGTGGCTCCGGCGGCCGCAGGACGGGCAGTTCACCGCCACCCAGAGGTCGTCCCAGGTGCGGTGGCCGATCTCCTCCGGGACGCCGTCGCGGAGGACGGGGAGGGTGACCGGCGCGCCGCACGGACAGGGGAAGGTGGGCGGCGTGAACGGCTGTTCGCGACGGCACGCGGGACAACGCACCGGCACGTTGTCTGTCATCGGGGCGCTCCGTGGACGGGGGCGGACGCGGTATCCATCCATGCTCCCCGAAGCGGTGCCCGCGGGGGAGGACTCGGGCGTTCTGTCCCCCGTAGTGGGGGCGTCGTGGTACGGCCTGACGCAGTAGGTTGGCGGCGTGAGACTGAGGGTTGAGTTCACCACCGAACCGTTCGACCTCGACGAGGTGCCGCCGCACGCCGTGGCCGCCCGTGAGACCGTCCAGGCCGCCCCGCTGGACGCGGTCGACGTCGGCCCGTTCGGCAATACCGCCGAGGGCGGGGCGGACGCGGTGCTGGAGGCGGTCGGCAGCCTCCTGCGCGCCTCCCTCGAAGCCGGTGCCACCCGGATAACGCTCCAGGTCAACGTGGTGGGGGAGGCGGAGGCGTGAGCACACCCGCCGACCACCCGTTCGCCGCCGCGGTGAAGCCGCTCGTCGACGCCATGGGCGGCGAGATGGTCGCGCCGGACCGGGCGCGCGGCGACGACGTGGTGCTCTCCTGGGAGGGCCGCCCGGTGGTCGCCGTGCGGCTGCCGCACCTGTCGGACTCGCTCGACCACATCCTGGCCGACTTCCAGCGTCGCCACGGCGTCCCGCTCTCGGCCCTCGACCGCAAGGCCAAGCAGTCCGTCGTCCGCCAGCTGGAACAGCGCGGCGCCTTCTCCATGCGCCACGGCGTCGAAACGGTCGCCGAAGCCCTCGGCGTCAGCCGCTTCACCGTCTACAACTACCTCAACCGCGAGAAGGGTGGGGACTGATGGCCCGGGCGTGGGTGGTCCGGCGGGTTGCGAGCTTGTCCGGCCCGGTCGTGGGCTGATCGCCCGGTTAGGGGCTGTGTGGCCCGTTGTGGGATGGCCGCCCCGTCACCGGCTGATCGCTCGGTTGCGGGCTGACCGGCCCGTCGCGGGCTGACCGGCCCGTCACCGGCTGTCCGCCCGGTCGTGGGCTGACCGGCCCGTCACGGACTGTCCGGCCCCGTTACGCGGATTTTTCAACAAACTGTTGACGACCGGTCCAGGGGACTCCTAGCTTGCGAGGGTGACTTCCAGTGCTCCGCCGGGCCTGGCCCGGTTCAACGCGGTGGCCGAGCGGGAGGCGGTCGGGATGCTGCGCGAGGTGTGCGCGAGCCGCACCTGGGGCGCGGCGGTGGCCGGCGGACGGCCGTACGCGACGCTCGGCGAACTGCTCGACGCCGCCGACGCGGCCGTGGCCGGGCTGACCGCCGCCGATCTGGCCGAGGCGTTGGCCGCGCATCCGCCCATCGGGCGGCCGGTGCCGGGCGACGCCGCCTCGGCGCGCGAGCAGAGCGGGGTGCGGGACGAGGAGCGGGCCGAGCTGCTGGCGCTGAACCGCGCCTACCAGGAGCGCCACGGGCATGTCTTCCTGATCTGTGCCACCGGCCGCACCGGCGAGGAGATGGTGACCGCCCTGCACGAACGGATCCGCCATGACGCCGACACCGAGCGCGAGATCGTCCGCACCGAACTGGGAAAGATCAACCGCATCCGGCTGGCCCGGTGGACGGAAACCCTTTGAGGCCCCGCGGGCCCCGGCGGAAGGAGAGCGGTGATGGCGACCGGCGCCACCTCCGTGTCCACGCACATCCTGGACACCAGCATCGGCCGCCCCGCCGTGGGCGTGGTCGTCGAGCTGTCCGTCCGGTCGGGGCCCGGCGCGGGGTGGACGGCGCACGCCGACTCCCTCACCGACGCCGACGGGCGCTGCACGGACCTGCCCGCCCTCCCCGAGGGCACCACCCACGCGCGGCTGCGCTTCGAGACCGGGCCGTACCTGACCCACGCCTTCTTCCCGGAGATCGCCGTCGCGTTCGCCGTCGAGCCGGGTGAGCACTACCACGTACCGCTGCTGCTCACCCCGTTCGGCTACTCCGTCTACCGAGGGAG
>NZ_BBOX01000401.1 GCF_001553455.1 Streptomyces hygroscopicus subsp. hygroscopicus
CTGGTGTCGGAGGTGGTTGCCGGGTGGACCAGGGCCGGATGTGGTTCCCCGGCGGCCAGTGCCTCCAGTCCGGCCACCAGTTCGCGGCGGTCCTGGCCGATCACCACCGCCCGGTGGTCGAACAGCGTCCTGGACCGCAACAGCGACCAGCCCACCTCCGCAGCGTTCACCTCGGGATCGTTGACGACGTGACCGGCCAGGGCACGCGCCTGGCCCCGCAGCGCCGCGTCGTTGTGTGCGGAGATCACCCATGGCACCGGACCCGCGACGTCTGACACGGGGGCGGGCTCGATCGGCTCGCCGGCCTGCTCCAGGATGAGGTGGGCGTTCGTCCCCGAGATGCCGAACGAGGAGACGCCCGCCCGGCGTGGCCGCTCGCCCTGGGGCCATTCCCGTGCCTCGGTCAGCAGGTGGACATCGCCCGCGTTCCAGTCGACATGGGGGGTCGGTGCGTCGATGTGGAGCGAGGCGGGCAGCAGTTCATGCCGCATCGCCATCACCATCTTGATGACCCCGGCCACTCCGGCGGCGGCCTGGGTGTGGCCGATGTTGGACTTGATGGAGCCCAGCCACAGCGGACGCCCGTCCGGCCGCTCCTGGCCGTAGGTGGCCAGCAGCGCCTGGGCCTCGATCGGATCGCCGAGCGTGGTCCCGGTGCCATGCGCCTCGACCGCGTCCACCTCGGACGGCGTCAGCCGGGCGTTGGCGAGGGCCTGTCGGATCACCCGCTGCTGTGCGGGCCCGTTCGGCGCCGTGAGGCCGTTGCTGGTGCCGTCCTGGTTGACGGCGGAGCCACGGACGACGGCAAGGACCCGGTGGCCGTTGCGCCGCGCGTCCGACAGCCGCTCCAGCAGTACGAGTCCGGCGCCCTCGCCCCACACCATGCCGTCCGCCGCCGCCGCGAACGGCTTGCACCGGGCATCGGGTGCCAGCCCTCGCTGGCGGGAGAACTCGATGAACGCGCCCGGGGTGGCCATCACCGTCACCCCGCCCGCCAGCGCCAGCGAGCATTCGCCCTGTCGCAGGGCCTGGGCCGCCAGGTGCATCGCCACCAGCGAGGACGAGCACGCGGTGTCCACCGTGACCGCGGGGCCCTCCAGGCCGAACGCGTACGCCACCCGCCCTGACACCACACTGCCGATGTTGCCCGTGGCGACGTAGCCTTCGACGTCGCTCGCCGTATCGCCGGTGAGGGACAGATAGTCCTGGGACGTCACTCCGGCGAACACCCCGGTGTCGCTGCCGGCGAGCGTGTCCCGGTCGAGGCCCGCGTTCTCGAAGGTCTCCCAGGCGGTTTCGAGGAGCAGCCGCTGCTGGGGGTCCATGGCGACCGCTTCGCGCGGGCTGATGCCGAAGAACGCGGGATCGAACTCGGCCGCCCGGTACAGAAACCCGCCCTCGCGGACGTAGCTCGTCCCCGCGTGGTCGGGGTCGGGGTCGTACAGCGTGGTCAGGTCCCAGTTGCGGTCGGTGGGCATCGCCGCGATGGCATCGCGGTGGGCGATCACCAGGTCCCACAGATCGTCCGGGGAATGTGCGTCACCGGGGTAGCGGCAGGCCATGCCGACGATCGCGATCGGCTCGTCCTGGGCGACCGCGGTGGGGCTGTGAGCGGTGACGGCGGTCCGCAGGCCGGTGAGTTCGGCGCGCAGATGGGTGGCGAGCCCGTTGGGCGTGGGGTGGTCGAAGACGAGCGTGGGCGCCAGGTCGAGCCCGGTCGCGGTGGATAGCTGGTTGCGCAGCTCCACGGCGGTGAGGGAGTCGAATCCGAGCTCCTGGAACGGCTGCGTGGGCAAAATGGCGTCCGGCCCGGAATGCCCCAGGATCGACGCCGCGAGGGACTGGACGCGCTCGAGCAGGATGTGGTGCTGCTGCTCGGGGCTGCCGGCGGAGAGCCGTTGCCGGAGCGATGTGGCGGCGGAAGCGCCGGTGGACGCGTCGGCCGGTGCCTCGGCCGGATTCTCGGCGGCCGTGACCAGGTCGTCGAGCAGCGGACTGGGGCGCTGGGCGGTGAAGGCCGTCGGGAACCTCTCCCAGTCGATGTCCGCGACGGTGATCGTGGTGTCGCGGTGGTCCAGGGCGTGCTGGAGCGATGCCACGGCCAGCTCGGGGCTCAGCGGGGCCAGCCCGCGCCGGCCGTAGAACGAGAGCGCGGTCTCATCGGCGGCCATCCCCGCCTCGCCCCAGGGGCCCCAGGCGAGGCTGGTGGCGGGGAGTCCCCGGGCGCGGCGGTGCTCGGCGAGCGCGTCCAGATAGGTGTTCGCGGCGGCGTAGGCGCCTTGCCTGCTGCCGCCCCAGGCGGCGGCGCCGGACGAGAAGAGCACGAAGGCGCCGAGGCCGAGCCCCTGGGTCAGCTCATGCAGATGCGCGGCGGCCAGGGCTTTGGGCCCGAGCACATGCTGCAGGCGCTCCGGCCCCAGATCGGCGATCAGCTCGGTGTCCGACGTCCCGGCGGTGTGGATGACGGTGGTGAGGGGGTGTTCGGCGGGGATGGTGT
>NZ_BBOX01000402.1 GCF_001553455.1 Streptomyces hygroscopicus subsp. hygroscopicus
GAGCGTGGTGCCCGTGGGCTGCCAGCTCCTGGGAGCGGCAGGGGAGGTCTCGGCCCTGCGCAGGCGCCGGGCGTAGCTGCCGGTGGCGCGGATGGCCGCCTGGTCCTCCGGCCCGCCCGGGGCGAGCAGGGCGGCCAGCCGGTCGGAGGTGCGGTGGTCGATCGTGGCCGGGAGGTCGATCAGACCACCCCAGCGGAGAGGGTGTTCCAGGGCCGCGACGCGGCCCAGCCCCCACGTCTGTGCCTGCCGCGGACTGGGGAGCGGATCGCCGGGACCGGTGGCGACGGCGCCCTGGGTGAGGCACCACAGGGGCGCCGGGATCCCCGCGTCGCCGAGCGCCTGGACGAGCGCGGTGGTGGCGGCCAGCCCGGCGGGAACACCGGGGTGTTCTGGGTGCGGCTCCTCGTCGACGGCCAGCAGGCTCAGCACACCGGTGGGTTCGCCCTCGGCGGCCAGACGGGTGAGGTGGTCCGCCAGGGCGTCACGATCGGCGGTACGGGTGTCGAGCGCATGGCGGAGCGGAGTGGCGCCGTGGCTGGTCAGGGCCTGCGCGGCGGTTACTACGGCAGGGTGGTCGGACTGATCGGCGGGGATGATCAGCAGCCAGGTGCCGGAGAGGTCCGGACGCACGGAGGAAGCGGAAAGATGCTTCCAAATGGTCTGGTACCGCCAGGAATTGATGACAGACCGCTCCCGGTGCTGCCGCCGCCAGGCGGACAGAGTGGGGAGAACAGCGCCCAGCATGGGCCGCTGGTCCGCCGGTGAGTCGATGGTCGCCGCCAGGGCTTCCAGATCCTCGCGCTCCACCGCCTCCCAGAACTCCCCGTCGGCCGGGTCCGTCTCGGTGGACGCCGGTTGCGAGGGGGAGGCGGACGACAGCCAGTAGTGCTGGTGTTGGAAGGCGTAGGTGGGGAGGGGGATGGTGCGGGGGGTGGGGGTGGCGGGGTACCAGCTGGTCCAGTCGATGGTTGTGCCGCTGGTGTGGAGTTGGGCGAGGGTGCGGGTGAGGGCGTGGGTGTCGGGTTGTTTGTGGGTGAGGGTGGAGGTGATGAGCGGTGTTGTGGGGTTGTTCTGGTCGGTGGTGTGGTGGTGGAGGGTGTGGTGGGTTGCGGTGGCGAGGGTGGGGTCGGGGCCGAGCTCGAGGTAGACGTTGGTGTGGGGTGTGGTGTGGGTGATGGCGGGGTGGAAGTGGACGGGTTGGCGGATGTGCTGGGCCCAGTAGTCGGGGGTGGTGATGTGGTCGTCGGCTGGTTGTCCGGTGAGGTTGCTGATGAGGGGGATGGTGGGTGGGTGGTAGGTCAGTTCGGTGATGGCCTCTTTGAAGG
Source organism: Streptomyces hygroscopicus subsp. hygroscopicus (assembly GCF_001553455.1). GTDB lineage: Bacteria > Actinomycetota > Actinomycetes > Streptomycetales > Streptomycetaceae > Streptomyces > Streptomyces hygroscopicus. The sequence goes on from NZ_BBOX01000402.1 coordinate 1,326, forward strand.
GTTCGAGGATGGGGTCCATCAGGGGGGAGTGGAAGGCGTGGCTGACGGTCAGGTTCCTGGTTTTGCGGCCTTTGGCCGCCCAGGTGGCGCTGATGTCGGTGACGAGGTCGATGGGTCCGGAGATGACGGTGTTGGTGGGGGTGTTGAGGGCGGCGATGGTTACGTGGCCGTGGTGGGTGGTGA
>NZ_BBOX01000403.1 GCF_001553455.1 Streptomyces hygroscopicus subsp. hygroscopicus
TTGGTGTCGGTTGTGCCGGTGGCCTGTGCGGGGTGTACCAGGGCCGGATGTGGTTCCCCGGCGGCGAGTGCCTCCAGCCCGGCCACCAGTTCCTGGCGGTCCTGGCCGATCACTACCGCTCGGTGGTCGAACAGGGTCCTGGACCGCAACAGCGACCAGCCCACTTCGGCCGGTGTCACCGCCGGGTCAGCGGTCACGCGGTCGGCCAGGGCCCGCGCCTGGCCCCGCAGCGCTTCCGTACCGCGCGCCGAGACCACCCACGGCACCGGCCCGTCCACCGGTTCCCCCTCGACGGCCCCCACGACCGCCACCGGCTCCTCGGGCGCCTGCTCCACGATGACGTGCGCATTGGTCCCGCTGATGCCGAACGACGAGACCCCCGCCCGGCGTGGCCGCTCGTCCCGCGGCCATTCCCGTGCTTCGGTCAGCAGGTGGATATCGCCCGCGTTCCAGTCGACGTGGGGGGTCGGTGCGTCGATGTGGAGCGAGGCGGGCAGCACCCCGTGGCGCATCGCCATCACTATCTTGATGACCCCGGCCACTCCGGCGGCGGCCTGGGTGTGGCCGATGTTGGACTTGATGGAGCCCAGCCACAGCGGACGCTCCTCCGGCCGCTCCTGGCCGTAGGTGGCCAGCAGCGCCTGGGCCTCGATCGGATCGCCGAGCGTGGTCCCGGTGCCGTGGCCTTCCACCACATCGACCTCTGCGGGCGTCAGCCGGGCGTTGGCCAGCGCCTGTCGGATCACCCGCTGCTGCGCGGGCCCGTTCGGCGCGGTCAGGCCGTTGCTCGTGCCGTCCTGGTTGACGGCGGAGCCACGGACGACGGCAAGGACCCGGTGGCCGTTGCGCCGCGCGTCCGACAGCCGCTCCAGCAGCAGCAGTCCGGCGCCCTCGCCCCAGCCGGTGCCGTCGGCCGCCGATGCGAACGGCTTGCACCGGCCGTCGGCCGCCAGCCCTCGCTGGCGGGAGAACTCGATGAACGTGGTCGGGGTGGCCATCACCGTCACCCCGCCCGCCAGCGCCAGCGTGCACTCGCCCTGCCGCAGGGCCTGGGCCGCCAGGTGCATCGCCACCAGCGAGGACGAGCAGGCCGTGTCCACCGTGACCGCGGGTCCCTCCAGGCCGAACGCGTACGCCACCCGGCCGGACATGACGCTCGGCGTACCACCGGCGAGCAGGTACCCCTCGACCTCCTGCGCCGAGGAGCTTCCGGAGGCCCCGTACCCCTGGTACGTGCCGCCCGCGAAGACGCCGGTGTCGCTGCCGGCGAGCGTGTCCCGGTCCAGGCCCGCGTTCTCGAAGGTCTCCCACGCGGTTTCGAGGAGCAGCCGCTGCTGGGGGTCCATGGCGAGCGCTTCGCGCGGGCTGATGCCGAAGAAGGCCGCGTCGAACCCGGCCGCCTCGTGGAGGAAACCGCCCTCGCGCGCATAGCTGGTGCCCAGATGCTCGGGGTCGGGATCGAAGAGCGTGTTCAGATCCCAGGCGCGGTCGGTGGGCATCTCCCCGATGGCGTCCCGGCCCGCGGCGACCAGCTCCCACAGCTCTTCCGGAGAACGCACACCGCCCGGGTAGCGGCAGGCCATGCCGACGATCGCGATCGGCTCGTCGTCGGCGACCGCGGACCGGGTGTGGATGGCGACGGCGGACTTCCGCCCCGTCAGTTCGGCGCACAGATGGGTGGCGAGTGCGTTGGGCGTCGGATGGTCGAAGACCAGCGCCGGGGCGAGGGACAGACCGGTGGTGGCGGCGAGCTGATTGCGCAGCTCCACCGCGGTGAGGGAGTCGAATCCCAGCTCCTGGAAGGGCTGCGCCGGGGGAATCGCGTCCAGGCCGGGGTGGCCGAGGACGGCGGCGGCCAGGGTCTGGACATGACGGACCAGGATCTGGTGCCGCTGGGCGTCGGGCGCCGCGCTGAGCTGTTGCCGCAGCGGATTGGCGTCGGCGGTCGCCGTGGGGGCGGTGGGCTCCGCGCTCGACGTCATCAGCCGGGTGAGGAACGGACTGGGGCGCTGTGCGGTGAACGTGCCGCCGAACCTCTCCCAGTCGACGTCCGCGATCGTGACGGCGGTGTCGTGGTGCGTCAGGGCGTGGTGCAGCGATGTGATGGCGAGATCGGTGGCGAGGGGCGAGAGACCGCGCCGCTTGAGGTGGGAGAGGGTGTGCTGGTCGGCTGCCATGCCTGCCTCGCCCCAGGGGCCCCAGGCGAGGCTGGTGGCGGGGAGTCCCCGGGCGTGGCGGTGCTCGGCGAGCGCGTCCAGATAGGTGTTCGCGGCGGCGTAGGCGGCCTGCCGGCCGCTGCCCCATGTCGCGGCGTTCGACGAGAAGAGAACGAAAGCCGTGAGGCCGAGGTCCTGGGTGAGGTCGTGCAGATGTGCGGCGGCCAGCGCCTTGGACCGCAGAACGGACTCCAGCCGTCCCGGGTCCAGTTCGCTGATCTGCCCGAGCTCCATCGTCCCGGCGGTGTGGACGACGGTGGTGAGGGGGTGTTCGGCGGGGATGGTGGCGAGGAGGTGCTGGAGCGCGGTGCGGTCGGAGGCGTCGCAGGCGGTGACGGTGACGGCCGTCCCCAGAGCCGTGAGCTCCTCGGCCAGCTCCGCGGCGCCGGGGGCGTCGGGTCCTGACCGGCTGACGAGGTGGAGCCGGGGCGCGCCCCGCCGGGCCAGCCAGCGGGCGACGTGGGCGCCGAGGCCGCCGGTGCCGCCGGTGATGAGCGTGGTGCCCGACGGCTCCCACGGGACGGGGGTGGCGTCGGCAGCGGGCACACGGGTGAGGCGGCGCGCGTAGGTCCCGGTGGTACGGATGGCGACCTGGTCCTCGGGCTGCCCGGCGACGAGCAGGGCCGCCAGCCGGCCTGCCGTGTGGTGGGTCACGGCGGCGGGCAGATCGATGAGACCGCCCCAGCGCCGCGGGTGTTCCAGTGCGGCGACCCGGCCGAGCCCCCAGATCTGCGCCTGCCCGGGGTGGGGAAGCAGGTCGCTTCGGCCGGTGGCGACGGCGCCCTGGGTGAGGCACCACAGGGGCGCCGGGATCCCGGCGTCACCGAGCGCCTGGAGGAGGGCGACGGTGGCGGCGAGCCCGGCGGGTACCGCCGAGTGGCCGGTGAGCGGTTCCTGATCGAGGGCGAGCAGGCTGATGATTCCGGCGGGCCGGGAGTCCTCGGTCAGCCGGGCGAGGTCTTCGCGGAGCGCCGCGCGATCGACGTCCTGAGTGCCGACCGCGTGCGGGACCGCTGTCGCGCCGTGCGCCTGAAGCGCCTGGACGGTGACCCGGACCGTGGCGTGCTCCTCCTGACCGGCCGGGGTGATCACCAGCCAGCTGCCCGTCAGGTCCGCCGCTGCCGGGTCGGGGAGCTGCTGCCATGTGGTCCGGTAGCGCCAGGAGTCGATGGTGGAGCGTTCACGGTGCTGACGCCGCCAGGCGGACAGCACGGGGAGCGCGGGCAGCAGTGCCTCGATACCGGGGCCGTCCTTCTCCAGCTGGAGTGTGCTGGTGAGGGTGTCGACGTCCAGCTCTTCGATGGCATGCCAGAGCTGTGCCTCGGCCGGATTCTGCGCCGCCCCTTCCCCGCTCGCACCGGCGGCGGGCGGCGCCAGCCAGAAGCGCTGGTGCTGAAAGGCATACGTCGGCAACCCGACCACCTGGGGGACCGGGTCGGCGGGGAACCAACCGGTCCAGTCGATGTGGGTGCCGT
>NZ_BBOX01000404.1 GCF_001553455.1 Streptomyces hygroscopicus subsp. hygroscopicus
GGTCGTGGGCGAGTTCGTCGGGGGTGGCGGCGATGGTGGCCATGGTGCCGCCGGTGGGGAGGTGGCCCATGAGGGTGGCGCGGGCGGCCACCAGGCGGCAGGCGTCGGGGAGGTCGAAGACTCCGGCGATATGGGCCGCGGCGATTTCTCCGATGGAGTGTCCGATGACGGCGTCGGGGAGGACTCCTGTGGAGTGGAGTAGGCGTGCGAGGGCGATGTGGAGGGCGAACAGTGCGGTCTGGGCGTAGGTGGTGTGGTTCAGCAATGCTGCGTGTTCGGGGTCGGTGCTGAAGGCCACCTCCTTGAGGGGGTGTTGGAGGTGGGGGTCGAGGAGGGTGCAGACTTCGTCGAAGGCTTCGGTGAAGACGGGGAAGCGGTGGTAGAGTCCGGCGCCCATGCCGGGGCGTTGGCTGCCTTGTCCGCTGAAGAGGAAGACGGTCTGCCCGCTGGTGTCGGTTGTGCCGGTGGCCTGTGCGGGGTGTACCAGGGCCGGATGTGGTTCCCCGGCGGCCAGTGCCTCCAGCCCGGCCACCAGCTCGCGGCGGTCCTGGCCGATCACCACCGCTCGGTGGTCGAACAGGGTCCTGGACCGCAACAGCGACCAGCCCACTTCGGCCGGTGTCACCGCCGGGTCAGCGGTCACGCGGTCGGCCAGGGCCCGCGCCTGGCCCCGCAGGGCCTCCGTACCGCGCGCCGAGACCACCCACGGCACCGGCCCGTCCACCGGTTCCCCCTCGACGGCCCCCACGACCGCCACCGGTTCCTCGGCGGTCGTGCCATCCGCCACGGCCGCCACCGGCTCGGCCTCGCCGTCCCTGGCCGCCGCCGCGACTTCCTCGGGGGCCTGCTCCAGGATCAGATGGGCGTTCGTCCCCGAGATGCCGAACGAGGAGACCCCCGCCCGGCGTGGCCGCTCGTCCCGCGGCCACTCCCGTGCCTCGGTCAGCAGGTGGACATCGCCCGCGCTCCAGTCGACATGGGGGGTCGGTGCGTCGATGTGCAGCGAGGCGGGCAGCACCCCGTGGCGCATCGCCATCACCATCTTGATCACACCGGCCGCGCCCGCCGCCATCTGGGCGTGCCCGATGTTGGACTTGATGGAGCCCAGCCACAGCGGACGCCCCTCCGGCCGCTCCTGTCCGTAGGTGGCCAGCAGCGCCTGGGCCTCGATCGGATCGCCGAGCGTGGTCCCGGTGCCATGCGCCTCGACCGCGTCCACGTCCGACGGCGTCAGCCGGGCGTTGGCCAGCGCCTGTCGGATCACCCGCTGCTGCGCGGGCCCGTTCGGCGCCGTGAGACCGTTGCTGGCGCCGTCCTGGTTGACCGCCGAGCCCCGGATCACCGCCAGCACCCGGTGGCCGCTCTGCCGCGCGTCCGACAGCCGCTCCAGCAGCAGGACGCCGACGCCTTCGGCCAGGGTCATACCGTCGCTGTTCGCCGAGAACGCCTTGGACCTGCCGTCGGGGGCGAGCCCCCGCAGCTCGCTGAAGCCGATGAACGGCGCGGTCGAGGACATCACGGCGACGCCTCCGGCCAGCGCCGTGTCGCATTCGCCCTGCCGGATCGCCTGGCAGGCCAGATGCATGGCGACCAAGGACGAGGAGCACGCGGTGTCCACCGTCACCGCGGCCCCCTCCAGACCGAGGGTGTACGCCACCCGCCCCGACACCACACTGGCGGAGTTGCCGATGGTGAAGTAGCCGGCCGAACCCTCCGGGACCTGGGAGGCGTCGGAGCAGTAGTCGAGGTGATCGCAGCCGATGAAGGTTCCGGTCCGGCTGCCGCGCAGCGACTCCGGGTCGATACCGGCGTGTTCGATGGCCTCCCAGGACGCTTCGAGGGCCAGCCGCTGCTGCGGCGCCATTCCGAGGGCCTCGCGGGGGCTGATGCCGAAGAACGCGGCGTCGAACCCCGCGGGGTCGTCGATGAAGCCGCCCTCGCGTGCGTAGCTCGTCCCGGGGTGCTCCGGGTCGGGGTGGAAGAGGCGGTCCAGGTCCCAATTGCGGTCGGTGGGGAGTTCCGAGACGGTGTCCCGCTCGGTGGCGACCAGTTCCCACAGCTCTTCGGGGGACCGTACGCCTCCGGGGAAGCGGCAGGACATTCCCACGATCGCGACCGGCTCGTGCCCCGCGGACTCGACGTCCCTGAGACGGCGCTGCGTCTGCCGCAGATCCGCCGTCACCCGCTTCAGATAGTCGAGCAGTTTCTCCTCATTGCCCGCCATGCTCGGCCACCCCCATTTCCCTCGGTCCGGAACGCTGAACGCTATTGGCGGTGGCAGTCGTAACTGCCCTGCAAGGTACTTCCGTCGGGAAAGGTGAAGCTCGTGGCGTTCTTGAAATGGCCTCGGCCGAGTACCTGGTAGTTGTCCAGGAGGTTCAGCTTCACGCCCGATGTCCGCCCCGTGGCATTCGGCGTGATCACCTGGGTGAGGGGGCCCCGGAAGACGAGGTGGCCGTCCTGCCAGCCGGAGGAGGTGTAGCTTCCGGACGAACCCCAGTTGTCGTGGTACTGGTTGATGAATGTCCCGTCGACCGGATTCCAGCCGAAGGTCGAGCGGCCGACGACGTTTCCGGGTTCGAGAGTGGCGTCCGTGTAGAGGTAATGTCCGTCCATCGCCCGCCTCGTGGTCAGCTTCAGCACCGCCGACCTGCCACCCGGCGGTGGGGTGTAGTCGCAGGTGTAGGAGCCGAGCAGGAAGTCGAGAGCGCGGATCTGCGGGGGAGCGGGGAGCGGATCGCCACCACGCGGCGGTCTAGCTCCGGTATCCGGCTCGGCGCTCACCGGCGAGACCGTGAGCGCGACCAGGACCACCGTGGCCGCGCCCACGACACCGGCCGGGACCCGCCGACTCCACCTCCTCGGCCGGGGCGCGTCACGCGGTTCAGGTCGCTCTGACTTCTCGGTACGCACACTCGACTCCCAACCGTCCATCGGGTGCTGACCTGCGGTTGAGCCGCCTGATAAGCGGCCTGCTCGGATACGGCGACCATCATTTGTGCCACCACCAAAGTGGGCCTAACGCCCGGCTTGGCCTCCTCGAGAACACCCGATGATGGGCGGATCGGGCGATGGAGGCTTGAGGGATTGAGCGTGAAACGGAGTGCGCTGCCATCGCGTTAGCCCAGCTTTAGCCCGCCCGTCGACCATGAGGGACGACCCAGGCGACGAGGAGGATGGCGATGAGCGACTGGCCTGCGCTGGAGAAGTACCTCGATCGGGCGCCCACGTCGAAGGAGATGATGGCCTGGATCGAACTGATCGTCAGCCAGGGCATTCGCCGGGCCGGTTATCCGGCCGACAGCTGGACCGAGCAGTGGGCCGCGGAACAGTTCCGGCAGACCGGGCTGGCGGACGTCCGGCTCGAGCCGCTGGCCACGCCGGTCTGGCGGCCCAGGTCCGCCGCCTTCGAGATCTGGCCCGCGGACCGGCCCGGCGAGGTCATCCGCTGTGAGGGACTCGCCCTGCCGTACACCACCCCGACCGAGGGCACCGAGGGCCGGCTGGTGCGGATGGGGGACGGGGAGGTGCGGGGCTCCATCGCGGTCCAGGAGATCGGCTTCACCCGGCTGCCGCAGACGGAGGTGCAGGCCCGTGCCACCGGCTGCTACGACCCCGAGGGCGTGTTCCCCGGCCTCGTCCAGACCGTGCCGTTCGACCTTCCCCATGTGCTGGACTTCGACATCGCCATCAAGGACGGTGCCACGGCCTACGTCGGCCTGCTCACCGGACTGCCCTGGGAGACCAGCGACTTCTACTGGCCCTATGACGCCGAACGGCGCCCCGTCCCCGGTATCTGGCTGAGCGGTGCGGACGGGCGGCGGGTCCGCGCGCTGATGGCGTCGGGGGAGTGCGAGGGCCGGATCGTTTCCGACGCCACCATCACCGAGGAGACCACTCACAACGTGGTGGGCACCCTGCCCGGCGCTTCCGACCACTGGGTGATCATCGGCTCCCACCATGACGGCCCGTGGGCATCGGCCGTGGAGGACGCCTCCGGCGTCGCGCTCGTCCTGGCGCAGGCCGCGTTCTGGGCCGCGGTGCCCCGGGAGCTGCGCCCGCACAACATGCTGTTCGTGCTGACGTCGGGCCATATGGCGGGCGCCGCGGGCACCCAGGCGTTCATCGCGGCGCATCCGGAGCTGTTCCCGCGGGTCGTCCTCGAAATGCATCTGGAACACGCCGCACGCCAGGCGGAGGTGGTCGACGGGGAGGTCGTGCCCACCGACGACCCCGAGGTGCGCTGGTGGTTCACCACTGAGGCGCCCGAGCTGGAACAGCTGGTCGCCGAGTCCCTCGCCGCCGAGGACCTGCGCCGGTCATGGATCCTGTCGCCCACCGCCTTCGCGCCGAACCCGGCCACCGACGGCGCCTACTTCTACTACACGGGCGTGCCGCTGGTGCAGATGATCACCACGCCCATGTACATCTTCGATCCGCGGGACACCCCGGACAAGGTGGACGAGCAGAGCCTGGTGCCGCTCACCAAGGGCGCGGCGCGGATCATCGCCGGAACGGCGGGCTGTGAGCCCGGCACCCTGCGGGTGCCGATCCGGACCACGGCCGACGAGGCGGAGTAGGACCGCCGCACACCGATCGCACGGGTGGCGGCCCGCCGGGCGCCGGCGGGCCGCCACCGTCGCTCTGCCGACGGGCTTCACCTGTCGCTCTACCGGCGGGCTGCCACCACCCCTCTGCCGACGGGCCTCACCTGTCGCTCTGCCACGGGCCTCACCCGTCGCTCTACCGGCGGCCCGACAGCCGGCACAGCGCCTTGGCGGCCTGGTGCGGATCGCTTTCGGAACGGGCGGTGAGGACCACCGTGCCCTGCCGCTCGGCGCCCTTCCGCGCGGCCACGGCCACCTCGACGTCCACCGATCCGCCCGCCCTGGCGGTGGCGAGACGGTTGGGCAGCCAGGCGGACCAGCCCCGGCCGACGGCCTTGGCCGACAGCCGGTAGACATCCGAGTCCACCGAGGCGGCGGGCGTCCCGGCGGGTGCCCCGGTGGCGCGTGCGGTGTTGTCGAGGACGAAGGTGCACACGGCCCGGGAGCGGGAGGCGTCCCCCTCGGGCTCGCCGCGGTGGAGGGCCGGTCCGCGGCGCTGTGGCCCGGCGCCGTCGAGGGACCTCACGGCGATGGTGTACGAGAGCACCCCGGACCTGTCGCGGTCGAGGTCGAGCACGTAGAAGTGCAGCCGGTTGGCCCGGTCGAGGTACTCGTACTGGCTCCCGCTGTCGGCTCCCGCGTGGAAGAGCGCATCGCTGAGCTGCCGGTAGTCGCCCATGGTGATCTTCTGCGCGGTGCCGTCGGGGCGCTCGAAGTCCACCAGGCCGATGTCCTCGGGGTGGGCGTCGACCACCCAGGCGAACGGGGCCCGGTCCTTGTTCTTGGTCTTGGCGAGCAGCACCCCGTGGTCCGGGGTGAAGGAGTCCGTGCCCATGCGGTCGACGACCTCGATGGTGTAGTTGTCGTAGCCGCCGCCGTCGCACAGGGGGTCGGTGGCGCGGTCGCAGGGGGGTGAGAGGTCCTCGCCCAGGGCGATGTTGACTCCGGAGAGCCCCTTCTCGCCCGGCGGCGCCGAGCGGGCGGTGACCCGCGCGACGACGACACCGGAGCTCTTCAGGGCGTCGCGGTCCAGGCGCAGGACGTTCTTCTCGTCGACGATGCGGAGTTTGAGCTTGTCCCGCAGCACGTGCTGGGAGCCCATCGAGCCGCCGGCCGTGGCGGGGATCCGCCAGCGGGTGTGCGGGCCGCCGGGGCCGTTGAAGGAGCCCCGGGAGAGCATGCTCCAGATGCCGGTGTAGGCGCGGCTGAGGGGGGTGCCGTAGGGGTTGTTGTAGTTGTCCCCGATGCCCAGGATGTGACTGAGTTCGTGGGCGTACACGGCCATGCCGGAGCTTTCCGCCTGCACCGACGACCCGTCCGAGGCGTTGGGCCAGACACGGGCGGCGGCCTGCCAGGACGTCCACGGCACATAGCGGGTCCGGGCCGAGTTGTCCCCCGCCGGGCTCGGCGGCCCCCAGACGGCCGGTATGTCCTGGGCGCCCGGGAACTTCATCGGGCCGAACTCCTGCCAGGTGGACGACTCGTCCTGTCCGGCCGTCAGGTAGAAGACGAAGTCGAACGCGCCTGCCTCGTCGGCGCCGACATCGGCCACCCAGGCCGCCTTGCCGTCGGCCCGGATGTCCTTGTCGCAGGTGTCCCCGGCCGGGCAGGCGCCCGGGTTCATCGAGTCCTCGACGCCGTACTGGTAGGACTTGCCCGGCATGCGGTACACACCGAAGGCGGTCAGCTCGACACCGATGCGGCCGCCGGAGTCCTCCATCCAGTACTCGTTGATGGTGTGACCGTGGTTGAGCGGCCCCGGCTCGTTGAGGAAGTCCTGGTAGAAGCGGGGGAGGCGGTCGCGGGGTATGCCGGAGGCGCTGGGCTGCGGATTGCCGAACACGGTGGACCCGGCCGGCCGGCTGACCGTGAACTCCTCGTCGGGATAGTCCAGGAGCACCAGCGCGCCCTTGAAGGTGCGCTGGGTGGGTTCGACGGTGGGGTCCGCCCAGTGTGTTCCGGGCACCGCACGGTAGTCGGCCCAGGTCATGTCGTCGGGGTTGCGCCACTTCTGCGGGTCGATCGGCCGCACCAGCGGCGGCCGGGCGGGACCGGACGCCGGTGTGCCGTCGGGGGTGGCCCGCGCGGGTCCCGCGGCGATGGCCGCCGCGGCGGCGAGGAGCGTGGCGACGACGGTCAACCGGCAACGGACGCGTCTTCGGCGGAGGAACAAGGCTCACCTCGTGTCGGACGTCGTGGAGCTCAGACATTGACAAGCCGTGCGTGCGGTATGGCTACCGCTGCCCCAAGGTAAGGCGGGGCAGGGGGTGGCGCCAGAGTGCCGCCGGGACGGCTGGTGCCGTCACGGCGGACGCCCATGGCCGCGCTGGGAAGCATGGGGCGTGGCCGGAAGGTACGAGCGCAGGATGAGACCGTGCGCCGGATGGTGGCGGCGAGCGGTGTACACCGTCGTGCCGGAGAACGCGGCCCCGGGTCCATCGAGACACCCATGACGGTCGCGTTACCCGTGCGCTGACGAGCCCGCCGACCTCCGTCCCGGCCTGCAGATATCGTCCCGGTCTCGGTACCGACGGACGGCTGACGGGCCGATGTGGAAGCGCGATAGCGTGTACAGGCCAACGGGAGGCCGCCACCGTCCTGGGACTTCGGTTCGGCACACCCGGGAACAGCCCGTCCCGGAAGGCGAGGTGCGTCCGCGCTCTCCCATGCCGGGCCCCGGCCCCCCTCCCGTCCGGCGCGACTCGTGGATACCAGCACTAGGAGCCCTCTTGACCAGCCCGGAACAGCGCATGGCTGACCTGCTCAAGACCTTCGGCGAGCCTGCGGCGAACACCGCGTACCTGCTGTGCGACAGCCACCCGGAGGACGCCGTCGCGTTCACGGTGGTGGGCAAGGACATGACCGGTCACGACATGACGTACGGGGAGCTTCGTGACCGCTCGTCACGTATGGCCGCAGCCCTGGCCGCCCTGGGCGTCGGCGTGGGCGACCGGGTCGCCACCTTGATGGGCAAATCCGCCGAACTGCTCGTCGCGAGCCTCGCGATCTGGCGGCTCGGGGCCGTCCAGGTGCCGCTGTTCACCGCGTTCGCCCCGCCGGCCATCGCGATGAGGGTCACGGGCAACGACACCAAGATCGTGATCACGGACGCCGGTCAGCGCCCCAAACTGGACCCGGAGTCGGGCTTCCCCGGCGAGCGCCCCTGGCGGATCGTCACCGCCGGGCCCGCCACCGGGGACGATCTGTCCTTCGCGGAACTGGTCGAGGGGCACGCCCCGCTGGCGGAGCCGGTGGCCGTGGGCGGTGACGGGCTCATCGCGGAACTGTTCACCTCCGGTACCTCCGGCACCCCCAAGGCCGTCCCGATCCCGCTGCGGGCCGTCGCGAGCTTCACGATGTACCAGGAGTTCGGCCTGGACCACCGGCCCACCGATGTCTTCTGGAACGCCGCCGACCCGGGCTGGGCGTACGGCCTCTACTTCGCGATCATCGGGCCGCTCGCCCTCGGCCGGCGCGCCCTGCTGCTGAACGACCTGTTCTCCGCCGAGTCCACCTGGGAGGTGCTCTCCCGCTTCGGTGTCACCAACTTCACCGCCGGGCCCACCGTCTACCGCAAGCTGCGCGGCTCCGGCATCCCCGCCCCCGGCGATCTGCGCCTGCGCTGCTGCTCCGCGGCGGGCGAACCGCTCCCCCCGGACGTCGTCGACTGGGCGCAGGAGACGCTCGGTGTCCCGGTGCGCGACCACTACGGCTCGACCGAATGCGGCATGGTGGTCGCCCACGCCTGGCACCCGGCCCTGCGTGACGAGCTCAAGCGCGGCTCCATGGGCCGTCCGCTGCCCGGCTGGCAGGTGAAGGTGCTGCGCGAGGACACCAACTCCGCCCTGGCCGCGACGGACGCCCCCGGCCGGGTCGTGGTGGACATCGCCGAGAGCCCGCTGATGTGGTTCACGGGCTACCGCGACGCCCCCGAACAGACCGCCGAGAAGTTCAGCCCCGACGGGCGCTGGTTCTACACCGGCGACACCGCCTCCCGGGACGCGGAGGGCGACCTGTTCTTCTCCGGACGCGGCGACGACGTCATCCTGATGGCGGGTTACCGCATCGGCCCCTTCGAGGTCGAGACCGTGCTGCTGGAGCACGACGCGGTGGTGGAGGCCGCCGTGGTCGGCGTACCGCACGAGGAGTACGGCGAGGTCGTGGAGGCGTTCGTGGTGCCGCGCCCCGGAGCCGAGGCGGGCGAGGCGCTCGCCGCCGAGCTGCAACAACTGGTCAGGGAGCAGTACGCCAAGCACGCGTATCCGCGCCGCGTCCACTTCGTGGACGAGCTGCCGAAGACCTCCAGCGGCAAGACACAGCGGTTCCTGCTGCGCCCGCAACCGACCTCCCCGCGGCGCCGCTGATCCGGCCTCCGCACCGGGCGGCTACCGTATCGGGGCGGCCTCCGCTCTGGGGTGGCTCCCTATCGGGGTGCCGCCGTACCGGGGTGGCCGCCGTACCGGGGTGGCCTCCGTGGCGGGCACGCCCCGGCCCCGGACCGTAAACGGGGGGACCGGGCACGCCCCGGCCCCCGTGTCGTGCACGGGACACCGCGTACGCCCCGGCCCGGGCCGCACGCCGGACACCGCGTACGCCCCGGCCCCCGTGCCGGACACGGGGCGCCGGGGTACGCATGACCCCGGGGGACCGGACCCCTCGGGGCCCGGGGTCATTGCCGCGACCGGGACAGCGCCTCCCGCACCGCCTCCTCCGTGCGCCCCACCACCGCCGAACCGTCGTCCGCCGTGATGATGGGGCGCTGGATGAGCTTGGGGTGCTCGGCGAGCGCCGCGATCCAGCGGTCCCGTGCGCTCTCCTCACGTGGCCAGTCCTTCAGCCCGAGCTCCTGCGCGGCGGCCTCCTGGGTCCGGGTGATGTCCCAGGGCTCCAGCCCGAGCCGGCCGAGCACCGCGCGGATCTCGTCCTGGCTCGGTACGTCCTCGAGGTAGCGGCGGACGGTGTAACCGGCGCCCTCCGCGTCGAGCAGGGTCAGTGCGCCACGGCACTTCGAGCATGCCGGATTGATCCAGATCTCCATGCCGCACACGGTACCGCGCAAGTGCCTTGGAACGCGGGCTGACCAGGGGCCTTTGTCAGTGCCCGGCCGTAGAATGGAGGCAGTTGAAGGGAAGGTTTCCCGACCAACTCAGGAGGCTGCCGATGGCCGTTGCCGCACCCCCTCTTCAGGACCTGCCGAGCTTCCCGACCTTGCCGAAGAAGCGGATGCCCGCGGGGCGCCCGCGCGAGTGGTACGAGTCCCACAACCGCCGTCTGAAGGCCATGCGCCTGGCCATCGCGCTGCTCAACTCCGGTGTCTACCGCCCCGAGCAGGCGCCCAACCGCAAGATACGCTCCACCGCCGCCCGGATCGGGGTGCATCCGCCCTCCGCCACCACCTGCCGGATGGTGCGTTCCCTCCTGCACACCGACGACCACACCAACCACACCGGCACCGACCACACCGACGAGCCCGCCCGCCGCTGATGCCACCGGCCCGCCCCCCCCC
>NZ_BBOX01000405.1 GCF_001553455.1 Streptomyces hygroscopicus subsp. hygroscopicus
CTTCCTTTCCGTCCGCCGGAAAGGAAGCGGCCCGCCTCCGGGAATCAGGCGCAGTCGCCCCGGCGGGGAAGCGGATTCGTCCCCCGGCGGGAAAATGGTGGGCGGGGAACGTGGCGGAAATGTGTCGCGGACCGCCGGGCCGACGTTCCGATATCCGATGGCACGGACCGTTCGCGGGAATCCTCCGCCCGCCACCCTGCCGGTCTCCCGTTGCGAGCGGCAGATCCGGGCGCGCGCTCTCTTTTGAGGGGCGCGGCGCGGGCGCACGCTCTCTTTGACGGAGGGAGTCATGCGATGACCCGGCAACCGCCGTCGGAAGTTGCCGGTGTTCGTGACGGGCCCACAGGATGACCGCGCCGCTGGTGAGCGGTATCGCCCACGGGGTGGCTTTTGGTGCCATCCTCTGTTTTGTCGGTCATGCCATGACCGACGGGCGGCGTGATGTCGCCTCCCGCAGTCAGATCGCGGCCTCCCGCCATGACGTGGCGGCGGACGCCGAGGTCGCCGAGGAGGTGAAGAAACATGCTGGCCAGACTCGCGACGCGGGAGAGCCGAGCGGCTTCGGGCGGCCTCCTGGGGGCCCGTGTGCGTACTAACTGGGTTAGGAGTATGGTGTGGCTCCGAAAGAGATCACGCCGACCCCGGAGGAGCGACGGTGAGCACCGGCAGGAGTGTGTGCGCGGGCGCGGTCGTCCCGCGGCTCCTGCTCGTCGTCGTGCTCGCGCTCGGTGTCTTCGTGATGCACACCCTGGGCCATCCCGACGGGGGGTCCTCCGGTCCGGGCATGAGTCACTCGGTGGCGCACCGCGCCCCCGGTGACACGCCTCCCGCGCCGCACGGCGGTGGTGTAGCCGTCACCGGCTCCAAGCCGCACCAGGCCGCTCCCGCCCCGTCCGCCGGGGCCGGGCACGCACCGGCCGCGCCCACGACGGCGCCGCGCGAACCCATGACCGGTATGGACATGGCCTCGCTGTGTGTGGCGGTGCTCGGTGTCTGGGTGCTCGGAGCGCTCCTCCGCGCGGTGCTCGCCCGACGGAGCGGTCCACCGCCGAGACTTCCGGTGGCGGCGGTCACCGTCGTACGACCCGTCCCTCCCTCGCCCTGGCCCGACCTCATTGCCCTGTCTGTTCTGCGGATTTAGGCAGAACTGCGCGCAAAGCGCCGGTACATCCCCTGGAACAGTCAACACTTGGCAAAAAGAGGTATATCGACATGACCGCATTCACGCGTGTCCCGCGCCGCCCGCTCGACCGCCGTCTCGCGCTCGTGGGCGCCGTCGTCGCCGGAGGGCTGTTGCTCGCCGGCTGTGGCGGGAACGACGACACCAAGGACGCGCACGACGGGAGCGGGAAGGGCGCCACCGCGACCTCCGGGGCGACCGCGAGCTCCGCGGCGGGCGCGTTCAACGACGCCGACGTCAGCTTCGCGCAGATGATGATCCCGCATCATGAGCAGGCCCTGGAGATGGCCGGGCTGGCGGACGACCGGGCCTCGGACGCGCGGATCAAGAGCCTGGCGGGGCGGATCGAGAAGGCCCAGGATCCGGAGATCGCGACCCTGAAGTCCTGGCTCAGGGACTGGGGCAAGCCGGAGAAGGCGTCCCCGGGCGGCATGCCCGGCATGGACCATGGCTCGGACGGTGCGGACGGTGCGGAACACGGATCGGGCGGTGCGGGCGGTGCGGACCACGGCTCGGGCGGCGCCATGGGCGGAATGGTGTCCGAGAAGGACATGCGGAAACTCGAGGCCGCCAAGGGCGCCGCCTTCGACCGCGCCTTCGCGAGCATGATGATCGACCATCACAAGGGCGCCATCACCATGGCCAAGGACGAGAAGGAGAACGGCCGCAACGCCAAGGCCAAGAAGCTCGCCGACGACGTCATCAAGAACCAGTCCGCCGAGGTCACCACCCTGCGGACGCTCCTCGACCGGCTCTGAACCAC
>NZ_BBOX01000406.1 GCF_001553455.1 Streptomyces hygroscopicus subsp. hygroscopicus
GCGCCCCGCCGTCTCGATCACGCCCCGTTCGCGCAGCACACGGTAGGCGGCCGCGGCGGTATTGGGATTCACGCCCAGCCGTTCGGCCAACTCGCGCAGGGGCGGCAGTGGTTGGCCCGGTGACAGCTCACCGGCGCCGACGGCGCGCTCCACACTGGCCGCGATCTCGGCTGCGCGACGACCTGCGATCGGATACTCTCCTAGCACAAACACCATATTGCACTAGTGCAATGGAGGACGCAAATGACCGCCCCGGACGCCGCTGGCGCCACCGCCGCCACCGCCGCGACCACCGCGCCCGACACCACCTACCCGCCGACCGACCGGACCGTGCCGACCCGCTCCCGCGAGCGCGCCTCGTACGACCGGGAGGTGGTGCACGCCATCCTCGACGAGGGCTACGTCTGCCATCTGGGCTTCGTCCGCGACGGCGCCCCCGTCGTCCTGCCGACCCTCTACGCGCGGGTCGGGGAGCGGCTGTACGTCCACGGCTCGACGGGGGCGCGTCCGCTGCGCATGGCCGGCCGGGCGGGCGCCGAGGAGCCGGGACTGCCGGTGTGTCTGACCGTCACCCATGTCGACGGGCTGGTCCTGGCCCGCTCGGCGTTCCACCACTCGATCAACTACCGCTCGGTGGTGGTGCACGGCACCGCCCGCCCGGTGACCGACCCGGCCGAGCGCACCACCGCCCTGGACGCCCTGGTGGACCATGTGGTGCCCGGCCGCGCCGCCGACTCCCGGCCCGCCAACGCCAAGGAACTGGCCGCCACCGCCGTGCTCCGCCTCGACCTCGAGCAGGTCTCCGCGAAGATCCGCACCGGCGGGCCCAACGACGACGCCGAGGATCTGGGGCTCCCGCACTGGAGTGGCGTGATACCCGTCGCCCGCGCCTACGGCGCGCCGGTCCCCGCCGACGACCTCGCGCCCGACACGCCGGTGCCCGCCTACCTCACCCGGCTCTGACCGGCCGCCCCGCCGCCCTCCGGACCGCGCCGGCGGGCCGTGCGCGCAGGGCGGCGGGCGGTCACCCTCCCGAGGCGAGCTCCCGCTCCCCCGCCACCGGAACCGAGGCCGCCACCGGCTCGGCCGCGGCGGCCTTCGGGGCGGAGGTCTGGGCGATCAGGGCACCGGCCAGCACCACCACACCGCCGACGACCTGCGCCACGCCCAGGTGCTCGGCCAGCAGGACCCAGGCCAGAACGGTCGCGATGACCGCCTCCAGACAGGCGACCACCCCGGCCACCTGCGGGGAGAGCCGGCGCACCGCCAGCACCCCGGTGAGATACGCGACCACCGTCGCCACCAGCACGATCCAGGCGAGCAGCAGCAGCGCGGGGACGCGGGCCCCCGCCAGATCGGCGCGGCCGGCGAGAACCGTCCAGTCGATGCGCCAGGGCCGGCCGACCACGGTCAGCGCCCCGGCCCCGATCAGCACTCCGTAGGCGATGACACCCAGCGGATCCGCCGGGTCCCGGCCGTCGCCGCCGTGGTCGGAGAGGACGAAATAGCCCACCTGGCAGAAGGCCGCGCCGAAGGCGAGCAGAAGGCCGAGGGGATCGAAGCTCAGCCCGGACCACACCTCCACCACACAGGCCAGCCCGCCGACGGCCAGGACGACACCGATCGCCGCGGCACGGCTCACCGGCCGGCGCTGGACGAACCGCACCCACCCCAGCACCAGCGCGGGGGCGAGGTATTCGACGAGCAGTGCGACGCCGACGGGGATCCGGGACAGGGCCGCGAAGTAGCACGCCTGCACCCCGGCCACGGCCAGCAGGGCGAACCCCATCAGCAGGCCGGGGCGGCGGGTGAGCAGCCGGCGGTGGCGCCAGGCCAGGGGCAGCAGGACCAGGGCCGCCCCGGTCACCCGCAGCCAGGTGACCTCCAGCGGCGCGAGTCCCGCCTCGATCAGCGGTTTGGCGGCGACACCCGAGCCGCCGAAGGTGAGCGCCGACAGCAGGGCGAGCCCCAGACCGGCGTTCCTTTGCTGAGGGTGGGATCCGGATACGTGCACCGGGCCATCATGTCAGCCCGCGTCAGGACCGTCATCCCGGTGACTGCTGGCAGTTCTCCCCCGCCAGGGCGGTGACCAGCGGTTCGACGGTGACGCCCGCGCGCCGCAGCACCTCCATGGCACGGCACTCCCGGTCGCGGACGAGGGCGGCGAGCAGGTCGGGGCCACCGGCGCGGGACGCGCCACGGGAGGCGGCGCGGTGGACCGCCGCCCTGAGGGCGGCCGCCGCGGCGGGCGACCATCCGGCCATCCCACCGCCCACCCCCCGCGCCGCCCCCGCGCACTCCACGGTGCCGCTCCACCGGAGCCCGTAGCCGATGGTGCGCTGCACCAGATACCCCAGCAGCCGCACCACCTGGGGCGGGCCGCCGGGGAACACCTCCCGGACGTCCGGGTCGGACTCCAGGAGGCCGTGCAGCAGATGCGCGGTGTCGATCTGCTGGTCGCCATCGCGTACGGCGCGCCGGCGGGCCCCCGCGATCACGGCGGCCACCACCTCACTGACCCGGTCCTCGCATCCGGCGTCGCTCCGGCCGACGGAAAGGGGACGACTTCGCACCCTCTCACCCCATCAGTCCCTTGGGACCGGAGCATCCTCGCCGGGGAGCATGTGCGCATCCCGCCGTGGTTGTGCGTGGATGACCGGTTCTCCTCCTCGGGGAGGAGGGAGCGGCAACTGACGGTTCGTCAGTATTGAATGTTCGGACCCCCGGGGCTACGTTGCCCGGCACCGCCGCACCACACACCGCCCGGAACGCGGAAGGGACACCCCCATGGCCGAGGTCAGCGCGCAGACACGCATCGAGGCACCGGCCGAGAAGGTCTGGGCCCGGCTGACGGACTTCTCCACGTACGGCGACTGGAACGCCACCCACACCAGCTTTCCGCAGGGCGGCCCGGCCACCCTGGAAGTGGCGGCGACCTATCAGGAGAACATGAAGCTGATGGGCTTTCCGGCCGAGGTCACCTGGACCGTCGAGGAGTGCGAACCCGCCCGGCTGCTCACCACGCGAGGCAAGGGCCCGATGGGGGTGAACCTCGTCATGCGCTACACCCTCACACCGGACGGCGACGCCACGACGGTGCGCGTCGACGGGGAGTTCACGGGGGCGGCGATCTCCCTGATGGCCGGAAAGCTGAAGGACTCGGCGACCAGCGCGCTCAACGAGTCACTGCGCAGGCTCGGCGCACTGGTCGTCTAGGACCGCCCTTCCCGCCACGGAGATCCACCGGCGGCGCCCCCGGCCCCCGCGCCCCGCACGACCGGGCCCCGCATTAGCCGGGCCGGTACGACCGGGCCCCCGACACGGCCGGGCTCCGCATGGCCGGGCTCCGCGCACAACGCGCCCCGTGCGGCCGGGCTCCCGTACGGCCGAGCCCCATCCGACCACGCTCCCCTACAACCGCGCCCCCGCACAACCGGGATCCCCGTACGACCGCGCCCCCGTGCGGCCGAGCTCCGTACGACCACGCTCCCCCCACAACGCGCCCCAAACGGCCGGGCTCCCGCGCGGCCGAGCCCCGTACGACCACACTCCCCCCACAACCGTGCCCCCGCACGGCCGTACCCGTACGGGGGCACGCACACGGCCGGGCTCGGGCTCAGCTCTCGCCACCCTGCCCGGCACCGCCCTTCTCCTCGTCCTGCTCGGCGAGGATGAGGTACAGCCGCTTGCGCGACTCGTTGATGACGGAGACCGCCTTCTGCCGCTGCTCCGCGCTGCCGGTGCGCCAGACCTGGGAGAACGCCTCCATCAGCCCGAATCCGGCCTGACGGATCTCTTGCATGGCCTCCCAGTCGACCCCGCGTCCGGCCTCCTCCCACGGGGCCTCGGGCCCCGCCTCGGCCTCGGCGCGGCCGGCGTCGGTGAGCGCGAACAGCTTCTTGCCGCCCCCGCTCTCGTTGCTGATCAGCCCCTCGTCCTCGAGCAGCTGCAGCGTGGGGTACACCGAGCCGGGGCTGGGCCGCCAGGCCCCTCCGCTGCGCTCGGCGATCTCCTGGATCATCTCGTAGCCGTGCATCGGGCGGTCCTTGAGCAGGGCCAGGATCGAGGCGCGCACATCGCCGCGCCGTGCCCGCCCGCGCATCCGGCCGCCGGGTCCGCCGCGGCCACGGCCGGCGAACGGGGGCCCGCCGAAGGGCGGCCCGTCGAAACCGGGCCCGAACGGGCCGAAGGCCGCGCGCCGCTGCTCACCATCGCCCCGGCCACGGTGGCCGGGCCCGAAATGGTCACGTCCATATCCATGGGAACGCATCGTGACGCTCCTTTCTTCATCGATCCATCACGACACCTCAACGATATATCGGAAACTGGCGAACGACAACCCCACCCCGGCCGAGGACGTGGCCAGGCCGTGCTCACGCTTCTCGACCGGGGTGAGCGTCATCGAGATCCGCCTGGTGGCGACCTCGCCGTCTGCTGAGCCGTGGACTCAACCACGGGCCCCGGCATGCCTGTTAAGGTCTTGCCGCCATGAACAGGTAGCGGTGATACGCCGGGGTGATGGGGGCGGAGATGCGTCGCAGTGGGTCGGCCGGGACCGGGTTGATCGTGGCGTTGCTGCTGGTGACCGGGTGCGGAGGATGCGGCAAGAGCGATTCCGGCCCCTCGGTGACCACAGAGCTGACCAAGGCGGTGAACACCCGCTGCGGCCACTACCTGAAGCCGAAAACGGTCGCCGCGGCGCTCGGCGACAACGATTTCGCCGACGTCAACGGGCACTTCCAGAACGGCAAGGGGTCGTGCCTGGTCAATATCTCGGTCAGGGAGGCGGGCCGCGGTACGAGCGGACCGCTCCACACCTCCGCGAAGCTCTCACTGGAGATCCTCCGCTGGCACGACCCCGCCCAAGTGGCCGAGTACGTCGGCGAGAAGTGTCACGCCACGTCGGCCGACGGAGTCACCAAGGCATTCAAGGGGCCCAAGGGGGCGTGCGGCACCTACCGGGCCGACCCTCCCGAGGAGTTCCTGGTCGGCGGCAGGGTGGCAGCCTACGCGGGCGAGGGCAGGGAGCTGATCACCGTCACCGTCGAGGGGGTCGACGGCACACTGGAGCAGGACCGCGAGCACGCCTTCGAGCTGCTGGCCGATGCCCGCGCCAAGATCTCCGAGAAGTGAGGCGCGGAAGCGCCGCCTGCCCGGACCTGGTCGCGACCGAATTCACCGGCTTCCACGGCCCCCGCACTCCCGAGCAGGGCGCGGCCACGGCGATCCGGCTCGCCACGCTGCCCGGCGGCGGCCCGACCGGTTCGTGCTTCGAGGACGACGGCGTCTTCCCCTGGTGACCCCCGGACCTGTCGTAACCACTCGGTAAGCCCTGGCCGACGTGTCAGCCCTGGCGTGCGACCCCTGGTACGGCCCGACGCGACCGCCGATACGAGGCCAGTGGCGTGGAGTGCTACCGCTTCCGGCCCGACGGACCGTTCCGCCGCACGCTGACCGCCCGATCGTGCGGTCAGCGTGGCGTCGGCCGCCGCCGGGTGCCGGCGGACTGGCTCGTGACCTCCGCGACCGCCGCCGCCGAGGGCATGCGGGCCGACCCGTACGCCATCCGGACCAGCCCGGTGGCGTCGAGGGCCACCACCCCCCAGTGCAGGAGCCACTCCCGGACGATTGGCCATGGTTCTCCAGGCCACTGGCCGCCTACGGTCGGCCGTATGCGGATACGAATCGTCGACGCCTTCACCGAGCGCCCCTTCGCCGGCAACCCGGCCGGGGTCGTCCTCCTCGACACCGACACCTTCCCGGACGACGGCTGGCTGCAGCGGGTCGCCTCCGAGGTCAATCTCGCCGAGACCGCCTTCGCCCACCCGCTCCCCGGCGCCGCGGAGGCCGACTGGGCGCTGCGCTGGTTCACCCCGACCACCGAAGCACCCATGTGCGGCCATGCCACGCTCGCCACCACGCATGTTCTGAGGACCACGGGAGCCGCGACCGGCACGGTCCGCTTCGCCACCCTCAGCGGGGTGCTGTCGGCGACGGCCGACGACGGCGGCACGATCACACTGGACTTCCCCACGGCCTCACTGACCGCGCTGGAGGTGCCCCGGGAGACGGCCGAGGTCGCCGAGGCGATCGGCGCCGACATCGTGTCCGCCCATCGGGCCGGCCCGTACATCGACGATCTCCTGCTCGAACTGGCCGACGAGAAGACCGTGCGCGCCCTGGCCCCGGACCTCGCCGCGCTCAAGCGGATCGGCCACCGGGGCTTCCTCGTGACCGCGGCCGCCGAGGATCCCACACGCGGCTACGACTTCGTCTCACGGATGTTCGCCCCGGGCGTCGGCATCGACGAGGACCCGGTCACCGGCAGCGCGCACACCGCGCTCGCGCCCTACTGGTCGGCCCGGTTCGGCCGCGACGAGCTGACCGGGCTGCAGGTGTCGGCGCGCACCGGTCTGGTCCGCACCGCGCTGCGCGGCGACCGCACGCTGCTGACGGGCAGCGCCGTCACCGTCATCGACGGCGAACTGCTGGTCTGAGACCCACGGGCCGGGGCGTCGGGGCAGGGACGGCGCGTCAGACGGACGGGGCGGGGGACGGCCGCGGATCAGGGAACGGGTCGAGGAGCGGCCGGGGCGGGGGACGGCGGGCCGAAGGACAGCCGGGCCGTGGGGCGACCGGGTCGGGCGCGGCGCATCGGCGGACGGCCGGTCACCGTGGACGACCGGTCAGACCGTGGACGGCCGGTCCACCCAGCCGCTCAGACCGTAGACGGCCAGCCCACCCAGCCGCTCAGACCGTGGGCAGCCAGTCCACCCGGCCGGTCACACCGTGGACTGCCGGTCCACCCAGCCAGCCCACCCGGCCGCTCAGACCGTGGACTGCCGGTCCACCCAGCCGCTCAGGCCGTAGGCAGCCAGTCCACCCGGCCCGCCAGCAGGGCGTATCCGACGAAGGCCACGATGTCGATCAGTGCGTGGGCGGCGACCAGCGGCCCGACCCGCCCCCAGCGGCGGTAGAGCAGCACAAAGATCACGCCCATCGCCAGATTGCCGAAGAAGCCGCCGATCCCCTGGTAGAGGTGGTACGAGCCGCGCAGCACCGAGCTGGCCAGCAGCGCAGCCATCGGAGTCCAGCCCACCTGCCCGAGCCTGCGCAGCAGATAGCCGACCACGACCACCTCCTCCAGCACCGCGTTCTGCACGGCGGAGGCGATCAGCACCGGGATCTTCCACCACACGTCGGGCAGCGACTCGGGCACCACCGTCAGATTGCCCCCGGCCGCCCGCGCCCCGAGGTAGAGCAGCAGCCCGGTGCCGCCGATGGCGGCCGCGATGGCGGCGCCCCACCCCAGGTCGAACCGCGGCCGGGCGCGGTCGAAGCCGATCACCCGCAGCCCGGCGCCCTCGCGCAGCAGCAGATGGGCGACGAGCGCGACCGGCACCAGCGCGGTCGCGATCCCGAACAGCTGCCAGGCGAGGTCCAGCCAGGGCCGTCCCGGTGCCGCGGAGGAGTTCAGCGTGGCCGCCTGGTCCTTCAGCCCGCCCGGTTTGGTCACCGAGCCGACGAAGCTGATCAGCGCGGAGAGCGCGCTCGCGCCGAGGGACAGCGCCAGTACGAGCAGCGTCTCGTTGCGCAGCGTCCGCCGCGAGAGCCCGTCCTCGACCGCCGCCTCCGCGCCCCACGCCTGTGACCGCACTCCTGTCCCCACTTCCGCTTGTCCGCCTCATCGGTGCGTCCGCCCCGCTCACCGGACAATACGTGGTCGTGGTCGACGGTGTGACCGTCACCCGGAGGGGTCGGCGGGCCAGGTGTGCACCGGTGCGTCGGTGCGCATCAGGGCGCAGTAGCGGCGGGTCATGGCCGCGAGCGCGGCGTCCCGGTCGAGCCCGCCGCCCAGCGCCCGGTGGTAGGCGGCCGTCTGCCAGGACGCGCCGTTGACCCGCAGCTTGCAGCGCTCCTCGATCACGCCGAGGTAGCGGTCGCGGTCGGCGGGCTCCACGCCCCAGGAGTCGAGGCCGGCGGCGGCGAGCGGCAGCAGTTCCTCGCGGACCAGCCGTACCGCGGAGGTGCGCGTCAGCGACGCCGACCGGCCGGATTTGGGCCACTGGAGGACCGCGTCGATGCCGTGCCGGCAGGCGGCGTCGAAGTTGGCGGCGGCGGCCGGGAACGGCAGCCGGGTCCACACCGGGCGCGGCTCCTCGGCGAGCGCCCTGACCAGTCCGTAGTAGAACGCGGCGTTGGCGATGACATCGGTGACGGTGGGCCCGGCCGGCAGCACGCGGTTCTCCACGCGCAGATGCGGCACGCCGTCCACGACGTCGTAGACGGGCCGGTTCCAGCGGTAGATCGTGCCGTTGTGCAGCGCCAGTTCCTGGAGCTCGGGCACCCCTCCCTCGTCCAGCACCCGCAGCGGGTCCTCGTCCTGGCCGACGGAGAGCAGGGGCGGGAAGTAGCGCAGGTTCTCCTCGAAGAGTTCGTAGGCGGACCCGATCCAGCGCTCGCCGAACCAGGTGCGCGGACGCACCCCCTGGGCGGCGATTTCCGGCGGACGCACATCGGTGGCCTGCAGGAACAGCGGCGGCCGGGATTCGCGCCAGACCTCGTGGCCGAAGACGAAGGGGGAGTTGGCGCCGACCGCGATCTGTACGGCGGCCACCGCCTGCGCCGCGTTCCACACATCCGCGAAGCGTCCCGGGGTGACCTGGAGATGGAGCTGGACGGAGGTGCAGGCCGCCTCGGGGGCGATGGAGGCGCTGGCGTACCGGAATCGCTCCCGGCCCTCGATGTCGATGAGGAAATCCTCGCCGCGGGCGGCCAGCATCTGCTCGTTGAGGAGTTTGTAACGGTCGTCATAGGAGAGGTTCGTGGATCCGAGGTCGCTCGCGGCGAGAGTGGGGAGAATCCCTATCATAACGATCTCGGAGGACACTTCTCGCGCCTTGCGATCGGCATATGACAAACCGGTTCGGAGCTCTTCCGAGAGCTGGTCGAGAACGCGTCCGTGCAAACGGTGGGGCACGATGTTTACTTCAAGATTGCACTGCCCGAGTTCGGTCTGGAAATCATGGCTCCCGATGCGCTCCAGAACCTCCGCGTTCATCATCCTCGGCAGTCCGTCGGTCCCGGCGAGATTCAGCTCGATCTCCAGCCCCATGAGATTCTTCGGGCGGTCGAATCGCCTGTCGTCCAGGAGCCGGCCCAACCCGTCCAGGCACTGTCGCAACCGGACACGCTGCCGGCCTCGGCCGGACGGGTCGAACTCACCGGCTATGAGCTTCTCCCCCATCGAAGCGTCCTTCCTCGAGTGGATCATCGGCGCCAGCCGTGTTCGCCACGCTCGATGATGCCCACCAATGTGATCGATAACGCCCCGCGATCCCCACCCAGCCGGTAGGCTCTCAGGAACTGTGCATTGCACCGGGAAAATGGACCAACGAGATCCAGCCTATCGCACGGGCCGCAAAATGCCAGGTCATATCAGTTCATCTGGCACGGAATGGGGGGAAATCCCCGCCGTCCCGGGGTCTGGATAACCTCTTGTCCGTAATATCGACAACAGCTAGCTGAAACACAACGGGAACACTTGTCGTATAAACTCGGTTACCGAGGCAGAGAGGCAACGCCCGAACGGTTTGTTCCGGCTCCCCTCTGACCCGTGTTCCACCGACAGCGCCGCCCAAACCCGGCCCGCTATCGCTTCACCGTGTCTCCCAAGCGAGAGGCGTTCCACCATGCCGCTGCATGTGCCCCCGGCCCCCGTGCCCGCCCTGCGCAGCGTCCTCACGGCCCTTGACTCCCCCACCGCCGTCCGCGAGGCCCGCACCCCGGCACTCTCCACGCTCACCGGCCCCTTCGAACCCGAACTCCCGCTCCCCGTCCATGTCCTGGACGACATCACCACCCCCGACGGCCCGCCGCGCGCCCGGCTCACCGGCTGGCGCTTCCTGATCCGCGACGGCGACCGTACGGTGGCCGCCGCCGAGGCGGTGCTCACCGCCGGCGGCTGGACCTTCTCGCACTTCTCCGAGGGCCCCTACGTCCGCTCCGCCGAACTCGCCCTGCACCAGGCCGAGTCGCTGCCCTCGGCGTACCAGCCCCGGCTGTTGTCCATCCCCGAGCTCTACATGGTCACGCTCTGGCTGCACGGCGACCTGACGGCGGACGGCGCCGAAGGCGCCCTCGGCGCCGGGGACCTGCTGGTGCCGCTCGCCCCGGCCCCGCCCGGTATCGCGGCCCACCGGGCGCGTCGCGCAACCGATCTGCTGCCCGTCCTCACCCACCGGCTCGCCCCCGCCCCCTTGCTTGGCTCACCCGCCTGACCTGGGCTTCCATCAGGACCGGAGCGCCCCGTGACCACCGGGTCACGGGGCGCTCCGACGCATCCTGGTAACAGAGTCCGGCGGCGATGAACCCTCCGGGCGGGCGATGCGTCATTATCGAGCGAGACCGGTACCGCGAAATCCCTGCGGATTCCAGGCCGTGGGGCAACACTGGAGCAATCGACCGACTCAACCACGGGGGGCGGCCATGGACGCCGCGGCGAGCCGCAGGACATTCACCACTCCGCAGCGAAAGAACCCTGTCATGTGCCAGCATCAACCACCCTGCCCGTCAGCCGACTCCGCCGACCGGGAGGCCGCCCATCTGGTGGCGCACCACCCGGAGCAGGGATGGAGCCTGCTGTGCAACGGCGTCCTGCTCTTCGAGGACACCGGTGAGCTGCTGCCGGACGGACGCGTCATCGCACCGTGCCGACCGCTGGCTTCCGAGCACATCGTCACCGCGGCCTGACGGCCGCCACGGACGGCAGGTACGCACGGCGGGGCATCTCCCAGCGACAACGAGGGAGAACCGAGCCCCGAAAAAAACGGGGGCCGGCCCGGCGCATCGCCGGACCGGCCCCACCGAAGGCACCACCGGGGGCGCCGGGAGAAGCCGCTCAGCCCTCGTAGGACTCCAGGGGCGGGCAGGAGCAGACGAGGTTGCGGTCCCCGTAGGCCCCGTCGATCCGCCGCACCGGCGGCCAGTACTTGTCGGCCGCCGAGACCCCGGCCGGGAAGACCGCTTCCTCCCGGGAGTAGGGGTGGTCCCACGCCCCGGTCAGCGACGCCGCCGTATGCGGGGCGTTCCGGAGCGGATTGTCCTCCTTGGTCCACTCACCGGAGCCGACCTTCTCGATCTCGGCCCGGATGGCGATCATCGCCTCGCAGAACCGGTCCAGCTCCGCCAGGTCCTCGCTCTCGGTCGGCTCGATCATCAGCGTCCCGGCGACCGGGAACGACATCGTCGGCGCGTGGAAGCCGTAGTCGATCAGGCGCTTGGCCACATCGTCGACGGTCACTCCGGTGGCCTTCGTCAGCGGGCGCAGATCCACGATGCACTCATGGGCGACCAGCCCGCCGGGGCCGGTGTAGAGCACCGGGTAGTGCGGCTCGAGACGCTTGGCCACGTAGTTGGCGCCGAGCACCGCGACCTGGGTCGCGCGGCGCAGCCCCTCGGCGCCCATCAGCCGGATGTACGCCCACGAGATCGGCAGGATCCCCGCCGAGCCCCACGGCGCGGCCGATACCGGGCCGACGCCGGTGGCCGGGCCCGCCGCGGACTGCAGCGGATGGTTGGGGAGGTGGGGCGCCAGGTGCTCGCGCACCGCGACCGGGCCGACGCCGGGGCCGCCACCGCCGTGCGGGATGCAGAAGGTCTTGTGCAGGTTCAGATGCGAGACGTCACCGCCGAACCGGCCCGGTTCGGCGAGCCCGACCAGTGCGTTGAGGTTGGCGCCGTCCACGTAGACCTGGCCGCCCGCGTCGTGCACGGCCGCGCAGATCTCGGTGATGTGCTCCTCGAACACCCCGTGGGTGGACGGGTAGGTGACCATCAGCACGGCCAGTTCCGCACCGTGCTTCTCGATCTTGGCGCGCAGATCGCCGGTGTCGATCTCGCCGTTCTCGCCGGTCTTGACCACGACGACCTTCATTCCGGCCATCACGGCGCTGGCGGCGTTGGTGCCGTGCGCGGAGGACGGGATCAGGCAGACGGTGCGCTGGGGGTCGCCGTTGGCCCGGTGGTAGGCGCGCACCGCCAGCAGACCGGCGAGCTCGCCCTGCGATCCGGCGTTCGGCTGGAGGGAGACCTTGTCGTAGCCGGTGACCTCGGCCAGCCGCTCCTCCAGCTCACGGATCAGGGTCAGATAGCCCTGGGCCTGCTCGGCCGGCGCGAAGGGGTGCAGCGCGCCGAACTCGGGCCAGGTGACCGGCTCCATCTCGGTGGTGGCGTTGAGCTTCATGGTGCAGGAGCCCAGCGGGATCATGCCCCGGTCCAGGGCGTAGTCCCGGTCGGCCAGGCGCCGCAGATAGCGCAGCATCGCGGTCTCGGAACGGTGCTGGTGGAAGACCGGGTGGGCCAGGTAGCCGTCGTGGCGCAGCAGGGCCTCGGGCAGCGCGTCGGGCGCCGCGGCGTCCAGCTCGTCGATCCCGGGGATCCCGGCGGCGTCACCGCTTCCGCCGTCCACCCCGAAGGCGGACCACACCGCGGACAGCTGCGCCCGGCCGGTGGTCTCGTCGCAGGCGATGCCGACGTGGTCGGCGTCGGTCAGCCGGAGGTTGACCCCGGCCTCGCGGGCCGCGGCGACGACCTCGGCGGCCCGCCCCGGTACCCGCGCGGTGACGGTGTCGAAGAACGCTCCGTGCACCACCTCGACACCACCGGCCCGCAGCCCCTCGGCGAGCACGGAGGCGTAGCGGTGGGTGCGGCGGGCGATCGCCGCGAGCCCGTCCGGGCCGTGGTAGACGGCGTACATCCCGGCCATCACGGCCAGCAGCACCTGTGCGGTGCAGATGTTGCTGGTGGCCTTCTCCCGGCGGATGTGCTGCTCACGGGTCTGCAGCGCCAGCCGGTAGGCCCTGTCGCCGTCGGCGTCCACGGAGACCCCGACCAGACGGCCGGGAAGGTTGCGGGCGTAGGCGTCGCGCACCGCCATGAAACCGGCGTGCGGTCCGCCGAAGCCCATCGGGACGCCGAACCGCTGGCTGCTGCCGACCGCGATGTCCGCGCCCAGCTCACCGGGCGAGGTGAGCAGGGTGAGCGCGAGCAGGTCGGCGGCGACGGTGACCACGGCGCCGAGCTCATGGGCGCGCTCGATGACCGGGCGCGGATCGCGCACCGCACCGGAGGCGCCCGGGTACTGCAGCAGCACACCGAAGACCCCGCGTTCGGCGACCTCGTCCGGAATGCCCCCGGTCAGGTCGGCGACGACGACCTCGACACCGGTCGGCTCGGCGCGGGTCCGGATGACCGCGATGGTCTGCGGCAGGCAGTCGGCGTCGACCAGGAAGACGCCCTCCTTGCCCTTGCCGACACGCCGCGACAGCGCCATGGCCTCGGCGGCCGCGGTGGCCTCGTCCAGCAGCGAGGAACCGGCGGTGGGCAGCCCGGTCAGATCGGCGACGACGGTCTGGAAGTTGAGCAGCGCCTCCAGCCGGCCCTGGGAGATCTCCGGCTGGTAGGGCGTGTACGCGGTGTACCAGGCGGGGTTCTCCAGCACATTGCGCAGGATCACCGGAGGGGTGAAGGTGCCGTAGTAGCCGAGGCCGATCATCGACGGCAGCACCTGGTTGCGGTCGGCGAGTCCGCGCAGTTCGGCGAGGACCTCCGGCTCGCTGCGGGCCGGGGGCAGGGCCCCCAGCGCCCCGGCGCTCTTGATGACGTCCGGTACGGCGGCCTCGGTGAGCTCGTCCAGCGAACCGAAACCGACCTGGGCGAGCATCTTGGCCTGAGCCTCGCCATCAGGGCCGATATGGCGCTGCTCGAACGGAGTACCGCGTTCCAAGTCGGAGAGTGCGATGCGGTTGGCGGTCATCTGCGGGGGCCTCCTGGTCTGTGACGACCGGCGAGGGCACCACGGCGTGGGTGCCCGGACGGCCTCCCCCTCTGTCATCTCAACCTGAGAGCTTCACCGGTCCGCATGCCGCCTGACCGGCTTTCACCGTCGGTGAGGAGGGGTTCCGGAGCTCTGCTCGCCCGTGGCCCACCCTGCTTTCCAGAGTGACCTCACCCGCACGGTACGTGTGCCTGAGAGATTCCGGGGAGGATTTGCTCCTTCGGCGCCTCCGACAGCGTCGGCGGAGGACTCTCCCGCACGGGGTCTGCAGCCACAGTCAGCGTACCAGCGCTTCTGCCGGCGGCGTCGGTCACGGGCGTTCGAGTGGCCGAGTGCGGGGATGTGGCCTTTTGTAGGTACCAACGGCCACTTGCCACCTGTGGGAGAGAGCGTGCAGACGGATATCGACCCGCGGACCCTGATCGGCCGCAAGGCATTCGACCGCGAGGGCGCCAAGATCGGCACCGTGGACGAGGTCTATCTCGACGACGCGACCGGCGAGCCCGAATGGGCGGCGGTACGCACCGGGCTGTTCAGCCGGGACGTCTTCGTACCGCTCGAACCGAGCGAGGTCGTCGGCGACACCCTGCGGGTGCCGTACGACCGGGCGCTGATCAAGGACTCCCCGGATTTCGGGGTCGGCCGCCATCTCTCCCCCGAGCAGGAGCTGCAGCTGTACCACCACTACGGGCTGGACGTCACCGGCTGACCACGGCCCCGCCCCTGTTCCCACCCCGGCTGGTGCCCGCCGCCGGGGCGGCGGGACCCGCGTCTGCGGGCCCCGTACCGGCGGCCCCGCCCCGTCCCACGGCCTCCTGCGGACCGCCACCCCGCTCCGGGCCCGCACCCCCACCCCGGCCCACGGCCTCCCCCGGACCACCAACCCGATCCAGATCCACACTCCCCTCCCGGCCAACGGCCCCCTCCGGATCACCAACCCGCTCCGGGCCCGCAACCTCCTCCGGACCCACACCCCGCTCCAGATCCACAGTCCCCTCCCGGCCCACGGCCCCCTCCGGACCACCAACCCGCGCCGGGCCCACACCCCCACCCCGGCCCGCGGCCTCCTCGGGCCGCAGCAGCGGCAGCGGTTCGGCCGGCTCCAGGGCCGGATCGTCCACGGCGAACGTCCGCACCCGGCCCGGCTCCGACCACGGTTCCTCGAAACGCACGGTGACCCGGCCCACCCCGCTTCCCTGCACCCAGCCCGCCCCGTACTCGGCGTGACGCACATCGGAGCCCGGAAGCCAGCGCCGCGGCTTCCCAGCGCCCTCAGAAGCCTCTCCCGCGCCCGCTGCCACATGCTCCGGTGTCGCGGGCCCCGGTGTGCGCCGCCCGCCCTCCAGGGCCTCGTGAGCGGCCCGAGCACCTTGTGCCGCCTGAGCACCTCGGGCGGCCTGAGCGGCTTCCGCCGCCTGAGCGGCCCGAGCGGCCTGGGCGAAGAGATCCTCCTGGGTGTAGTCCGCCAGACCGCTGACCCCCACCCCCAGCAGCCGCACACCCGCCGTGGTGTCCACGCCCTCGATCAGCCGGGCCGCGGCCTCCCGCACCACCCCCGGGTCGTCGGTCGGCCCGCGCAGGGTCTCCGAACGGGTCAGCGTGGAGAAGTCGTACCGCCGCACCTTGATCACGACCGTCCGGCCCGAACGGCCCGCCTCACGCAGCCGCCGCACACAGCGGTCGGCGAGCCGGGCGATCTCCAGCTGCACCCGGGTGCGGTCGGTGAGGTCGACGTCGAAGGTGTCCTCCACCGAGATGGACTTGGCGTCCCGCTCGGCCACGACGGGCCGCTCGTCCCGGCCATTGGCCATCAGGAACAGCGAGGCGCCGTGCGCCCGGCCCAGCAGCCGCACCAGCTCGGCCTCGCCCGCCTCCCGCGTCTCGGCCACGGTGTGGATCCCCGCGCGGCGCAGCGCCTCGGCCGTGGCGGGGCCGACGCCCGGGAGTGTCCGCACCGGCATGGGGCCGAGCAGATCGCGCTCCGTACCGGGCTCGATGAGCACCAGACCATCGGGCTTGGCCTGCTCCGAAGCGATCTTGGCGAGCATCTTGGATCCGGCGAGCCCCACCGATCCGGTCAGCCCGGTGACCGCCCTGATGTCGTTTCGCAGCCGCTCCCCCACGGCACGCGCCGCCTCCGCGGTGGGCTCGGTACCGCCCGCCTCCAGATCGACGAACGCCTCGTCCAGGCTCAGCGGCTCCACCAGCGGCGAGAGGGTGTGCAGCAGGGCCATGACCGCGTCGCTCACCTGTCGGTAGAGGGTGAAGCGGGGGGTCAGGAACGCCGCGTTCGGACACAGGCGGCGGGCCTGGGCCATCGCCATGGCCGAGTGCACCCCGAACACCCGGGCCTCGTAGGAGGCCGTGGCCACCACGCCGCGCGGCCCGAGGCCGCCCACGATGACCGGCTTACCGCGCAGGCTGGGCTTGGCCGCCTGCTCCGCCGAAGCGTAGAAGGCGTCCATGTCCAGATGGAGAATCGTCGGCGCACCCCTCACATCTACCGATGCTGCCGCACACCACTGACAATCGACGCCACGACGGCCGGGAACCGGGTCCGGGGGCGCCCCCGGGCTCCGGTGCCCCGGCCCGGCCGACCAGGGCCGGACTCAGCTAACCAACCCGGTTGCGACGGGCCGCGAGCTCATCGGTGGGGTTGTGCCGGATCAGCGTCTCCCCGGTGTCCACCCGCTCGCCGTGCAGCTGGGACAGCGCGCTCTCCACATCGCGCCAGACGACGCCCACGGCGATCCCGAAGACGCCCTGGCCGCCCTGGAGGAGGTCCACGACCTCATCGGGCGAGGTGCACTCGTAGACGGTCGCGCCGTCGCTCATCAGCGTCATCTGGGCCAGGTCGTCGAGCTCCCGGGCGCGCAGGTGCGCCACCGCCGCCCGGATGTTCTGCAGCGAGACGCCGGTGTCCAGCAGACGCTTCACGATCTTGAGGACGACCACGTCCCGGAAGCTGTAGAGCCGCTGGCTGCCCGAGCCGTACGCGGGCCGTACGCTCGGTTCCACCAGGCCGGTGCGGGCCCAGTAGTCCAGCTGGCGGTAGGTGATGCCCGCGGCCGCGCACGCGGTGGGTCCGCGGTATCCGATCCGCTCCGTCCCCCCCGCGGCGGGCTCACGCGGCGGTGCGGCCTGTGCCGCGACCCGAGCCTTCAATGCCGGATCGGCCGATGCGCTCCCCTGGAGCGCGTACGGACCGCCGGCCGCCGTGCCGTCGCCGGTGCTTCTCACGCCGACCTCCGTCCTCGACCTGCCATCTTGAAGGTAGGCAGTCACCCGGGGTGCGTCAACGATCGCCACACTCGGCACGCCGAGTGATAATCACCCTAAGAGTGGTTTCCCGTGTCCCTCGTCCGGGAAAGGCTACTCGAATGCGCGAGCGAGGACCGGCGAACCGCTCACTGACTGCTGGTTCCGAAGTCCTCGGGCGAGATCTGGTCGAGGAACTCGCGGAACTTCTCCACCTCGTCCTCCTGCTCGTCCGGGATCGCGATACCGGCGTCGTCCAGCACGCCGTCACTGCCGTAGATCGGCGTTCCGGTGCGCAGCGCGAGCGCTATGGCGTCGGACGGCCGGGCGCTGACCTCCACACCGCTGGCGAACACCAGCTCCGCGTAGAAGACCCCCTCCCGCAGATCCGTGATCCGGACCTCCGTGAGCTGCTGTCCGACAGCTTCGAGTACGTCTTTGAAAAGGTCGTGGGTCAGCGGGCGTGCCGGAGCCATGCCCTGCTGAGCGAAGGCAATCGCGGTCGCCTCACCTGGTCCGATCCAGATGGGGAGGTAGCGGTCGCCTCCCACTTCACGCAGGAGCACGATCGGTTGGTTGGAGGGCATTTCCACCCGGACACCCACGACGTCGAGCTCGTTCACACAGCAACCCTAGGACGTGCCCGGCCGGTTTGGATAGTCGGGGCCCGGTCCATCACTGCTCCTGGGCCCTCAAAGCCGACCTCACCAGGGCCTCGTGCAGCCGTACCGAGAGCGTGGCGAGCTCCCGCGCACTGGCCTCCGCATGCGCTCTGGTCTGCGGGTTTCTATGCAACCGCAGTGGGGCGACCACCTGCTCGACCATTCCGGCCTCGCGCTCGGCGGAGGCTTTCATGATTCTCAGGTGACGTGGTTCCAGGCCGAAACGACCGAGCTCGGCGATGAGCCGGGCGACAGTCACCGCCTCGATGTCGTACCCGCCGTCCACGGTCGCCGCGAGCAGCCCGTACGACTCCCATTCGGCCAGCTCCACCTCGCTGACCTGGGCCGTTGCCAGCAACTCGGCACGGCCCACCCGGGCGGCCGTGGGGCCGTCCGGGGTGG
This sequence comes from Streptomyces hygroscopicus subsp. hygroscopicus, assembly GCF_001553455.1. Classification (GTDB taxonomy): domain Bacteria; phylum Actinomycetota; class Actinomycetes; order Streptomycetales; family Streptomycetaceae; genus Streptomyces; species Streptomyces hygroscopicus. Next base: position 18,160 of record NZ_BBOX01000406.1, read on the forward strand.
CTCCGGTACCGCCGTCGGGCAGCCCGGACCGTGGCGCCCCCTGCGGAACGGCAGGAAGCTGCAACGGCTCACCCCGCTCCAGGGCGTCCAGGTGCTCCCGGATGACCTTGAGCGGCAGGTAGTGGTCACGTTGCATGCGAAGGATATGGCCGAGCCGTTCCACGTCCTGCCGGCTGAATTTGCGGTAGCCGGACGGCGTGCGGCGCGGCTCGACCAGACCCTCCGACTCCAAGAAGCGGATCTTGGAGATGGTGACCTCGGGGAACTCGTCCCGCAACAGATTCAGCACGGCGCCGATGCTCATCGCCCGGCCGCCCGTGGGGGCGGTGCCGGTCTCGGCACCGCCCGACGGTGTCTGAAGCATGGACCTCCCCTGACGGGTCAGATGCCGACGCCCCGCTGGCTCGGGTAGAAGACCAGCCGGTACTTACCGATCTGCACCTCGTCGCCGCTGGACAGGACCACCGGCGCGTCGATCTGCTCCCGGTTGACATAGGTGCCGTTGAGGCTGCCGACGTCCGCGACGGTGAAGCCGCCGTCCTGGCCGCGGTGGAACTCCACATGGCGGCGGGAGACCGTGACATCGTCCAGGAAGATGTCGCTCTGCGGGTGACGGCCCGCCGTGGTGATCTCACTGTCCAGCAGGAAGCGGCTGCCCGAGTTCGGCCCGCGGCGGACCACCAGCAGCGCCGAGCCCAGCGGCAGCGCCTCGACGGCGGCCTGTGCCTCCGGGCTGAGCGACGGCAGCGGCGTCTGCCCGGTCACCTCGGAGTCGTACGCCTCGAGACCCGAGATCGAAATGGTGGAGGTGGTCTCCGAGGCACGCTCGGAGGACGATCCGCCCCGCAGTGGGGCTCCGCAGTTGGAACAGAACCGGCTGGCCTCCGCGTTCCGGTGGCCGCACCGCTGACAGACTGGCAAGCCGAACCCTCCGCCACTGTGAGAGGCCGATGGCTCCTCGAAACCTATGGGTCCGGTCGCGGAGGGGTCAACAGACGGCGCGCCCTGCGCGCCGACCTGGTCCCGGAACAGCGGGCGACCCTCGGTCCCCCCGCTCTCCTCCGCGGCACGCGAGGCGCGGTGGCGGGCGGTGCTGCTGCCACCGTCCTGGCGGGCGCTCTTGCCGAACAACTTCCCGAACAACTTCACGGGCGATTCCCCTTGACTGAAACAGACCCGCCCGTGGGGCAGGACAAACCCTCGATGCACACACCAGACGGCCCGGACATCCTCACAACGTCCGTGACCACCAGACAGTTTCCACCACGCGCGGATCTTCTGGTGCGTTGACCCCCCGCGTCCACATGGTCTCCCCGAGAGACCCTCATTTCGAACCGCCTCACCGTGATGACGACCGAGCGTAGTCAGGCCGCTTCGCCGATCGCAAGGCATCCACAACGATCTTCTTCTCCCGCCGTACGGACACAGTGGCCTGCTCCTTCTCCAGGCTCTGCACCACCCCGCCGGGGATGTTCAGCGCCGGTTCCAGATCCTCCGGCTTGCCGATCACCTTCACAACGTACGGTCGCGTCACCTTCCGTCCATCGACCTGGATCGCGCCACCACTGTCCGAGAAGTAGGTGCCGGCGACCACCCGCACATCGCCGATCTGGATCGCCTCGGCGCCGGCCGCCCGCAGCTCCTGGACGGTGTCGAGCAGCATGTCCGACTCCACGGAGCCGTGGGAGTCGTCGATGGTGATCGTGATGCCGGGACCCTGGGCAGCCACCGTACCCGCCAGCACGCCCAGCTGCTGCTCCTTCTGGAGCGTCTGCTTCCGGGCCTCCTCTGCCTGGTCCGAGCTGTTCTCCAGCTCGGTCCGCTGGTTCTCCAGCCGGCGCTTCTCGTCCTGGAGCCGCTGGGTGCGGGAGTCCAGTTCGTCGAGGATCCGGACCAGGTCCTCCTGCCGGGCGCCGCGCAGCACGCTGTTCTCGTTGGTCGAGCGCACCTGGATGGCCAGGCCCAGGCCGAGGCCGAAGAGCAGCAGGGCGACGATCAGCTGCGCACGAGTCAGCCGCGGCGGCCACACGCCCTTCACCAGCCGCTGGCGGCCGGTGAGGGCCTCTTCCGGCCCCTGATCGGCCCCGGAGCCGGAGGCGGGCCCCGCGGGCTCTCCGGGCCCGCTCAGGGGCCCGTCGGCCGCCGCGCCCCCGGCC
>NZ_BBOX01000407.1 GCF_001553455.1 Streptomyces hygroscopicus subsp. hygroscopicus
CCGGACCGCCGCGGGCGCGTCCGGATCGTGCAGCGCGCCCTCGAGACCTCCCGGCCCTGGCCGATCAGCCAGTGGCGGAACGCCTCAAAGGCGTCGTCGTCGACCCCGCCGAGCAGCACAGGGCGCTACCTGCCGGGGCTCAGGGGTGGCCGGCGGCCATCGCGCGTACGCCGCGTGCGGGCCGCCGGGCGGCACGGATCCCGATGACCTCCATCCGGGCCGGGGAGCCCAGCGGGGAGCCGCAGCTCTGCGGGCGCGGCGGCGCCGCGGCGACCTGTGCGACGTCCACCCGCCAGGCCCGGCCGTCGCGGTGCGCGACGGTCACGGACCAGACCGGGGCCCCGCCCTCGGTCCTGACGAAGGTCAGCGCGTCGGCCCCGTCCTCGCCGGTCGTCTCCCGGACGGCCAGCTCCGCCGCCTGGCCGGGGCGCTCCCAGGTGGAACGGCCGCGGCACCCGTCGGTGACGACCCTGCCGTGCCGCAGCGCCTCGATGACGTCCTTGACGCCTTGTGCGGTGGCGCGGCCGTAGGTGTAGCCGTGCGGCAGTACGACCAGGGTCGGGGAGAAGCGATGGCCGCCGATATGGGTGATCTCCCAGGTGCCGTGCACTCCGGAGGCGGCCAGCTCACCGGCCAGCGGACGGCCGAGGAGGGCGCAGCAGCGGTCGCGCTTGCCGTTGGTGCACACCAGCACCAGCGGGTCGCCGGTGTACTCCTCCCAGGCCGGGGGGTCGTGGGGCCGCAGGGTCAGCCCGCCGGGATCGCCCGCGCCCAGGGCGGTGAAGTCCAGGCCGAGCAGGCGTGCGGGGTCGTCCAGGGCGGTGGTGCGGATCCAGCAGCGGCCGGGCCGGGTGTGGGCCACGAACACCCGGTGCCGGGCACCGGTGTGCAGATCGGCGTGGCGGCCGGGACGGCGGATCAGCGCGACCCGTACCCCGGTGTCCTCGGCGGCGCGCTCCAGGGCACGCCCTACGGCCGGGTCGAGGCGACTGGCGGTGAGGGCCTCGGTGCCCCAGGGGCCGGGCTGTTCCACCAGCAGCCAGGTGGAGGCGGTGGCCGCCGTCCCGGCGAGCGGCTCTGACAGGTCGCGGGAGGCGGTCGTGCACGTGCTCACGAAGGTTAGCCTAACCTCCCTTGATCGAAAACGCGCGCCGAGCCGTGAGGGAGCGAGCCGTCCGAGTCGTGGGGCGCCGCATAAGCCCCGTGCGGCGAAAGATGACGGTTCCTATCCGGCCGCATCCGTGGCCGTATCCGTGGCCGGATCTGTCCTCGTCCGGCTGGGCGTCTGCCGGTGCTGTCGTTCCGGTCGTTCCGGTCGTTCCTGCCGGTCCTGTCGTTGTCGTTCCTGCCGGTCCTGCTGTTCCATGCGGTGGGAGCAGGCGGGACAATGGCGCTCCGGGGGCGGAGGGGGCGTATATGGGCGGCTTATGGGCGCGGTGGCGCGCAGGCCGGGGGAGACGCCGGGGAAGACGCGCGGCGCGCTCGCTGGATCCCGGGCTGAGGGCGACGGTACGGGCGGCCTACGACGAGGGGCGGCCGATCCCCGAGCCGCTCGCCCGTAAGGCGGCCGAGGCCGGTGATCCGCGGGGGATGACCGTCTACGGCATCGGGCTCGGCAAACGGGGCGCGTACGCGGAGGCGGTCCACTGGCTCGGCAAGGCCGCCGCGACGGGTGACATCTCAGCCATGGTGGTGCTCGGCACCCTCCACCTGGACCTCGGTGACCCGGTCGAGGCGGAGCGGCACTTCCGCCGGGCGGCGGACCGCGGCCACGCCGGCGCGCGTCTCGCCCTCCAGCAGTTGCGCGCCCGCCGCAACGGCAGCGGCCCCTGATACGCCCGGGACCCGGGGTGGGACCCAGGCGCGGATGTAGGCAGGGGGCCCGAAGTGGGGCCCAGGGCGCGGATGCCGTGGTGCCGGGGGCGAAGTGCGGGGCGCGGAAAGGCGAAGGGCGCGGCACCCTTACGGTGCCGCGCCCCTGCGCGCTCGTCCGGCTCAACCTGCTGTCCGGTTGGTCCGGCTCTCCGGCTCATCCGGCTCGTTGCGCCCGTCCTGTTCGTCCGGGCTACACCGGCCCGGCCACGACCGCCACCGGCTTGGGCAGCGGCTCGCCCGAGCCGTCCCGGCGCGGGTCGGTCTCCGGCAGCGCCGCCGGGGCTCCGTTCGCCGCCGCCGCACGCGCCGGGGCCGCGCCCGCCCAGGCCAGGACCAGGCGGTCCTCGCCCTTCAGGAACCGCTGGCAGCGCACCCCACCGGTGGCCCGGCCCTTGCGCGGGTACTGGTCGAAGGGGGTGAGCTTGGCCGACTGCTGCACCGAGTCGTCGAGCGTGCCGCTCGCGCCCGCGACCGTGAAGACCACCGCGTCGACCGCCGGGTCGACCGCCGTGAAGGAGATCACCTTGGCGCCGGAGCCGAGCTTGATGCCCGCCATACCGCCCGCGGCGCGGCCCTGCGGCCGCACCTGGCCCGCCGCGTAGCGCAGCAGCTGGGCGTCGTCGGTGATGAAGACCAGGTCCTCCTCGCCGGTGCGCAGCTCCACCGCGCCCACGATCCGGTCACCCTCCTTGAGGCTGATGACCTCCAACTCGTCCTTGTTGGCGGGGTAGTCGGGGACCACGCGCTTGACGACGCCCTGCTCCGTGCCGATCGCGAGCCCCGGCGAGGACTCGTCCAGGGTGGTGAGGCACACCAGCTCCTCGCCCTCCTCCAGCGAGAGGAACTCGGCGATGGGCGCCCCGCCCGCCAGATTGGGCGGTGCGGCCGTCTCCGGGAGCATCGGGAGGTCGATCACCGAGAGCCGCAGCAGCCGCCCGGCCGAGGTCACCGCCCCCACGGAGCCCCGGGCGGTCGCCGGGACGGCCGAGACGATCACATCGTGCTTGGCGCGCTTGGCCTTCCCCTCGCCCGGGGACGGCTCGCCGTTGGCCGTGCGGGCCAGCAGCCCGGTGGAGGACAGCAGCACCCGGCAGGGATCGTCCGCGACCTCCAGCGGCACCGCGGTCACCGGTGCGTTCGACGACTCCAGCAGCACCGTGCGGCGCGGGGTGCCGAACTTCTTGGCCACGGCGGCCAGTTCGGCGGAGACCAGCTTGCGCAGCTCGGCGTCGGAGTCGAGGATCCGGGTCAGCTCCTCGATCTCGGCGTTGAGCCGGTCGCGCTCCGACTCCAGCTCCAGCCGGTCGAACTTGGTCAGCCGGCGCAGCGGAGTGTCCAGGATGTACTGCGTCTGGACGTCGGAGAGGCCGAAGCGTTCGATGAGCGAGCGCTTGGCCTCCGCCGCGTTCTCGCTCCGCCGGATGAGGCGGATGACCTCGTCGATGTCGAGCAGGGCCACCAGCAGGCCCTCGACCAGGTGCAGCCGGTCGCGCCGCTTGGTGCGGCGGAACTCGCTGCGCCGCCGGACGACGTCGAAGCGGTGGTCGAGGTAGACCTCCAGCAGCTCCTTCAGCCCCAGCGTGAGCGGCTGGCCGTCCACCAGCGCCACGTTGTTGATGCCGAAGGACTCCTCCATCGGCGTCAGCTTGTAGAGCTGCTCCAGCACGGCCTCGGGGTTGAAGCCGTTCTTGATCTCGATCACCAGCCGCAGCCCGTGCTCACGGTCGGTGAGGTCCTTGACGTCCGCGATGCCCTGGAGCTTCTTCGCGCCGACCAGGTCCTTGATCTTGGAGATGACCTTCTCGGGGCCCACGGCGAAGGGCAGCTCGGTGACGACCAGGCCCTTGCGGCGGGCCGTCACGTCCTCCACGGTCACCGTGGCGCGGATCTTGAACGTACCGCGCCCGGTCTCGTACGCGTCCCGGATACCGCTCAGGCCCACGATCCGGCCGCCGGTCGGCAGGTCGGGCCCCGGTACGTGCCGCATCAGGGTGTCGAGATCCGCGCCCGGGTGCTTGATCAGGTGGCGGGCGGCGGCGATGACCTCGCCCAGGTTGTGCGGCGGCATATTGGTCGCCATGCCGACCGCGATCCCGGACGTGCCGTTGACCAGCAGGTTCGGATAGGCGGCAGGGAGGGTGACGGGCTCCTGCTCACTGCCGTCGTAGTTCGGTGAGAAGTCGACCGTGTCCTCGTCGATCGACTCGGTCATCAGCGAGGTCGCCGACGCCATCCGGCACTCGGTGTACCGCATCGCCGCCGGCGGGTCGTCGTTGCCCAGCGAGCCGAAGTTCCCGTGGCCGTCGACCATCGGCAGGCGCATGGAGAACGGCTGCGCCATGCGCACCAGCGCGTCGTAGATCGACGCGTCGCCGTGCGGGTGGAGCTTTCCCATCACCTCACCGACGACGCGGGCGCACTTGACGAAGCCGCGCTCGGGGCGCAGCCCCATCTCGTTCATCTGGTAGAGGATGCGGCGGTGCACGGGCTTCAGCCCGTCACGGGCGTCGGGCAGCGCGCGCGAGTAGATGACCGAGTAGGCGTACTCGAGGTAGGAGCCCTGCATCTCGTCGACGACGTCGATGTCGAGGATGCGCTCCTCGAAGTCGTCCGGCGGCGGGGTCTTCGTGCGGCGGCGGGCCATCGCGCTTGCGGCTCCTTCAACTGCCGATGAGGGATCTGACGCCGACCATTGTGGCCCGGTCCACCGACAAGTGTGGAACGGCCCCGGGGCGGCAAGGGCCGGGGCAGGCCCGGGAACCGGGCCCGGCGCCCCCGCGCGGGGGCTCCCCGGGGGCGGCCCGGTCCGGCGTCCGGGAAGCCGCGGAAACCGCTCGCGGCGATTGCGGAAACGGTTCGGGGGGACGGGAACGGACCGGAACTTCGCCAGATGTCCGTGCCCTTGCATACAGTGACAGAAGCGCTGCGCAAGCGGCTGGCACGCGCTCCATCACGCGATCGAAGGGACGTACATGCCCATGGGTCACACGGCCACGCAGCAGGCCGGCTCCGGCGGCCTGAAAGCGACCGAGCACCGCCTGGCCAATGGCCTGCGCGTGGTGCTCTCCGAGGACCATCTGACCCCGGTCGCCGCGGTCTGTCTGTGGTACGACGTCGGCTCACGCCACGAGGTCAAGGGGCGCACCGGTCTGGCCCACCTCTTCGAGCACCTGATGTTCCAGGGCTCGGCGCAGGTCACCGGCAACGGCCACTTCGAGCTGGTGCAGGGGGCCGGCGGCTCGCTCAACGGCACGACCAGCTTCGAGCGCACCAACTACTTCGAGACCATGCCCGCCCACCAGGTCGAACTCGCCCTGTGGCTGGAGGCCGACCGGATGGGGTCCCTGCTGACCGCGCTGGACGAGGAGAGCCTGGAGAACCAGCGCGACGTCGTCAAGAACGAGCGCCGCCAGCGGTACGACAACGTTCCGTACGGCACCGCCTTCGAGAAACTCGTCGCCATGGCCTATCCCGAGGGCCACCCGTACCACCACACCCCGATCGGCTCGATGGCCGACCTGGACGCGGCCTCCCTGGAGGACGCGCGGGAGTTCTTCCGCACCTACTACGCCCCGAACAACGCCGTCCTGTCGGTCGTCGGCGACATCGACCCCGAGCAGACGCTCGCCTGGATCGAGAAGTACTTCGGCTCCATCCCCTCCCACGACGGCAAGCGGCCGCCCCGCGACGGCACGCTCCCGGACGTGATCGGCGGTCAGCTGCGCGAGGTCGTGGAGGAGGAGGTCCCGGCCCGCGCCCTGATGGCCGCCTACCGGCTGCCGCACGACGGCACCCGTGAGGCCGACGCCGCCGACCTGGCGCTGACCGTCCTCGGCGGCGGGGAGTCCTCCCGGCTCCACAACCGCCTGGTGCGCCGCGACCGCACCGCCGTGGCCGCCGGATTCGGCCTGCTGCGGCTGTCGGGCGCCCCCTCGCTCGGCTGGCTGGACGTGAAGGCCTCCGGGGGTGTCGAGGTCCCCGCCATCGAGGCCGCCGTCGACGAGGAGCTGGCCCGTTTCGCCGAGGAGGGGCCGACGCCGCAGGAGATGGAGCGCGCGCAGGCGCAGATCGAGCGCGAGTGGCTGGACCGGCTGGCCACGGTCGGCGGCCGGGCCGACGAGCTGTGCCGTTACGCCGTGCTCTTCGGCGACCCGCAACTGGCGCTGACCGCCGTGGAGCGGGTGCTGGACATCACCCCCGAGGAGGTGCGGGCCGTGGCCGCCGCGCGGCTGCGCCCGGACAACCGCGCCGTGCTGGTCTACGAGCCCGTCCAGGGCGCCGAGGACGCAGCCGACACCGCCGAAGCCGCCGAGACCGACGCAGAAGGGGAGGCGGCCCAGTGAGCGACGCCGTCACCGCGACCATGACCTTCCACCCGCAGCCGAAGGGCGGCGCCCCCAAGCCGTGGGCGTTCCCGGCCCCCGAGCGCGGTGAGCTGTCCAACGGCCTCACCGTGCTGCGCTGTCACCGCCCCGGCCAGCAGGTCGTCGCCGTCGAGATCAATCTGGACGCGCCGCTGGACGCCGAGCCGGCCGGGCTCGAAGGCGTCGCCACGATCATGGCGCGCGCCCTGTCGGAGGGCACCGACAAGCACGACGCCGAGGAGTTCGCCGCCGAGCTCGAGCGCTGCGGCGCCACCCTCGACGCCCACGCCGACCACCCCGGCGTCCGGATCTCCCTGGAGGTCCCGGCCTCCCGGCTGCCCAAGGCGCTCGGCCTGCTGGCCGACGCCCTGCGCGCCCCCGCCTTCCCGGACGGCGAGGTCGAGCGGCTGGTGCGCAACCGGCTGGACGAGATCCCGCACGAGCTGGCCAATCCGGCCCGCCGCGCCTCGATGGCGCTGTCCGCGGAGCTGTTCCCGGCCGAGTCGCGGATGTCCCGGCCGCGCCAGGGCACCCAGGAGACCATCGAGGGCATCGACGCCGCGGCCGTGCGGGCCTTCTACGAGGCGCATGTCCGGCCCTCCACCGCCACCGCCGTCATCGTGGGCGACCTCGCCGGGGTGGACCTCGATCGGGCGCTCGCCGACACCCTCGGCGCCTGGACGGGCGGGGCGGCCGCGCCGCGCACGGTGCCTCCGGTCATCGCGGACGACACCGGCCGCGTGGTGATCGTCGACCGGCCGGGCGCGGTACAGACCCAGCTGCTCATCGGGCGGGTCGGCGCCGACCGCCACGACCGGATCTGGCCCGCGCAGGTGCTGGGCACGTACTGCCTGGGCGGCACGCTCACCTCCCGCCTGGACCGGGTGCTGCGCGAAGAGAAGGGCTACACCTACGGCGTGCGCGCCTTCGGCCAGGTGCTGCGCTCCGCGCCCCCGTCGCCCTCCGGCGGGTCCGCGGGTGCCGCGCTGCTGGCGATCAGCGGCTCGGTGGCCACCGAGGTCACCGGCCCCGCCCTGGAGGACCTCTGGAAGGTGCTGCGCACCCTGAAGGAGGAGGGGCTGACGGACGAGGAGCGCGATGTCGCGGTGCAGAACCTGGTGGGTGTCGCCCCGCTGAAGTACGAGACGGCGGCGGCCGTCGCGGGCACCCTCGCCGACCAGGTCGAGCAGCACCTTTCGGACGATTTCCAGGCGCAGTTGTACGCCCGCCTCGCCGAGACCGGCACGGTGGAGGCCACCGCGGCGGTGGTGAGCGCCTTCCCGGCGGACCGGCTGGTCACGGTATTGGTCGGCGACGCCTCGGCGATCGAGGAGCCGGTCCGGGCGCTGGGCATCGGCGAGGTGCGCGTCATCTCCGGCTGAGCCGCCCGGAGTTGGCCGGATCCGGTCGAACAGCCGGTGGGCCGGTGGGCGGTGGGCGCGGTGTGCCGGTGAGCCGACGGCCCGCCCCATGCCCGGCGACCCGTCCCGCGCCTGGCGGGCCGTCCCGCCGGACGACGGTCCGGCGGGCCCGCGATCCGGCCCGCGACCCGGCCCGCGACCCGGTCGGCGAGCCGGCGGAGAGAGGAAGGAAGGACCCCGGCCCCGTGGAGGGGGCCGGGGTCCTTCCCTCATGCCCGATTTATGGGAGTGACGGCTTGTTTGGTTTGTGGGGAGAACAACAAAAAACCGGAACCGTTTGGTGATCGAAAGCGGGCCCGTTTAGCGTCAGTCCGGCTGTTCGCCAGCGACCCGCCGCACCCGCGGCACGGACAGTCATCGCCGAGTCCCCGTACGGCGCGAGCCAGGGGAGCCGGGGACCCACGTCCCCAGGGGTGAATCGGGCGCCTTCCCCGGCCGGGGGAGGAGCCCGTAGGAGACCTTCCTGCTCCGAACCCGTCAGCTAACCCGGTAGGCGAGAAGGAAGGAAAGGAGTGCGCCGGACCATGGCGTTCACGCGTACCGCCACCGGGAAACACCGCCGTCCCCGTAAGACCGGCATCCGCACCGGCGCGAACATCGCGGGCATCACCACGGTCGCCTCGGGCGTCGTGGCCGGGATCGCCGGACAGGCGTTCGCGGCCGGCGCGGGCCCCGCTTCCCAGGACACCGGTCTGACCCAGGCGATCGAGATCGGCGACGGGATCGCGGAGCACATCGAGGCTCAGGCGCAGTCCCAGGAGACCGCCGCCGCGCAGGCCGCGGCCAAGGCCAAGGCGGAGGCCGTCGCCCGCCAGGAGGCCGCCAGGAAGGCGGAGGCCGCGGCGAAGAAGGCCAAGGCCGAGCGGGAGGCCAAGCTGCGCGCGGCGCGCGAGGCCGAGCGCCGGCGCCTCAACACCTTCGTGGCGCCGATCAGCGGCTCCTACATCTCCACCGCCTACCAGGCGTCCAGCGGTCTGTGGTCCTCCGGCACCCACACCGGCATCGACTTCCACGCCTCCTCCGGCACCCCGGTGCACTCCGTGGGCTCCGGCGAGGTCGTCGAGGCGGGCTGGGGCGGCGCCTACGGCAACAACGTCGTCATCAAGATGAACGACGGCACCTACACCCAGTACGGCCATCTGTCGTCGATCGGCGTCTCGGTCGGCCAGAAGGTCACCCCCGGCCAGCAGATCGGCCTGTCGGGCGCCACCGGCAACGTCACCGGGCCGCATCTGCACTTCGAGGCCCGCACCAGCGCGGACTACGGCTCGGACATCGACCCCGTGGCGTATCTGCGCTCGCACGGCGTCAACGTCTGACCCTCCCCCCGCACGAGACTCCGCCAAGGCCCCGTCCCCCCGGACGGGGCCTTCGGCGTGCCGCCCCCGATGACCAAAAAATATCCATGGAATGCGCCTCACCATCGGAAATGACGTGCGATTGGAATAGAGTCGTTCAACGCGCGTTCCATGGGTGCGTTTCGCGGGCGTTAAGGCGGAGGTTCGACAATGCGGGACCGGAAATGAACGGGGATACCACCGCGGTCCAGGGCGGTCGCCGGATTTCGGCGGACGCGGTGTGTACGGCGATCCGCGACGACATCGTCTCCGGCGCGTACGAGCCCGGCAGCCGGCTCACCGAGGAACTCCTCGCGCGGCGCTACGGCGTCTCGCGGGTGCCCGTCCGGGAGGCGCTGCGCACCCTGGAGTCCGAGGGTTTCGTGACGACCCGGCGGCACGCGGGGGCCTGCGTCGCCCGGCCCTCCGAGCGCGAGGCGGCCGATCTGCTGGACATCCGCGCGCTGCTGGAGCCGCTGGGCGCCGCCCGGGCCGCGCAGCGCCGCACCGAGGCGCATCTGAAGGTGCTGCGCGGGCTGGTCAGGCTGGGCCGGGAGCGGGCCCAGCGCGGTCAGCTGGGCGAACTGCGGCCGCTGGCGGACTGGTTCCACGAGACGCTCGCCCAGGCGTCCGGCAGTCCCAGCCTGGCCGGGATGCTCGTCCAGCTGCGCCGCAAGACCGCGTGGGTGTACGCGGCCGCCCCGCACCGGCAGCCGGCGCCGGCCGAGGACGGGCGGCGGCCCGACCTGACCGCGCGGGCCGTGGAGTCCTGGGCCGAGCACGGGGCGCTGGTGGACGCGGTCGCACGCGGCGACGCCGAGCGGGCGCGGGCGCTCGCCGCCGCGCACACCGAGCGCTCGCTGTCCGAATACCGGCTGCGCCGCCCCGTTCCGGTGAGGACTTCGAAACATTCCGTCAACACGGCGAGCGGCCGGAATTAACAGCGATCCCGTAGACAACCGGAGGGAATTCCCGGGGCTGATTCGCGACCCGGTCCTCCGTCGCCGATTCCGGGTGGAAAAAGAAAAACAACGGGACCGCGGTGGCCGGAATGGTCACCGCGGTCCCGCCGCGCGGAATCCTCGCAGCACGCGGGAATCAGACGGTCTCCGGAAGCTCCTCGAGGCCCTCCGCCACCAGCTTCGCCAGGCGGTCGAGCGCGACCTCGGCGTCGTCCGCGTCGGAGGCGAGGACGACCTCTTCGCCGCCCTGGGCGCCCAGGCCGAGCACGGCCAGCATGGAGGCGGCGTTGACCGGGGTGCCGTCCGCCTTGGCGATCGTGATGGGGACCCCGGCGGCGGTGGCCGCCCGGACGAAGATCGACGCAGGGCGGGCGTGCAGGCCCTCGGCCCAGCCGATGGTGACGCGGCGCTCAGCCATGGTGTTGCCCTTCAGGTGGGTGCTGTTGTCTAGACCAAAGCATACGGTGTCCGTATGCACCCGGACCATGTCCGAGTATGCCCGGTCGTGCCCGGACCGGCCCGATACGGACCTTCCCCCGACACCTGGCCCCGACGCAAGGGTGTCCATCATCCGGACCGCGCGGGCCCGTACCCTGGGCCCCATGCGGACCCCGTCGGACCATCACTCCTACCCCGCCCACTGGGAAGCCGACGTGGTGCTCAGGGATGGCGGCACGGCCCAGATCCGCCCCATCACCCCCGACGACGCCCAGCGGCTGGTCAGCTTCTACGAGCGGGTCTCGGACGAGTCGAAGTACTACCGCTTCTTCGCGCCCTACCCCCGCCTCTCCGACCGCGACGTCCACCGCTTCACCCACCACGACTACGTCGACCGGGTGGGGCTGGCGGCCATCGTCGGGGACGAGTTCATCGCCACCGTCCGGTACGACCGCATCGACAGCCGCGGCCTGCCGGCCCGGTCCCCGTCCGGCGCCGCCCCGGACGGGCGCCTCGCGGCCGGCTCCGGCCCCGCCCCCGCCGACGAGGCCGAGGTCGCCTTCCTCGTCCAGGACGCCCACCAGGGCCGCGGGGTGGCCTCCGCGCTCCTCGAACACATCGCCGCCGTCGCCCGTGAGCGGGCCATCCGCCGGTTCGCCGCCGAGGTGCTGCCCGCCAACACCAAGATGATCAAGGTGTTCACGGACGCGGGCTACACCCAGAAGCGCAGTTTCGAGGACGGGGTCGTCCGCCTGGAGTTCGACCTCGAACCCACCGACCGCTCCCTGGCCGTCATGCGCGCCCGCGAGCAGCGGGCCGAGGCCCGCTCCGTCCAGCGGCTGCTCGCCCCCGGCTCCGTCGCCGTCATCGGCACCAGCCGCTCCTCCGGCGGCGTCGGCCGTACCGTGCTGCGCAACCTCCTCGACGGCGGCTTCACCGGGCGCGTGCACGCCGTCAACCACGCCTTCCCCGACGACCTGACCCGCCTGGAGCCGGAGGGCGTCCCGGCCCACCGCTCGCTGCGCGCCATAGAGGAGCCCGTCGACCTGGCCGTCGTCGCCGTCCCCGCCGAGCGGGTGCCCGACGTCGTGGCCGCGTGCGGCGACCACGGCGTCCAGGGCCTCGTCGTGCTCTCCGCCGGATACGCCGAGAGCGGACGCGAGGGCCGTGACCGCCAGCGCGACCTCGTCCGCCAGGCGCGGACCTACGGCATGCGCGTCTTCGGCCCCAACGCCTTCGGCGTCATCAACACCGCCGAGGGCGTCCGGCTGAACGCGTCCCTGTCCCCGCAGCTGCCCAACCCCGGCCGGTTGGGTCTGTTCACCCAGTCCGGGGCGATCGGCATCGCGCTGCTGTCCGGGCTGCACCGGCGCGGCGCCGGGCTGGCGAGCCTCGCCGGGATCGCCGGGATATCGACCTTCGTGTCCGCGGGCAACCGCGCCGACGTCTCGGGCAACGACCTCCTCCAGTACTGGTACGACGATCCGCAGACCGACGTCGTGCTGATGTACCTGGAGTCCATCGGCAACCCCCGCAAGTTCACCCGGCTCGCCAAGCGCACCGCCGCCGTCAAACCGGTGGTCGTCGTCAAGGGCGCCCGCCACACCGGCAGCGCCCCCACCGGCCATGCCGTGCCCACCACCCGGATCCCGGACGCCACCGTCTCCGATCTGCTGCGGCAGGCGGGCGTCATCCGGGTCGACACCGTCACCGAACTCGCCGACACCGGGGTGCTGCTCGCCTCCCAGCCGCTGCCCGCCGGCCCCCGCGTCGCCATCCTCGGCAACTCCGAGTCGCTCGACCTGATCACCTACGACGCCTGCCTCACCGAGGGGCTCCGCCCGCTGCCGCCCCGCGACCTCACCACCGCCGCCACCCCGGAGGACTTCCGGCGCGCCCTGACCGAGGCGCTCGCCGACGACTCCTGCGACGCCGTCGTCGTCACCGCCATCCCCTGGGTCGGCGACTCCCGCGCGGACGCCCTCGCCACGGCCGTCCGGGAGGCGGCCCAGACCTCCGGACCCGGTCCTGACAAGCCGGTGGCGGTGGTCCACCTGGAGATCCAGGAGCTCGCGGCGGCCCTGGCCGGCACCGGCGAGGAGTCCGCGCCGGGCACCCGCCGGATCCCCGCCTACCCCGCCGCCGAGCGGGCCGTGCGCGCGCTCGCCGAGGCCGTGCGGTACACCCGGTGGCGCCAGGAGGCCGCCGAGCCCGGCCGGGTCCCGGAGTACGACGACATCGACGAGGCGGGTGCCGCCGCCGACATCCAGGTGCTGCTCGCCCCGGCCGACGGCACCGGCGACGGCACCGGCGACGGCACCGGCGACGGCACCGTCGCCGGGACCGGCGGCGGCACCGTCGCCGGGACCGGCGGCGGGACCGGCGACGACGCGGACCCGGGCGTCGAGCTGTCCGCCGCCGACACCCAGCGCCTCCTGGCCCGCTACGGCGTCAGCGTGCTGCCCGCCCTGTCCGCGCCCGACCCCGACACCGCCGTACGGGCCGCCGAGCGGCTCGGCTTCCCGGTCGCGCTCAAGCCCACCGCCTCCCACCTGCGCCACCGCACCGACCTGGGCGGAGTGCGGCTGGAACTGGGCAGCGAGGCGGAACTGCGCCGCGCCTACGCCGAGTTGACCGGCCACCTGGGCCGGCCGGAGGAGCTGGGGCTGGTCGTGCAGCGGATGGCGCCGCGCGGCGTGGACACCGTCGTACGGGCCGCCATCGACCCGGCCGCCGGGGCCGTGCTCTCCTTCGGGCTCGCCGGCGCGCCCTCCGAACTGCTCGGCGACACCGCCCACCGCCTCGTCCCCGTCACCGGCCGGGACGCCGCCGAGCTGATCCGGTCGGTCCGGACCGCGCCGCTCCTGTTCGGCTGGCGCGGTTCCAAGCCGGTGGACACCGCGGCCCTCGAGGAACTGCTGCTGAGGGTGTCCCGCCTGGTGGACGACCACCCCGAGGTGGTCGCGGTCGATCTCGAACCCGTCGTGGTCGCCCAGCACGGCCTCTCCGTGCTCGGCGCCTCGGCGCGGCTCGCCCCGCCGCCGCCGCGCACCGACCTCGGTCCCCGCCACATGCCCGCCTACTGACCCTCCGGCCGTGGGCGGGCATGGGCGCCCGTGTCGGTGCGGCCCCGTAGGATGGTGCACATGGCGAAGACCGGTACGACGACCCAGGGGCTGCGCGCGGCGATCGAGCGCAGCGGCTATTACCCGGCACTCGTGGCCGAAGCGGTGGAGGCCGCCGTGGGCGGTGAGCCCATCGTGTCGTACCTGGTCCACCAGGAGACCACCTTCGACGCCAACGAGGTCCGCCGCCATGTCACGGTCCTCGTGCTCACCGGCAACCGCTTCATCGTCAGCCATACCGACGAGCAGGCCGCGGACGGCACCTCCCCCTCGCCGTACGCCACCACCTCCACCGAGTCCGTGAAGCTTCAGCGGATCTCCTCGGTCGTGCTCAGCCGGGTCGTCGCCAACCCCGAGTCGTACACCCCCGGCACGCTGCCCCGCGAGGTCGTGCTGACCATCGGCTGGGGCGCCGTCAGCCGCCTGGACCTGGAGCCCGCCGCCTGCGGCGACCCCAACTGCGAGGCCGACCACGGCTACACCGGCTCCTCCACCGCCGACGACCTCAGCCTGCGCGTCAGCGAGGCGGGCGACGGCCCCGACACCGTCCGTCAGACCCTCGCCTTCGCCCAGGCGCTCTCCGAGGCCACCGCGGCCACCCCGGACACCGGCCGCTGATGCCCGGCTCCGGCACCGGGCCGCTGCCCTCCACCGCCTCCCCCTGGCCCGAGTTCGCCCCGCTCGACCCCCGGTCCGCCCCGGTGCCGAAGTACGGCACCGGCTCGCTCGCCGATCTGCTGCCCGCCGTCGTCGCGGGCCAGGAGGTCCCCGGGCTCTCCTCCGAGCTGGTGCTCCCACCCGCCGACCGCGTCTGCGTCTTCCTGGTCGACGGCCTCGGCTGGGAGCTGCTGCGCGCCCATCCCGCCGAGGCGCCCTTCCTGGCCTCGCTGCTGCCCGGTTCGCGGGGCGGCACCGGGCAGCCGCTCACCGCGGGCTTCCCGTCCACCACCGCGACCTCGCTCGCCTCGGTGGGCACCGGACTGCCCCCCGGCGCCCACGGACTGGCCGGCTACACGGTGCTGAACCCCGACACCGGCCAGCTGATGAACCAGCTGCGCTGGCAGCCCTGGACGGATCCGCACGCCTGGCAGCCGTATCCGACCGTCTTCCAGCTCGCGGACGCCGCGGGCGTGCACACCTGCCAGGTCTCCGCGCCGACCTTCGCCGAGACCCCGCTCACCAAGGTCGCGCTGAGCGGCGGCACCTTCCACGGGCGGCTCTCCGGCGAGGAGCGGATGGACCTCGCGGCCGAGCAGCTCGGCGCCGCGGGCCGCTCGCTGGTCTACACGTACTACAGCGAAGTGGACGGCAAGGGGCACCGCTTCGGTGTGGACTCGCCCGAATGGCGCGGCCAGCTGAGGTATGTCGACGGGCTCGCCCAGCGGCTCGCCGAGCGCCTCCCGCCCCGCTCGGCGCTCTATGTCACCGCCGACCACGGCATGATCGACATCCCGTTCGACCCGGAGTCGCGCATCGACTTCGACGAGGACTGGGAGCTGCGCGCGGGCGTCTCACTGCTGGGCGGCGAGGCCCGCGCCCGGCATGTGTACGCCGTCCCCGGCGCCGCCGGCGATGTGCTGGCCGTCTGGCGTGAGGTGCTGGGCGAGCGGATGTGGGTGGCCAGCCGTGACGAGGCGATCGAGGCGGGCTGGTTCGGCGGGCCCGGCGGTGCCGACGGCGGCGGCAAGGGCGTCGACGACCGGCTGTACCGGCGGATCGGCGATGTCGTGGCCGCCGCCCGCGAGGACGTCGCGATCGTCGCCTCGCACACCGAGCCGAAGGAGTCCGCGATGGTCGGGCTGCACGGTTCGATGACCCCCCTGGAGCAGTTGGTGCCGCTCCTCGAAGTACGCTCCTGAGCGCTCCGCCCCTTCGCCCCCCCCGCCGTATGAAAGGCCCCGCTTCCCCATGCCCGAGCTGGTGTTCTTCTCCGGGACGATGGACTGTGGAAAGAGCACCCTCGCTCTGCAGATCCAGCACAACCGCTCGGCGCGCGGCCTCCAGGGGATGATCTACACCCGGGACGACCGGGCGGGCGAGGGCAAGCTCTCCTCCCGGCTGGGGCTGGTCACCGAGGCGGTCGAGGTCGCCGACGACCTCGACTTCTACGCCCATGTGGTGCGGGCGATGACCGCCGGGGGCCGGGTCGACTACGTGATAGCGGACGAGGCGCAGTTCCTGACCCCGTCCCAGATCGACCAACTCGCCCGGGTGGTCGACGACCTGGGCGTGGACGTCTTCGCCTTCGGCATCACCACCGACTTCCGCAGCAAGCTCTTCCCCGGCTCCCAGCGCCTGGTGGAGCTCGCCGACCGGGTGGAGGTGCTGCAGGTGGAGGCGTTGTGCTGGTGCGGCGCCAGGGCGACGCACAACGCCCGCACGGTCGGCGGCCAGATGGTCGTCGAGGGTGCCCAGGTCGTCGTCGGCGACGTCAACCGGCCGGAGAGCGAGGTCGGTTACGAGGTGCTGTGCCGGCGTCACCACCGGCACCGGATGACGGCCGCGGCGGCACGCGCCGCCGCCCTGTCACCCGATGTGCTGCCGGTCGACTGAGGGGCGTCCCGCGGACCGCGCCGGGCGCGGCCCGGGCACCCGCGGGCACCCGCGGGACACCCCCTTCGACGGCGGGCCTAGCCCACTTCCCGGTCCGCCGATACGACGGTGAAGGCGGCGCCTTCCGGGTCCCGCACCGTGGCCCGGCGCCCGGCCGCTCCCCGCGACGGCGGCCGGACCACCTGGCCGCCGAGCGCGGTGACCCGGCGCACCGTGTCGTCCACATCGGCCACCGCGAAGTGCGTCATCCAGAACGGGCCCCGGCCGCGCGGCAGGGCGTCGCCCACGCTCTGGATGGCACAGACCGGCCGGTCGCCCAGGCGCAGGGTGCGGCAGCCCGGATCCTCGGCGGCCGCCGCCTCGGTCCGGTAGCCGAAGACCATCTGGTAGAACTTCAGCACCCCGGTGCCCTCGCGGGTCAGCAGCTCGTGCCAGACCGGGGTACCGGGCGCCCCGGCCTCCTCCGCCGCCGGGTACGTGCCCTCCTGCCACACGCCGAACACCGCGCCCTCGGGGTCGGAGGCGATCAGCATCCGGCCGGCCTCGTCGGCGTCCAGCGGGCCCACCGCCACGGTGCCGCCGCAGGCGCGGATCATCTCGGCGGTCTCATCGGCGTCGTCGGAGGCGAGATAGGTCGACCAGGCCACCGGCAAGTGGCGTTCCGGAGGCAGCTCGCTCAACCCGGCGACCGGCCGGCCGCCCTGGACCGCGCGGACATACGCGCCGAGCTGTTGTGGGCCCGGTGTGAACTCCCAGCCGAACAGGGCGTGGTAGAAGTCCTGTGTCGCGGCAAGGCTGTGCACCATCAGACTCGTCCAGCAGGGCGTGCCCGGTGTGCGCCGAGTCGCTGCCTGGGTCATACGTCATTCTCTCCTCGGACCATCGTGGTGGCCGTGCGGCCCCGGGCCGGTCGGCGGCACGGGGCGGTCGTGCGGAGGTGCTGAGGCGGGGGGCCCAACAGATATTTGCACCACCTGTCGCACATGGCGCCCTGGCGGAGCCGCAATGCATCGTGTCTCACAGCAGAATGCCCGACTTGTTGACGCAAATCCGTTTCGGCTTCATTGCGCTCCGGTGGTACCCAGCTGTCCACCGGGTGGCCAGGTGGTCCAATTGGCGCAGAGATAACTACGCAAGGATGATTCCTATGCATGCCATCATCACCGCATCCGATCTCATGAGTGAGCTGGCGGAGGAGCATCCTCCGCTCCTGCTCGATGTGCGCTGGCAACTCGGCGGCCCTCCTGGCCGCCCCGCCTATGAGGCGGGGCATCTGCCCGGCGCCGTCTACGTCGATCTCGACACCGAGCTCGCGGGCCCGCCCGGAAAGGCCGGCCGCCACCCCCTGCCCGATCTTTCCGCGTTCGCGGCTGCGATGCGGCGAGCCGGGGTGAGCGGGGACCGGCGCGTGGTGGTGTACGACGGCGGACAGGGGTGGGCCGCGGCGCGTGCGTGGTGGCTGCTGCGCTGGGCCGGGCACCCCTCGGTCAGGGCGCTCGACGGAGGGTTGCCCGCCTGGACGGCGGCCGGCGGCGCCCTGACCGCCGACGCGCCCGACGTGTCCGAGGGCGACTTCGTCCCGGAGCCCGGGGCCCTGCCGCTGCTGGAGGCGGACGACGCGGCGGCCCTCGCGCGGCGCGGGGTGCTGCTGGACGCCCGCGCGGCCGAGCGCTACCGGGGAGAGGTGGAGCCCATCGACCCCGTCGGCGGCCATATCCCGGGCGCGGTCTCCGCCCCCACGGTGGAGAACGTCACCGCCGACGGCCGCTTCCTGCCCGCCGACCGGCTGGCCGAGCGGTTCGCGGCCCTGGGCGCCACCGAGGACGCCGAGGTCGGGGTGTACTGCGGCTCCGGGGTCTCGGCCGCGCACCAGGTCCTGGCGCTGGCGGTCGCGGGCATTCCGGCGGCCCTGTACGTCGGTTCGTGGAGCGAGTGGTCCTCGGACGGCGGCCGTCCGGTGGCCACGGGCCCCGAGCGGGGCTGAGCGCACCGGAGGGGCCCCGCCACCGGTATGCGGTGGCGGGGCCCCTCCGGTTGGGTGATGCGCCCGACGGTTTCTTCCCCTGCTAATCCTGCTTCTTGCGGCGGGTGCCGAAAACGATCTCGTCCCAGCTCGGCACCGCGGCCCGGCGGCCCGGACGGACGCCGTCCGCTTCCGCCTGGCGGTCCGTGGTACCGGTCAGCCGGTCCCGGTGGCCCGCCACCGAACGCGGCATCAGCACGTCCGCGTACGCCGAACCCGCGCTCGCCGCGGGGGCGGGCGGCTCGACGGCCTCCGGCTCCTCGTCGGGCTCGTCCGGCACAGGCGCCGGCGCGACCGGCGAGTCGGGCACGACCATGTCCCCGCGGAAGTTGGGCACGGCCTCCAGCAGGCTGGTGAGCGAGTCCCGCTCACCGAGGCCGTCGTCCAGCGCGGCGGACGCGGACGTGGACGCCGGGTCGTCGTCGAGGCGCTCGGCCGACGACCGGTCGCGGTCCCGGTCCCGGTCGCGGGGCAGCCGGGCGATCCGCGGCACGAACGGGAAGCTGGGCTCGGGCGTGTCGTCGGCCTCGCCGATCAGCGCCCGCGCCTCGTCGTCCACCGCCTGGACCAGCCGCCGGGGCGGGTCGTAGGTCCAGCTCGCCGAATGCGGTTCACCGGCGACCCGGTAGACCAGCAGCACCTCCCAGGTGCCGTCGTCGCGCCGCCAGGAGTCCCACTGCGCGGTCTCCTTCTCCGCGCCGCGCAGCAGCAGCCGCTCCGCGACGGCCTCGCCGAGCTGCGGTCCGGTGTTCTCGCCGGGACGGCGCACGGGAGTCTTGCGGGCGCGCTCGGCCATGAAGGCGCGCTCCGCGAGCACCGGGCCCTCGAAGCGCCGCACGCGGTCGACGGGGATGCCCGCCATCTGCGCGACCTCTTCGGCGGTGGCGCCGGCGCGTATACGGGCCTGGATGTCGCGGGGCCGCAGATGGCTCTCGACCTCGATCTCGATCTGGCCGAGCCGAGCGCGGTCGTTGCGCACCGCGGCGCGCAGTCGCTCGTCGATGGGAAGTGTGTACTCCGTGCTGTCCGCAGCCTTGAGCACCAGCCGTGTGCCGTCGTTGCTGACGGCCACGACACGCAGTTCGGGCATGGGGACCTCCCGGGTGGTGCCTGCCGACGTCACGGTTGCGTCGCTGCTCTCCCGCTAGACGAGTGTGGCCTGCCCGGGTGCAGCCTGCCACAACTTTGCCGAGTTGCCCGGGCCGGTTGGTTGCCGCCCTCCGACCCCTCCCGCTGGGTCCGGGCGGCCGGACGGGAAAGCGGGGCCAGGAGTCGTCACAGTACTCCATTCGGGCCGCTCAGGTGGAGCGGCACGCCAGTCGAGTTCACGGCCGGAAGGGGGTTCGGAGCCTGAATCCTTCGAAGTGAGACGTCATTTGGGTGGCAAGTTTCACAGAAACGACAGAATCGGAACGATCCGCTTCGTTTATCGGTCACTTCTCCCTGCAGGGTGGAACGAATGTCCAGGCGAGGCGGGAGATGCACGGCAAGGCCGACGGCGACGGACGACACAAGAGCGGGCGGATGGAGCTGAGCGTGGCCCAGGTGGCCGGCAGCGCCCTGGCGGCCGTCGCCGCCGCGGTGCTCGCCTCCAAGCTCGGCGTCTACGGGACGATCCTCGGGGCCGGCGTGGTGAGCGTGGTGGCGACCGCGGGCGGCACCGTCTTCCAGCACCTGTTCCGGCGCACCGGTGAGCAGATCAAGGAGGCACGGGTCCAGGTGCGGCCGGCGG
>NZ_BBOX01000408.1 GCF_001553455.1 Streptomyces hygroscopicus subsp. hygroscopicus
CCCCCGCCCCCGCCCCCGTCGGAGGTGGCAATCTGCGGGCCCGGCTGACCAGCTTCGTCGGCCGCGAGGCCGATCTGGCGAGCCTGCGCGGCGATCTGGCCGACCACCGGCTGATCACCCTTCTCGGGCCGGGCGGCGCCGGGAAGACCCGGCTGTCGCAGGAGGCCGCCGAGTCGGTCGCGGCCGCCTGGCCGGACGGGGTGTGGCTGGCCGAGCTGGCGCCCGTCGACGACCCCGAGATGGTCCCCGAGGCGGTCCTCACCGCGCTCGGGGCGCGCGAGACCGTGATCCGCAGCACGGCGACGGAGGGGCTGCGCGCCGCGACCGATCCGACCGCGCACGATCCACGCGCCCGGCTCATCGAACACTGCGCCCCGCGCCGCATGCTGATCGTGCTCGACAACTGCGAACACCTCGTGGCGGCCGCGGCCCACCTCGCCGAGACCCTGCTCGCCCACTGCCCCGGTGTCACCATCCTGGCCACCAGCCGCGAACCCCTCGCCGTTCCGGGTGAGTTGGTGCGCCCCGTGGAGCCGCTGCCCGATTCCGTGGCGCTGCGGCTGCTCCAGGACCGGGGCGCGGCGGCCCGGCCCGGTTTCCGTACCGAGGACGACCCGGCCGCGTGCGCCGAGATCTGCCGGCGCCTGGACGGACTGCCCCTGGCGATCGAACTGGCCGCCGCCCGGCTGCGACTGCTCACCCCGCGGCAGCTCGCCGACCGTCTCGACGACCGTTTCCGGCTGCTGACCAGCGGCAGCCGTACGGCGCTGCCCCGTCAGCAGACCCTGCGGGCGGTCGTCGACTGGTCCTGGGACCTCCTCGACGCCCCCGAACGCACCGTGCTCGCCCGGCTGTCCGTCTTCGCCGGCGGCTGTGACCTCGCCGCGGCGGAGGCGGTGTGCGGCCACACCGGCCCCTCCAGCGGTCCTGCCGGGCCCGCTGGTCCTGCCGGTCCTGCCGGGCCCGCTGGTCCTGCCGGGCCCGCTGGACCTGCCGGTCCTGCCGGTTTCGCAGGGATCGCCGGTCCCGCTGGTCCTGCCGGTTCCGCCGGGCCTGCCGGTTTCTCAGGGGCCGCCGGTCCTGCCGGTCCCGCCGGTTTCGCTGGGCCCGCTGGTCCTGCCGGACATACCGGCGCCTCCAGCGGTCCTGCTGGTCCTGGCGGTTCCGCCGGGCCTGCCGGTGCTGCCGGACTTGCCGGGCCTGCCGGGGTCGTGGAGCCCCGCGATGTCGCCGCCCTGCTCGGTTCCCTTGTCGATAAATCGCTGGTCGTCACCGCGCCCGGGACGGCCGGGGAGATGCGGTACCGGCTGCTGGAGACCGTCGCCGAGTACGCGGCGGAGCGGCTGGACGAGTCCGGTGAGCGGGCGGCGATCGAACGGCGCCATCTGGTCGCCTACCGGGAGCTGGCCCGTACCGCCGATCCGCTGCTGCGCGGCCCCGCGCAGCGCCACTGGCTGGACCGGCTGGAGACCGAGTACGAGAACCTGCGCACCGCGCTGCGCCGGGCCGTGGCCGACCGCGACGAGCAGGAGGCGCTGTGCCTGGTGCTCTCGCTCGGCTGGTTCTGGTATCTGCGCGGCCACCGCGGCGAGGCGCGGCACTGGGCGGTCGCCGCGGCGGAGCTCGGCCCGAGCCCCTTCGCACCGCCCGTGGCACCCGCGCCCCCGCTGTACGTCAGCTGCATCGCCGCCCCGCCGCCGATGGCACCCGAACTGCTGACCGAGGCGCGCCGGGGGGTGCGGCTGTTCGCGCTGGCCAACATCGAGGGCGACTTGCAGGCCATGGCGGGCGACGACATCCAGCGCGAGTTGGAGGGGATCGTCGCCGCCTACCAGCCGGGGCTGCCGCAGACCTGCCGCCTCCCGGGCGTCCTGTGGTTCTTCGCGGTGCTCCTCAAGGGCGACTTCGCCCTGATGCATGAGATGGCCGACGAGGCGGTGCGCACCTGCCGGGAGCTGGGCTACACCTGGGAGCTGGCGTTCACCCTGCAGTTGCGCGCCAAGCTGCGCCACGAGCGGAGCGGACTGGACCAGGGCGCGACCGACGACGCCGACGAAAGTCTGGAGATCTTCCTCAGACTCGGTGACGCGTGGGGAGCGGCGGAAGCGCTGTCCGGCCGCGGCGAGACGCGGGAGCAGCTCGGCGAGGGCGCGGCCGCGGTCGAGGACTACCGCGCGGCGATCCGCTGGGCCCAGGAACTGGGCGCCCATGAACAGGTGTTGCTGCTCCGGTCCCGGCTGGCCGGGGTGTTCGTGGAGTTCGGGACCGAGGAGGAGGTCGCGGAGGGCGTGCGCATCCTGCGCGAGGTGGTCGAGCACGGGCAGCACGTGGGCAGCGAGCCGCTGTCGTACGCCCGGATCCACCTGGCGCAGCACTACGGCAGTACGGGCCGCCTGGCGGAGGCGCGGGACCTGCTGACCGCGTTGCACAGGGAGTTCGAGAGCCGTGGGATGCGCCTGTTCGAGGGCATGGCGGAGGGGATGCTGGCCTGGCTGGGCCTGAGGGAGGGCCGGCCGGCGGACGCCCTGGTGACCGTGCGCGGCGCGCTGGCGAAGACGACCGGCCGGGTGCCGGGGCTGATCGCGCCGTTCATGCCGGTGATGCAACTGCTGACCGCCGCCGAGGCGCTGAGCGACCTCGGCGGGTCGGAGCAGGCCGAGGTCGCGGCGCGGCTGGTGGGGGCGTACGACGCGCTGCGCAGGCCGCAGTCCTACCGGCTCTCCGCCAGCGAACGGACGGGCCGGGAGCGGACCGAGGCCGCGGCGCGGGCCCAACTCGGGGACGCCACGTACGAGCGGGTCTACGCCGAGGGGTTCCGCCTCAGCCTGGAGGAGGCCGTCGCGCTGGTCTGAGCGGCCCGCCCCGGCACCAGTCCCGGCCCATGCCCCCCTGGCCCGCGGCGCCCGCCCCCGGCCCGCAGCGCCCTCCCGTGCCCGCCCCGGCCCGTGGCGCTCGCAGGCGGCGCTCACGTGGGCTCGTTTCGCCGTCCGGGCCTGCGGCGCCCGCCTGTGCGCGCTGTGCCGGTCCGGCTTGCGGCGCCTGCTCGGGCCTGCAGCGCCGGTCCCGGTCTGCGGGGGCTCGCCTGGGCTCGCGGCGCCTGCCCCGGCCCTTGGCGCCCACGTGGGCCTGTAGCCCAGTTCCGGCCCGTCACGCGGCCCCGGCCCGCACGTGCCCGCCTGGGCTGGTTGAGCCTGCCTGGGCGCGTTGTGCCCGTTCCGGGCCGGTAGTGCTTGCTTGGGCCCGTGGTGCCCGCCCCGGCCCGGTGCGTGCCCGTTGGGCCCTGGCGCGTTGTGCTCGTTCCGGGCCGGTAGTGCTTGCTTGGGCCGGTGGTGTCCGGCCCTGGTCCGGCGCGTGCCCGCTGGGCCCTGCTCGTAGTGCCCATCCGGGCCCGTAGCGCCCGCTTGGGCCCGTGGTGCCCGGCACGGCCTGTGGGTGCCCGGCTCCGGTCCGGCAACTGCCCGTCCCGGCCTGTAGTGCCCGGCTCCGGCCCGTAGCACCCACCCCGGACCGGCGCCGCGCCGGGGCGGGTGGTCGTCGGATGGCCGTGCCGCCTCCCGTGCGGCGCGGCCATCCCCGACGACCGGGGCCATGGGCCATGGGCCGTCGACCGTGGGCCGTCAGCTCGTCTTGTTGCGGAACTTGCGCACCGCGAGCGGCGCCACGATCACCGTGATGCCCACCGCCCACGCCAAGGTCACCGTCACCGGTTCGGCCACCGCGCCATGGCCGCTGGTCAGCGCCCGTGCGGCGTCCGCGAGCCGGGACAGCGGGTTGTACTCGGTGAAGGACTCCAGCCAGTCCGGCATGGTGGCGGTCGGGGCGAAGATGGACGAGCCGAACTGAAGGGGCATGATCACCAGGAAGCCCATGCCGCTGACCGCCTGCGGGGTGGGCAGCGACATCCCCAGCAGCATGAAGATCCAGGTCAGCGAGGATCCGAAGACCAGGGCCAGCACCACCGCGGCCAGCAGCTCCAGCGGCCCGGTCTTGAGCTCGAAGCCCTGGATGAAGCCCATGATCATCAGGATGACGGTGGACACCAGCATCCGGCTGCTCTCCACGACCAGCTTGGCGATCAGCACCGAGGAGCGGGCGATCGGCAGAGTGCGGAAGCGGTCCATGACACCCTTGTTGAAGTCGTCATTGACGCCGCTGCCGATCGACATGGCGATGTTGAGCCCGCCCATCGCCATCAGACCGGGAATGAAGTAGTTGACGTACTCCGACCGGTTGCCGCCCGTCATCGCGCCACCGAAGACGTAGGTGAACAGCAGCGAGAAGACGACCGGCATCGCCAGGGCGTCGAACATCGAGAACGGTTCGTTCCGGATCTGCATGAAGTTGCGCCGCGCCAGCGCGCCGATGTGGCGCAGATTGGCGCGCAGTCCGATCCTGCCGTCGTCGGTCTTGCCAGGCACCGGCGCGGTCATCGTTGCCGCACTCATAGGGCGACCTCCTCAAGGGCCTTCTCGTCCTGCGGTGTGGACGCCTTCCGGCCGGTGATGGCCAGGAACACCTCGTCCAGGCTGGGCAGATGGGTGTCGATCCCGGAGATCGTGAAACCGCGCTCACCGAGCAGACCGATCAGGGCGGTCAGCTGCTCGTCGCTGATGATCGGCACGTTGACCAGGCCCTCCTCGGTGTCCGCGGTCGCGCCGCCGACACCGTCGAGCCCCGCCTGGGCGATGGCGTCGACCATCCGCCGCACCTCGCCGGGGTCGGACGGGCGGATCTGCAGGGTGCGGCCGCCGATCTTGGCCTTGAGCTCGTTCACCCGGCCCTCGGCGATGACCCTGCCCCGGTCGATCACCGTGAGGTTGTCGGCGAGCTGCTCGGCCTCCTCCATGTACTGCGTGGTCAGCAGCACGGTGGCGCCGTCCGCGACCATCCGCCGGACCTCGTCCCACACCTCGTTGCGGGAGTGCGGGTCCAGACCGGTCGTCGGCTCGTCCAGATAGAGGACCGAGGGGCGGCCGATCATGGACGCGGCGAGGTCGAGCCGACGGCGCATACCGCCGGAGTAGGTGCGCACGCGGCGCTTGCCGGCCTCGGTGAGCGAGAACCGCTCGAGCATGGCGTCCGCCCGCGCCCGGGCCTCCTTGCGGGAGAGGTCGAGCAGCCGCCCGATCATGTAGAGGTTCTCCCAGCCGGGGAGCTTGTCGTCGACCGAGGCGTACTGCCCGGTCAGCCCGATGGTGCGGCGCAGCTGCCGGGGCTGGCGCACCACGTCGTACCCGGCCACCGTGGCGGTGCCGGCGTCCGGCGTCAGCAGGGTGGACAGACAGCGGACAAGTGTGGTCTTACCGGCGCCATTGGGACCGAGCACCCCGAGGACGGTGCCCTCCGGCACGTCCAGATCCACTCCGTCGACGGCCTTGGTGTCGCCGAAGTGCTTGACCAGCCCCCGTACTTCGACGGCGTTGCCGTCCCTGATCCTGTGTTCCCGTCGCGTCATGGCTCCACGATGACAGCCGCCACCGACAGACCGCCGACAGGCGGTGGACAGCCCGCCGACGGGGGAAGATCGGCGGGCTGCCGTTATACCGCAGTGGCTTCTCGTCGGCTGGTGGAACTCGCCGGCTGGTGGAACTCGCCGACTGGCGGACTTCGCCGACTGGTGGAACTCGCCGACTGGACCGAACTCGCCGGCTAGTGGAAGGAGTGCTCCTCGGCCGGGTAGGCCCCGCCGACGACATCCTCCGCGAAGGCCCGGGCCGCGTCGCCCAGACCCTGCCGCAGCTGTGCGTACTGCTTGACGAAGCGCGGCACCCGGCCGTCGGTCATGCCCGCCATGTCCGTCCACACCAGGACCTGGCCGTCGCAGTCCGGACCGGCGCCGATGCCGACGGTGGGGATGTGCAGCGACCGGGTCACCTCGGCGGCCAGCTCGGCCGGGACCAGTTCCAGGACGACCGCGAAGGCGCCCGCGTCCTGGACCGCCTTGGCGTCGCGCAGCAGCTGCTGGGCCGCCTCCTCGCCGCGCCCCTGGACGGGATAGCCGCCGTAGGCGTTGACGGACTGCGGGGTCAGGCCGATGTGGGCCATGACCGGGACGCCGGACCGCACCAGCAGCTCGATCTGGTCGGCGGAGCGCTCCCCGCCCTCCAGCTTCACCGCGCCCACGCCCGCCTCCTTGACCAGGCGGGTGGCGTTGCGCAGCGCCTGCACCGGGCCCTCCTGGTACGAGCCGAACGGCAGATCGCCGACGACCAGGGAGCGACGGGTGCCACGGACCACGGCGGCGGACAGCAGCGCGATCTCGTCCATGGTGACGGGCACGGTGGACTCGTACCCCAGGTGGCAGTTGCCCATCGAGTCGCCGACCAGCAGGACCGGGATGCCCGCCTGGTCGAAGACGGACGCGGTCATCGCGTCATAGGCGGTGAGCATCGGCCACTTCTCGCCGCGCTCCTTGGCGGCCGCGATGTCACGGACGGTGATACGGCGGGAGCTGGTGCCCCCGTAGAGCGATGTGCCGGACTGTTTCCGCGCAGGGGTGACGTGCGTCATCGCTACGGCTCCTGTTCATCATCTCGAGGCGCCCTGACGGCGTCCCCGGACCACCCCCATGCTGGCACGGCTCCTGCCGGGGCGAAAGTGGGCCGTAAGTTCCGGTGCGGTGACCGCGGCCACGCGTCCGGGCCCTCCCCGGCCACTTTCGTCACGGTCCTTCCCGGCCACGCGTCCGGGACTCGGCCTGGCCCTTCCCGGCCACTCTCGTCCGGGTCCTCCCCGGCCACTTTCGTCACGGCCCGTCCCGGCCACGCGTCCGGGACTCGGCCCGGCCCGTCCCGACGCGTGGCCGGGACGGGCCGGGCCAGTGGGCCGAACCCTCGCGCGCCGGTCGGCCAAACCCTCGCAAAGACTTTCCAATACGAGACGGTCTCGTATCGTTACCCGCCTAGCCTTGGCGGTATGGCAACCCCTTCCGGCACCCGAGGGGCCCCGGCCGGGTCCGGCGTCCCCGAGGCGGTCCACCGCAGGCGCTGGGCGATCCTCGTCGTCCTGATGGTCAGCGTCCTGGTCGTCGTCCTCGACAACTCGATCCTCAACGTGGCGATGAAGACCATCGCCACACCGAAGCCCACCGGGCTCGGCGCCACCCAGAGCCAGCTCGAGTGGGCGATCAACGCCTACACGCTGGTCTTCGCCGGGCTGCTGTTCACCGCGGGGCTGCTCGGCGACCGGCTGGGCCGCAAGAAGGTCCTGCTCGGCGGGATGGCGGTGTTCGGCGTGGGCTCGGTGCTCGCCGCCTTCTCCGGGTCGCCCGGTGAGCTCATCGGGTTCCGGGCGGTGATGGGGCTGGGCGCCGCCTTCGTGATGCCCGCGACCCTCGCCATCCTGGTCAACGTCTTCGAACGCGAGGAACAGGCCAAGGCGATCGGCATCTGGGTCGCCGCGGTGGGCCTGGCCATCGCCATCGGCCCGATCACCGGCGGACTGCTGCTCGAGCACTTCTGGTGGGGTTCGGTCTTCTTCGTCAACGTACCGATCGTGATCGCCGGACTGGTGGCGATGGTGGCGCTCGTGCCCGACTCCAAGGACCCCGCGCCCGGCCGGCTGGACCCGCTGGGGGTGCTGCTGTCCGTCGTCGGGCTCGTGCTGCTGGTCTACGGCATCATCAAGGGCGGCCAGCTCGCCGACTTCACCGACGCCCCGGTGCTGGGCTCCATCGGCGCCGGACTCGTCGTCCTGGTCCTGTTCGTCCTGCACGAGAAGCGCAGCGACCACCCGGCCATCGATGTCGGCTACTTCCGGCGGCCCGCCTTCTCCGCCGCCATCGCCGCCGTCGCCCTGGTCTTCTTCGCCCTCATGGGCGTGACCTTCTTCATGGTCTTCTACACCCAGAGCGTGCGCGGCTACAGCGCGCTCGAATCCGGGCTGCTGATCCTGCCGCTGGCCGTGGCCCAGCTGATCTTCGCCCCGCGCGCCCGGCTGGTCGTCGAGCGGTTCGGCGCCCGCGCGGTGTGCACCGGCGGGATGCTGCTGGTGGCCGCCACCATGTCGGGGTTCCTGCTGCTGGACGTGGACACCCCCATCGTCCTGCTCGAGGTGCTGTTCTTCGCACAGGGGGCCGGCATGGCGCATATCATGCCGCCGGTGACCACCGCGATCATGCAGACGCTGCCGCGTCAGAAGGCCGGTTCCGGCTCGGCGCTGAACAACACCTTCCGGCAGGTCGGGGGCGCGCTCGGGGTCGCCGTGCTCGGCTCGGTGCTCTCCACCACCTACCGCGACGGCATCCGGGACACCCTCGCCGCGGTGCCCGGACTGCCCGACTCCGTACGGCACTCGGCGGGCGAGTCCGTCGAGGCCACGCTGGGGGTCGCCGAGAAGCTGGGGCCCAGGGGCCAGGCGCTGGTGGGCCCGGCCCAGGACGCCTTCGTCCACGCCATGCACGTCACCGCGCTCGGTTCGGCGGGCGTCGCTCTCGTCGGCGCGCTGGTCGTCCTGGCCTTCCTGCCCGGCAAGGGCGCGTCCGGCCAGGCCGAAGGCGGCGGTCGGCCGCGCCCCCGGGAGGAGGCGTCGGCCGACCGATGACCGCACCGGAGCGCACCGAACCCCGACTGCGCGGCCGTCCCCGCAGCCCCGCCACCGACGCCGCGATCATCGAGGCCGCGCTGCGGCTGCTGGAGGAGGGCGCCTCGGTCGGCGGGCTGTCGATCGAGGGGATCGCCCGTGAGGCGGGCGTCGGCAAGGCCACCGTGTACCGCCGCTGGCCGGGCAAGGACGCGCTGATGCTCGACGTGCTGCGCTCCCTCGAGGAGCCCAGCCCCGAGCCCGCCGGGGTCTCGGTGCGCGACGACCTCGTCACCATCCTGGAGTTCATGCGCCGGCGCGGGCTCGCCAAGCGCAACTCCGCCCTGCTGCGCAGCCTGGTCACCCAGATGCACGCGCACAACGAGCTGTGGCGGGCCTACGACGAGAACGTCATAGCGGCCCGCCGCGCGAGTCTGCGCGCCGTGCTGCGGCGGGGTCGGGAGAGCGGTGAGATCCGCGACGACGTGGATCTGGAGCTGCTCGCCGACCTCTTCACCGGCCCGATGCTCTCCCGCGCCATGCTCCACGAGTGGAAGGAGCTGCCCGAGGGACTGGCCGAGCGGATCGTCGATACGGTGCTCGCGGGGGTCTCCCCACGGGGCTGACGGTTTGTGCGTGGTGTGTCACAACGGCCACTGGTGTGCCCGGGATGCGGAACTCCCGGCCTACGCCGTGACGTCCTCGTGCGGGGAGCCTTTTTGGGGGCGTCGGGAAAGCCCTGGTCATCACCTATGGTCATAGCCCAAGGCGCGGTAGTTGAGGCAGTGAGGGACAGCGAATGACGCAGGCGTACACGCAGGAGACACGACAGCTCGGGGACGACGCGCCCCGGCCATCGGGCTCCCGGATCGGCCGCCTGCTCGACCGGCTCCGGAACGATCGCGGGATCTGGCGGCGCGGACTGGTGCTGGCGGGGATCGCGGTCCTGCTGGCCCTGATCATGATCTTCCACGCCGATGTCCCCAACCGGGTGGGCAACCTCGGCTCCCTGCTGGAGACCTTCCTGCCGTGGCTGGGCCTGGCCCTTCCGGTGCTGCTGGTGCTCGGTCTGGTGCGGCGGTCGGCGAGCGCGGTGCTGGCCCTGGTGCTGCCCGTGACGGTCTGGCTGAACCTCTTCGGTGGGCTGATGTTCTCCGACAAGTCCGGCAGCGGCGGTGAGCTGACCGTGGTCACCCACAACGTCAACGCGGACAACGCCGATCCGTCGGGCACCGCCGAGGAGGTGGCCGCCTCGGGCGCCGATGTGGTGGCGCTGGAGGAGCTGACCAGTGCGGCCGTACCGGCGTACGAGCGGGCGCTGGCGGGCACCTACCGCTACCACACGGTGCAGGGCACGGTGGGGCTGTGGAGCAAGTACCCGCTGTCCGGCACCAAGCCGGTGGACATCAAGCTGGGCTGGACGCGGGCGCTGCGCACCGTCGTCGGCACACCGCACGGCCGGATCGGCGTCTACGTGGCGCACCTGCCCTCGGTGCGGGTGAAGTTCAACGCGGGCTTCACCGCCGGACAGCGGGACGCCAGCGCCCGCGCGCTGGGCGAGGCCATCTCCCGGGAGCCGCTCGACAAGGTGATCCTGCTCGGCGATCTGAACGGCACCATGAACGACCGGGCGCTCGCCCCCGTCACCGCGCAGATGCGGTCCGCCCAGGGCGCGGCGGGCGACGGCTTCGGCTTCAGCTGGCCCGCCTCGTTCCCGATGGCGCGGATCGACCAGATCATGGTGCGGGGGGTGGCCCCGGTCTCGGCGTGGACGCTGGCCCGGACCGGCAGCGACCACCTTCCGGTGGCGGCGTCGGTCGACTACTGAGCCGGATTCCGGCGGCGGGCGGGGGCGGCCAGGGCCCGGGGGTGACCGAGCTCACGGATGACCGGCGAGATCTTACGTGCTGTTCATCTTGGGATCGTCCTCGGGAACATTCGGCGTGAGAGACTTTGTTCAGCTAGGGAACATACGTATCCCTGCACACTTCTCCTTCGTTTGAAAGGTCTCTCATGCCCCTGGCCCTGCTCGCCCTCGCTGTGAGCGCCTTCGGCATTGGTACTACCGAATTCGTGATGATGGGCCTGCTGCCCAACGTCGCGAACGATCTGGGCACCTCCGTGCCCACGGCCGGATACCTCGTCTCCGCCTACGCCATCGGAGTCGTGGTGGGCGCTCCGCTGCTGACCGCCCTCGGTTCCCGCCTCCCGCGCAAGCGGATGCTGGTGCTGCTCATGGCGCTCTTCACGGTGGGCAACCTCGCCTCCGCCTTCGCCCCCAGCTTCGGGCTGCTGATCGCGGGCCGGGTGCTCGCCGGGCTGCCCCACGGCGCCTTCTTCGGCGTCGGCGCGGTGGTCGCCGCGCGGCTGGTGACCGAGGACCGGCGGGCCCGCGCGGTCGCCACCATGTTCCTGGGGCTGACGATCGCCAACATCGTCGGCGTGCCGGTGGCCACCCTCCTCGGCCAGCACCTCGGCTGGCGGGCGACCTTCCTGGTCGTCGCCGGGATCGGCGTGGTCGCCATGGCCTCGCTCGCCCGGCTCGTCCCGCAGGTCGCTGACGAACAGCACGGCGGTCTGCGCCAGGAACTCGGCGCGCTGCGCAACCGGCAGGTGGTGCTGGGTCTGCTGACCGCAGTCTTCGGCTTCGCCGGCGTCTTCGCCGTCTACAGCTACCTGGCCTCGATGATGACCGAGGTCACCGGGTTCGGTGAGTCGACGGTCACCCTGGTGCTGGCGCTGTTCGGCATCGGCATGACGCTGGGCGCCCTGATCGCCGGTCCGCTGACCGACCGGGCGCTGCGGCCGACGCTGTACGGTTCGCTGGCCGCGCTGGCCGCCATGCTCGTGGTCTTCGACATCACGGTGCACACGAAGTGGGCCGCGCTGCTGTCGGTCGTGGTGCTGGGCGCGGTCGGCTTCATGACCACCACCCCGCTGCAGATGCTGGTGATGAACAAGGCCCGGCACGCCCCCACGCTGGCCTCGGCCTCCAACCACTCCGCCTTCAACCTCGCCAACGCCGGTGGCGCGTGGCTCGGCGGTGTCGCCATCGCGGCGGGCTGGGGCTGGACCTCCCCGACGCTGGTCGGCGCGGTGCTGGCGGTGATCGGTCTCGCGATCGCGCTGATCGCGGGGCTGACCGACCGGGACCCGGCGAGCGGCTCGCGGGTCGTGGCGAGCAGCGAGCCGCTGCCGCAGCTGTCCGAGGTGCGCTGAGCGCGCGACCCGACGGCGGCCAGCCGACGGCGGCCAGCCGACAGCGGCCAGCCGGCAGTGGCCAGCCGGCAGTGGCCAGCCGGCAGCGGCCAGGAAAGCGGCAGGAAAGCGGCCAGGGCAGGGCCCCCGCCACCGGCGGGGGCCCTGCCCTGGCCCGTTCGGTCCGGTCCGGCTCAGGTGTGTTCCCGCCAGCGGTTGGTGATGGGCAGCCGGCGGTCCTTGCCGAAGCCCTTCGCGGAGATCTTCGTGCCCGGCGGGTACTGACGCCGCTTGTACTCCGCCGTGTCGACCAGCCGCAGGATCCGGGTGACCAGCGTGTCGTCGAAGCCCGCCGCGACGATCTCCGCATGCCCCTGGTCCCGGTCCACGTACAGCTCCAGGATCCGGTCGAGGACGTCGTAATCCGGGAGGGAATCGGTGTCCACCTGGCCGGGGCGCAGCTCGGCGCTCGGCGGCTTGGTGATCGAGTTCTCGGGGATGGGCGGGGTCTGGCCCCGCTCTTCCGCCGCACGGTTACGCCATTTCGCCAGCCGGAAGATGGACGTCTTGTAGACGTCCTTGATCGGGCCGTAGGCGCCGACCGAGTCCCCGTAGAGCGTGGAGTATCCGCAGGCCAGCTCGGACTTGTTGCCCGGGGCGAGGACGATGTGGCCCTCCTGGTTGGAGATCGCCATCAGCATCGTGCCGCGCAGCCGCGACTGCAGGTTCTCCTCGGCCAGCCCGGTGAGACGCAGGGCGTCCATATAGGCGTCGAACATCGGGGCGATCGACACCGTGCGGAAGTTGAGCCCGGTGCGCCGTGCCAGTTCGGTGGCGTCGGTGATCGAGTGCTCGGAGGAGTAGCGCGAGGGCATGGCGACGCCGTACACGTTCTGCGCGCCGACCGCGTCACAGGCGATGGCGGCGACGAGCGCGGAGTCGATCCCGCCGGAGAGCCCGATCAGGACGCTGCGGAAACCGTTCTTGGCCACATAGGCCCGCAGCCCCACGACCAGCGCCGTGTAGACCTCCTCGTCGTCCCCCAGCCGCTCGGCCTCGCCGCCCGCCAGCTCCGCCTCGTAGCGGGGGAGCGGGTCGGCGGAGAGGGTGACGTGCTCGATGCGGAGCCCGTCGTCCACGACCCCCTCGGGGACGGAGTCCGGATCGGCGGCGGGCAGGTCGAGGTCGAGCAGCACACACCCCTCCGCGAACTGCGGGGCGCGGGCGATGACGTCGCCGTTCCGGTCCACGACGATCGAGTCGCCGTCGAAGACCAGCTCGTCCTGGCCGCCGATCATCGCCAGATACGCGGTGGTGCAGCCCGCCTCCTGGGCCCGCTTGCGCACCAGCTCCAGCCGGGTGTCGTCCTTCTCCCGCTCGTACGGTGAGGCGTTGATCGACAGCAGCAGCCCGGCCCCCGCCGCGCAGGCGGCCGGCACCCGGCCGCCGTCCTGCCACAGGTCCTCGCAGATGGCGAGCGCGACGTCGACGCCGTGGACGCGCACCATGGGCAGGGTGTCGCCGGGCACGAAGTAGCGGAACTCGTCGAAGACGCCGTAGTTCGGCAGATGGTGCTTGGCGAAGGTCAGGGCGACCGTGCCCCGGTGCAGCACGGCGCCCGCGTTCTGCGGGGAGCCGGCCGGCTGGCCGTACCGCCGGGCGCGCTCGCTGCGGTCGAGGTAGCCGACGACCACCGGCACCTCGCCCAGCCCCTCGGCGTCCAGCCGCTCGGCGAGCGAGCGCAGCGCGGAGCGCGACGCCTCGACGAAGGACGAGCGCAGTGCCAGGTCCTCGACGGGGTAGCCGGTCAGCACCATCTCGGGGAACGCCACCAGGTGGGCGCCCTGCTCGGCGGAGTGCCGGGTCCAGTGGAGTATCGACTCGGTGTTGCCGGCGAGGTCGCCGACGGTCGAGTCGATCTGGTTCAGAGCGAGGCGAAGTTGAGGCACGCGCCCAGTGTAATCGTCTGTCTGACGCGATAGCCGGGGGTGTCTTCCTTCTCACGCCGCCCGGCCCCGGGGGTTTCCGCCCCGGTCCCGGGGCGGCCCGGGCGGGCCGGGCGGTGGGAGTAAAGAGGCCGGGCCTTCTCCGTTCCAGGGGCTACTTCCGGTAACCGAGGATGGTCATCATCCCGGACTCCGAGTGGTAGACGTTGTGGCAGTGGACCATCCACAGTCCGGGGTTGTCGGCGTCGAAGTCCACGTTCACCTTGTGGTGCGGCAGCAGGACCGTGGTGTCCTTACGGGGGCCGCCGTCCGGCAGCGCGAAGGTGTGGCCGTGCAGATGGACCGGATGCCACATCGTGGTGCCGTTGATGAAGGACAGCCGGACCCGCTCACCGGCCCGCACCGGATAGCGCTGCGAGGGGTCGTACGGCCGGCCGTTGATCGCCCAGTCGAACCGGCGCATCGAGCCGGTGAGCCGCATCCGGATGATGCGGTCGGGCTCCTTGGGCGTCAGCCGCACCTCTTCCGCCGCCTTCAGCTGGGCCGCGGTGAGCAGCTTGCCGTCCAGTTCCTTGGGGCGCGGGAGCTTCACGGGGTTCTTGCCGCGGGTGCGCAGCACCGCCATCGTGGACCGGCCCTTGCCCTCGGCCAGGACGGCGAGCGGGAAGACCCCGTCCTTGACGGTGACCAGGACGTCGTAGCGCTCGCCCATGCCCAGCAGCAGCGCGTCCGTCCGGGCCGGTACGACGGGGTAGCCGTCGGTGTGGGTGACGGTCATCCGGTGACCGCCGAGGGCGACGCGGAAGGCGGTGTCGCCGCCCGCGTTGATGATGCGGATGCGGACCCGGTCGCCGCGCTTGGCGCGGAAAACCTGCGGGGACTCCGGGCTGCGCCCGTTGACCAGGTAGTAGGGGTAGGTGACGTCGCCCGCGTGGCCGCCCAGCAGTTCGCTCTCCGCCGGCGCGGCCCCGCGCCGCGCCGAAGCCCGGGGCCCGCCGCCCCGCGCACCGCCCCGGGCCGCCGCCCCCTTGGCATCGGCCTCACCGCCCTCCTTGCCGCCGCCCTTGCCGCCCTTGGTGTCCTTACGGCCCTTGCCGTCGCCCTTGCCCTCGCCGTCGTCGTCCATGGCGTGGGCGCCCTTGCCGCCGTTCAGCTGTTTCAGGACCTTGTCCGGGGTGCGTCCGCCCACCCCGTCGAGCCAGTCGTCGATGACGACGACCCACTCCTTGTCGTACGCCAGGGGCTCCTTCGGGTCCTCCACGATCAGCGGTGCGTACAGCCCCCGGTCCAGCTGGACGCCCGAGTGCGGATGGATCCAGTAGGTGCCCGGGAAGAGCGCCGTGAAGCGGTAGTCGAAGGAGGCGCCGGTCCTGATCGGCCGCTGGGTCACCCCGGGGACGCCGTCCATGTCGTTGCGCAGCCGGATGCCGTGCCAGTGCAGCGTGGTGGACTGCGGCAGGTTGTTGGCCAGGGTGAGCGCGACCGTGTCGCCCGCGGTCACGCGGATCTCCTGGCCCGGCACCTGGTCCTCGTACGCCCAGGACTTCACCTTGCGGGCGCCGATGTCCAGCGTGGTCGCGGTGGCGGTCAGCCGGAACCGCCGCACGGGCCCCGGGTCCCGCTTCCGCTCCCGCGCGTCGACCTCCGGGCCGTGCGGGGAGACGTACTCCGGCCGGGTGC